>JARRLC010000087.1:0-10182 GCA_037387425.1 Alphaproteobacteria bacterium
CCAGTTCCTTCCGTTCAACAGCGCTCAGAAATCCATGGCGAATCATACGTCCCAGTCGAATCCTGTTCGCCGGTGCAGGCAAGCGATTTTTCGCGGATTCTCAATGAGTCAGGGTATATATTGCAGTAGTTGCTCTCTTCACAGGGCAACGTCAAAGCGATGTATTGGGAATGAATTGGAGTGCGATCAAAGACGAAGAGATCGCCATCAAGCAGGGAAAGACCGGAAAACACTTATGGATACCGCTCCATCATGAGCTTCGGTCAATCCTGAACGAAATTCCACGTAACAGCACTCGCATTTTGACGAATAGCCGTAAACTGCCATGGGCATCAGGGTTCAAGGCAGCATAGCAGACCGCCATGAATACCCCAGCGTTCATTTCATTTCGCGAACGGCGACTTGTTTTCCATGGGCTGAGGAAAAGCGCAGTGTGCATGTTGCTTGAGAGCGGCTGCACTGATGGAGAAGTCGCCGCTATCACTGGACAAAGCCGTGAGATGATTCAGCACTACAGTATCATGGTCAATCAGCGCCGTTTGGCACGCTCTGCCATCTTGCGTTGGGAGAGGTCAAAAAAAGGATGATTTGCATGGCGCGAGAACGCCTGAAGAACGCAAATTGCAAAACTTTGATTATACGGATTGCAAAACTGTATGAGTGTATAGCCTAAAATTCCAGCTAACCGCTTGAAAACATTGGCGCGCCCGAAAGGATTCGAACCTCTGACCCCCAGATTCGTAGTCTGGTGCTCTATCCAGCTGAGCTACGGGCGCTTGATGCCATAATAAGCGGCAAGGCGGCTACGAAACAGGCCCTTTGCAGTTCCTGCATGACCGCCGCCTCACTCTTCTAATGTTTTGAGCGACCAAACGCAAGTGGGACGGCAACATTATTTAACAGCGGGCTGCTTGTTTCGGCTTTTTCGTTGCCCTGCTGTGGAAGAAAGATGTGGAATGTCGCGCTTATGGCGTCTGGATCAAGCCAGATTCGCCCGCCATGCGCCTGTATAAGTTCCGCTGAAATCGCCAGACCGAGCCCGGTTCCGCCCACGCGTGCGGACCCCTGGAAAGCCTGGAACAAATGTGCCTGCGCTTTTTGGGGCACACCTGGGCCGTTATCGGCGATGCTGATTACGATGCCGCTATTCTGACGACGTGCGGTCACTCTGATTTCCGGACGCAGAATATCGGGGGGCGTTTCCAGGATTTGTACGGCGTTGCGTACGAGGTTCGTCAACACGCGATACATCTGGTTGCGGTCGGCGTTGAGTTCCAGATCGAGTTCGTCGCCTGTGTCTATGCTCCAGCGGATGCGCCTGTGACCGGGAAGGCCAAGGCTTTCTCCCACTTCATCAAGCAGTGGACGCAAGGGGAAAAGCTGGCGTTCCGGCGCGGCTTCTTCGGCGCGGCCATAACGCAGGGTTTCCATGCACAGAGTAATGGCGCGGTCGAGCGAGGAAATGAGCTTTGGCGTCCAGCGTTGCACGATAGGGTCATGGCTGGCGGTTAGCCCGTCTGACATGAGCTGCGCGGTCGAGAGCATATTGCGCAAATCGTGGCTGATCTTGCTGACAGCGAGGCCAAGCGCGGCCAGACGGCTCTTCTGGCGCAGCATCCCCACGAGTTCGTTCTGCATGGCGGATAGCTCTGTTTGAGCGACTCCGATCTCATCGCGGCGGCTGGTTGGCGTCAGAATGCGTCTCGTGTCTTCCGGATCTTCACGGAACCCCACAATATTGCGGGTCAAGCGTCTGACAGGACGCACGAACATATAATTCAGCGCCAGATAGACGAGCGTGGCGCTTATCAGTGAAATGAGAAACGACAGGCCGAGAATTCTTACTGAATATCGGCAGAGCGCAAGTTTTAGCGGGCGTTCCGTCATGACGATTTCTACCGCATCGTCGGACAGATCGGGTTTTCCAACAACGCGGATCAGACGGTCAGTCGGCGCAAAGAACGTGTCCCATACATCGCCGATAAGCTTGAGCATGGACGCGTTTTCCATGTTGTAATGCGCCGCCACCATGCCAGGCACATTTGCTTTCAGCACCAGAATGCGCACGCCTTCCCGCCGCACAGCGACACCGTGAACCATGGCTTTTTGCAGCAATTGTTTGCGCAGGCGATTGGGAACCGTGTTGTTCGGCGCTGCTCGCACTGCAAGTGAGGCGATTTGCGCGGCGGCGAGCCTTTCCATCAGCCAGTTTGCGCGGAAACTGGCGACCGAGGGCACGAAAATCAGCACTTCGGCCAGCATCACGAACACGATAGTGAGCAGCAGAAGTTTGAATGACAGTCCGTAACGGAAAGGCGTCTTGCACGAGCCAGGCTGCGACACTTCGCCGCCGGAGGTAGCGTTACCAACACCAGAAGTATGTGAAGATCCAAACAGCAACGCTACACACTCACGATAAGTTGTCTTGCCTCTCCTCTTATATCCGATGTTTATGCTCAGGTATAGTGAAAATTTTCGAGACTTTTAGCTACACGGTGCCTTGAACCGCGAATCAATTCCGCAAGCTATTGTTAACCAAGCTTTTTTAACCAAGCGATCACACGTTTTAAAAATGGATTGGTCAGCTTGGGCACGAAAAATGCGATAGCAGCGCGTTTGTTGATTTCTGCCAGGGTAGGGTAGGGGGCGATATAAGTCGCCATCATCTTGACATTGATGCCTTTTTGCATGGCGAGGCTCCACATCTGGATCAACTCGCCTGCTTGTTCGCCAACCATGCTGGCCCCAAGAATTTTACCGCTGCGATTCGTGATGACTTTCAGATAGCCTTCCGTCCGGCGTTCTATTTTGGCGCGGTCGTTTTCAAGATACGGCCAGCGCAGCACGTTAATCTTGTCGCCGTATTTTTTGCGGGCGCCTTCTTCGGTCAGCCCGACATGGGCGAGTTCCGGGTCGGTGAATGTCACCCATGGCAGGGTGTCGAGGTCGATTCGCTCCCGCAGTCTGAACATTGCGTTTTTGATGACGGCTGCGGCGTGACTTGTGGCGACATGGGTATATTGCAGCCCCCCGGTGACATCGCCGATTGCGTAAACATGACGGTTGGAGGTCTTCAGCCCCGCATTCACCGCGATGCCGTCTGGGGTGTATTTGATGCCAGCGGCTTCCAGATTGAGGCCGTCGATGTTGGGGCGGCGTCCGGCAACGATCAGCAGATGCGTGCCGTCAAGCGAGTAGGACTGGCCGTCTTTCTCGAACACAACGCGCATGCCGGAGCTTAACGGCTCTACACGTTCCAGCCGTGATTTATCGATAATGCGCACGCCTTCATCGTTCAGGCGCTGCAATACCGGGCGGCGCACTTCCTCGTCGTCATTCTCAAGCGGGGTGAGTGCTTCGAGCACGGTTACATCGCTGCCCAAACGGCGAAACGCTTGCGCCAGTTCCAGACCGAACGGATTTGCGCCAATGATAATAAGGTTTTCGGGCAATTCCGGATGGTCGAAGATGGTTTCGTTGGTCAGATATGGTATGCGGTCAAGGCCGGAAATGGGGGGAATGGCAGGCGATGAGCCGGTGGCGACGATAAATCGCCGCGCGCTGATTTCATAGTTCCCCGCAACGACGGTTGTGCGGTCTTTGAATTTGCCTTCGGCGCGGATTACGCGCACGCCGATGCCTTCAAAACGCTCTTGCGTGTTGTTTGGGGTGAGCGCTGTGACGGTGTCCTTGATATGAGCGCACACGGCGGCGTAGTCAATTTGAGGGGCGGCGGCTTTAATGCCGAATTTGCCCGCCTCACGGATTGCCTGTGCACGTTTGGCCGCCGATAATAGCGCTTTGGTAGGCACACAGCCGGCATTCAGACTGTCGCCTCCCATTTCGCCGCGCTCGATAAGAATAACTTCAGCGCCGAGTTGCACCGCGCTTGTGGCTGCCGCCAGCCCTCCCGCGCCCGCGCCGATGATGCACAGATCGGGCTTGAGTTGCTCCACCATGCTGTTTCCCCGCTTTGTATTCGGCCATCATTTATACGTTGGCATGTGAATTTTTGAACGACCTCAGCCAAGCCAAGATCAGGAAGCACGCTCAAGCATTACGCTCAAGGCAAAAAACCGGTATCCGGCGCATTGAAATGTGTTTTGAACCGGCAAAATGTGACGATTGGTGCGATAAATTGGCGTTTTGCCTTTTTGCGCGTTTGACTAGACCTGTGTAACACACCTATATCTTCTTCAAACTCACGATACATTACAATGCTGCCGCATAGCCCGCCAATATCTGGCGGATGGGGCAAGTTAGGAGCAGCGATGACAAAACGCACATATAATCCGGGAAATTTACGGCGCAAACGCAAACATGGCTTCCGTCAGCGGATGTCCTCCAAGACAGGACAACGCATTCTGGCGCGGCGTCGCGCTAAGGGACGTAAGAAGTTAACCGCTTAAATTTGATCATGAGCGGAACATGCGCCTGTCCACGCTTAAAACGCGCGCCGAATTCGCCCGCATCAGGAATGGCGGCAAATGGGTGGCCAGGAGCTTCATTCTGCAAGGAAAACCCCGAGACGAGGCTGAACTGAGCAGTGAAGTCCGGTTCGGGTTCGCCGTTAGCGGTAAGGCCCTGGCGGAAAAAGGAAAGGGACGAGCGGGCGCTGTCACGCGCAACCGGGCAAAGCGCCGTCTTAGAGAAGCGTTGCGGCTGATAGCCGCTGTTGCAGCGAAGCCAGGCTATGATTATGTGATCGTAGGTCGTCGCGAAGCTCTTCACCAACCCTTCCCTGATCTGCTAGAAGACATGCGGCAGGCGTTCGAAAAAGTGCACCGGCCCCGAAAAAATAAGGCAAGCCAGTCGATGTCCCGTCAAAATGGGCCAAAGGTGGAGCGTCAACGGCATGTAACATCATCGCCGCATTCTGGGCGGAGTGCGGTTGGAGAAGATAAGTCTTAACAAGGGCGACGACGCGCCTTTTCGAAAAGCGATTACCGGAATGATGGACGAAAACAACCGTAATTTTATTCTAGCGCTGGCGCTGTCGGCCTTGGTGTTGTTCGGCTGGGAACTTTTTATCTCAGGTCCGCATAAAGCCGAGCAAGCGGCCGCGCAAAAGGCTGCACAGCTAGAGCAGCAGGCCGCGCAGAAGGTTGAGCAAAAATCAGCGCAGCCAGCGACACAAAAAGCGTCTTCAGAGGGCACGCATCTCCCGCAGTCCGTTTCGGATCAAAAGGCAGATGGTGTGCGTGTTTCAGCCGATGGCGCGAAGCACGAACTTTCGCGCAAAGAGGCGCTGGCCGCTTCTCCGCGCGTCGCCATTGAGACGCCCAATCTGTCAGGATCTATCGCGCTCAAGGGCGGTCGCATCGACGATCTAACGCTTTTGCAGTTTTCTCAGACGACAAAGCCGGACAGCCCGAAAGTGGTGCTTTTGTCGCCTTCAAAAACCGCCGATCCCTTTTTTGAGCAGTCAGGCTGGTTGGGAAGCGTTTCAAACGATGTGAAACTGCCGAACGATACAACTGTATGGAAACTGGAAAAGCCGGGGGCGTTGACGCCTCAGCATCCGGTGACGCTGGTGTATGATAACGGCAAAGGGCTTGTATTCCGGCGCAGAATTGCTGTCGATGATAAGTATATGTTTTCCATCACTCATGAGGTGGAGAATAAATCTGGCAAATCTGTTGTGCTTCAGCCTTACGATATCATCGTGAGACACGGCACTCCAAAAGTTGCCGGTCTGTATTTTATGCATGAAGGATTTATCGGCGTTACCGATAAGCTTCAGGAAGTGAAGTATAGCTCCATATCGGACATAGCAGAGAATGATACCAAGAATATCATGTCTTTCTCCGATAAGGGCGGATGGCTCGGTATCACCGATAAATACTGGGCAACGGCGATGATCCCGCCGCAAGACGTCAAATACAAAGCCGAGTTTCAATATTATAAGCCTTCATCTTCTGGCGGACGCGAAGCCTATCAAGCGTATTACGAATTTCCGTCTATGAAGGTTGCGGCTGGCGCTACCGAAACAGTATCCACAAAGCTTTTTGCTGGAGCTAAGCTGGTTAACGTCATCAACGCTTATGAAGCAAAATACACCATCAAAGATTTTGGCAGAGTTATTGAATGGGGCTGGTTCCCGTTCATCACCAAGCCTTTGTTCTATGGGCTTGATTACTTTTATCATGTGTTTGGCAACTTTGGCATAGCCATCCTTATTGTTACTGTGTTGGTGAAGCTTCTGTTCTTCCCGCTTGCCAACAAGTCTTACGCTTCCATGAGCAAGATGAAGAAGCTTCAGCCGGAGATGGAGCGCGTCAAACAGCGCTATCCCGATGACAAAATGAAGCAGCAGCAAGCCATCATGGATTTGTACAAAAAGGAAAAGGTCAACCCCATGGCGGGCTGCCTTCCGATGGTTATACAAATCCCGGTGTTCTTCGCGCTCTATAAGGTGCTTTACGTCAGCATCGAGATGCGGCAGGCGCCGTTCTTTGGATGGATACACGACCTCTCCGTGCCAGACCCGACGAGCATGTTCAACCTCTTCGGGCTTATCCCGTGGACGCCGCCGGCAATTCTGATGGTAGGCGCTTGGCCGCTTATCATGGGCATCAGTATGTGGGTGCAAATGAAGCTCAACCCCGCCTCGCCTGATCCGATGCAACAGAAGATCTTCGCGTGGATGCCGGTGTTCTTCACCTATCTGCTTCATTCGTTCCCGGCCGGGCTGGTCATTTACTGGACTTGGAACAACATCTTATCTGTCGCTCAGCAATGGTACATCATGCGCCGCCACGGCGTTGAGGTGAACCTGCTGGAGAATATGGGAATACCGAAACTGATAGGCGCAATCCGCAAAGGCGGTCCCGCCGAATAGCTTGGCTCAATAGACTGGTGGCGGGCTAAAGGCAACGCTTGCCGCCAGTTCATACACTTCCCATGCACGCCTTTCGCTTTTCTGCTGGACCTGACACACTATTTTTGCTGATGATTGGGGCAGTTGGAGGCGGGCTATGATCACCCTGATTGATAATTACGACAGCTTTACCTATAACCTCGTGCACTATTTCGGTGACCTGGGCGTCGCCTGCCGTGTTTACCGCAACGATCAGATCTCCGTTGACGAGGTATTCGCTGAAAATCCTGCCGCTATCGTAATCTCGCCAGGACCGGGAGACCCATCGCAAGCTGGAATATGCCTTGATCTCATCCGCCAGAACCAGGGGCGCGTGCCGCTTCTAGGCGTGTGTCTGGGGCATCAGGCTATCGGCGAAGCTTATGGCGGGCGCGTCGTGCGTGGGCCGAAGCCGATGCATGGCAAGGTCTCCACGATTTACAACACAGGCGAGAAACTGTTCCAGGGGCTGCCGTCCGAGTTTTCGGTTACACGTTATCACTCGCTCGTCGTCGAAGAAAAAACGCTGCCCTCCGCTCTGCGCATCAGCGCCAGCACATCCAGCGGCGTGATCATGGCGTTGGAGCATGCCAGCTCCCCTGTTTTCGGCGTGCAATTCCACCCTGAAAGCATTGCTTCCGCGCACGGACACGCTGTGATCGCCAATTTCTTGCGGATCGCACGGATCAACTGGGCGCCGATCCGCCAAAATCTCGAAATTCCCCGCGCCATGCTCTCTGGCCACTCACAGGAGACTTTGCGATGACAACCGCAACAGCAGAAGAACGGTTTCGCCCGCAACTGGAAAAGGTCGCAAGCGGGGCTGCGTTGAGCGAGGACGAAGCCGCAGCGGCGTTTGACGCCATCATGGAAGGCGGCATACCGGAAGTTCAGCTTGCTGGGTTCCTGGTCGCGATGAAAGCGCGCGGCGAGACCGTGGACGAAATCACCGGCGCTGTGCGCACTATGCGCGCGAAAATGAAGACGGTGACGGCACCTTCTGGCGCGGTTGATATCGTCGGCACTGGGGGCGACGCTAAGGGAACTTACAACGTTTCCACGGCCTCGGCGTTCGTGCTGGCGGGCGGGGGCGTGCCCGTCGCCAAGCACGGCAATCGCGCGGTGTCTTCAAAATCGGGCGCCGCCGATGTGCTGGAAAGCCTGGGCGTGAATCTCGCCATGACGCCAGATGTCGCCGAGCGTTGCCTCACAGAAGCTGGCGTGGCGTTTTTATTCGCGCCGACCTATCATCCGGCGATGCGCTTTGCCGTGCCAGTACGTAAAGAATTGAAACTGCGCACCATTTTCAATCTGCTTGGGCCTATGTCTAACCCGGCGAGTACAAAGCGCCAGGTTATCGGCGTGTTTTCAGGAGCTTGGGTGAGGCCAATGGCCGAAGTCATGCAACGGCTGGGCGCAGAACATATCTGGGTGGTACACGGATCTGACGGGCTGGACGAACTCTCCACCACTGGGCCAACGCAAGTCGCAGAGCTGAAAGACGGCAAAATCCGCGAGTTCACCGTGTCGCCAGCCGATGCAGGCGTGGCGCGAGTGCAGCTTGCCGATATCCTGTGCGGTCAGGCTGGCGAAAGCGCTGACGCCATGCGCGCGCTCTTTGCTGGCGAGCCTGGCCCTTTCCGCGACATAGTGCTGTTGAACGCGGGCGCTGGGTTCGTCGTGGCAGGCAAGGCGGAAACGCTCGCAGAAGGCGCAAAGTTGGCTGCCGCATCCATCGACGAAGGCAAAGCCGCCGCAGCGCTGGAAAAATTGGTCGCCGCCAGCAACGCAAATGGATAACAGCTAACGCTGGATAAAGGCTAAGAAAAGTAAGCAGAGCAGGGCACACGCATGACGGATATACTGGCGAAAATCGCCGCCTATAAACGCGAAGAAATCGCTGCCGCCAAAACCGCCACGCCCCTTGCCGCCATGGAAGACGCCGCGCGCGCTGCGCCACCCGTCCGCCCCTTCGGCGAGACAGTGAGGGACTGCGCGAATGAAAACCGCCACGCGCTCATTGCCGAAATCAAGAAAGCCAGCCCCTCGCGTGGGCTGATCCGCGCCGACTTTGACCCCGCCAGTCTTGCGCTTGCCTACGCAGCGGGTGGAGCGGCGTGTTTGTCCGTGCTGACTGATACGCCGTCATTTCAGGGGCATCCGGATTATTTCGTTGAAGCGCGGGAAGTATGCGCCTTGCCGGCCCTTCGCAAGGATTTCATGCTTGATCCGTATCAGGTGCCGCAATCGCGTGCGATGGGGGCTGATTGCATTCTCATCATCATGGCGGTGGTGGACGATTTTCTGGCCATGGAGCTGGCGGGTGCGGCCAACGACTGGGGCATGGATGTTCTCGCCGAGGTGCACGACGAAGACGAGCTGGAACGCGCGGTCAGCCTGCCAACGTCGCTCATCGGCATCAATAACCGCAATTTGAAGACGTTTGAGACCACTCTGGAGGTGACCGAGCGGCTCGCAAAGCTGGTGCCGGAGGGGCGCTTGGTGGTGGCCGAAAGCGGTATTTTCACCCACGCCGATATTGAGCGTCTGGCGCGTGCGGGTGCGCATGCGTTTCTCGTGGGCGAAAGCTTGATGCGACAGGAGAACGTTACCGCCGCGACGCGCAAACTGCTGGGGCTTGATGGCGGGGCAGGGTAGGGCGATAGGCTCCTGCTCATCGTGAGCTGCGTTTCCATTGCGCAAAGTTTGTCAGAAAAAATACGGATCTCGCTGTTTAGGGCTTGCAGAACACAACTAGAACACGTATAGATGTTCTTGATTTGTACGAGAGCGCCATAGCCGGATTAGGGACGACATCATGCTTACCCCCAAGCAGAAAGAGCTTCTTCTTTTCATCAATGAGCGGTTGAAGGAATCAGGCATCCCGCCATCGTTCGACGAAATGAAGGAGGCTCTTGATTTGCGTTCGAAGTCGGGTATTCACCGATTGATTACCGCGCTTGAGGAACGGGGGTTTATTCGGCGGTTGCCGCACCGGGCGCGCGCGCTCGAAATCTTGAAGTTGCCGGAAGCTGTGTTATCGTCACGCCGCAATAATAGCAATGTTTCACGAATGCCCACCTCCGTGGTTGAAATGAAGCGTTCCAACCCTAACAGAGGCTTCAGCGATGGCGATGACGAGGTGTCCTCCTACACAGTAGGGGTGCCGGTTATGGGGCGCATCGCAGCAGGGGTGCCACGTTCGGCAATAGAAAACCACAGTCATACGATCGGAATGCCTGAAGATTTTCTTACCGGCGGCGAACATTTCGCGCTTGAGGTTAAAGGCGACTCCATGATCGACGCTGGCATTTTTGACGGCG
>JARRLC010000088.1:0-10096 GCA_037387425.1 Alphaproteobacteria bacterium
GAAGATAGCTATGTGTTCGCGAGCAAGAACCTAAGTATTTTCAAGTGGATATTTAGATTTTTATTTCATCGCATACACCTAAGGTAATTCAAAGGCGCGACTTAACTTGGCTGTTAATTGGTAGGCTTATTCAACATTTCACTGCATTGACTACCATCCAAGGCTTTGTGTTTTCGGGTCTGTGCTGAGCTGCAACGGCGAACACAAACGGCGCCACTTCAAAAGACTTTAGAAACATCAGAAAGCCGGTAATCTGTTCGCACGATGCAAAAATACCTGGAAAGCTACGCGCAAACGACCAGTTGCATTAAGCTCGGGAGGCAAGTGTAAAAATGTGTGGCATCGCCGGAATCATCGGACGCCTAGACCAGCACAACCGCGACGCTTTGCAACGTATGAACGACGCCATGGTCCATCGTGGACCTGATGCCAGCGGAACCTGGTTTTCTACGCCAGACGCCAGAGGCTGGGGCGCGCTATTAGCCCACCGCCGTCTTTCCATTCTCGACCTTTCTCCCTCGGGTGCGCAGCCCATGGTCGATCCGGTAACCGGTCACGTTGTGGTTTTTAACGGCGAGATTTACAATTTTGTCGAACTGCGGCAGCGCTTGTCCTCGGAGGGGCAGTCCTTTGAGTCAAGCGGCGATACCATCGTCATGTTACGCGCTCTCGCTCTACACGGGCCGCGCGCGGTGAGTTGGTTGCGTGGCATGTTCGCGTTCGCCTGTTGGAACCCCGAAACGCGGCAGCTCTTGCTGGCCAGAGATCCCCTGGGTATCAAGCCCCTTTATATAGCACGATCGACAAATCCTGAGGCAGGCTGGTCAGTGGCCTTCGCCTCTGAACTTCGCACGCTTCTGGCTTCCGGATTGCTCGGAACCCCTCATCTTGCCCCGCAGGCTTTGGCCAGTTGCGTATGGAACGGATTTGTTGTCGGCCCTTCTAGCGCCGTCAAAGATGTCGAACTCCTCGGTTCGGGCTACCTACTTGAGTTCGACAGCAATGGAAAGGAGATCCGCCACGAACATTTCTGGCGTATCCCGGAACGTGATCCCGATCCGAGCATGAGTGAGGATGATCTCGCCAACATCTTGGAAGAGACGCTGCGGCTTCACCTCGCCAGCGATGTTCCTCTCGCTGTGTTCCTTTCTGGTGGCGTAGACTCGTCGGTCATGGCGAATCTGGCTCAGCGCGCCAATAAAAGCCCCATACACACCTTCACTCTGGCCTTCGAGGAACAAGAGTTTAATGAAGGCCCCATAGCAAAGCAGATTGCGGCCGCAATAGGAACCCAGCATGACGAGGTGGTGCTTACGGAAAGGCACTTCGTTGAGAATCTGGAAGCGGCGTTGAACAGCTTGGATCAACCGACTTTCGACGGACTAAACGCCTACTACATGTCGCAGGCCATTCGTTCCGCTGGGTTCACTGTGGCGCTGTCGGGCGCAGGGGGCGACGAGCTTTTCGGAGGTTACACCTCTTTTCGCGACCTGCCGGTGCTACAGCGCTGGTCCCGTCGCGCCGCCTGGGTGCCGCGCGATCTTCAAGTGGCGGCGGCCGAATTGGCCACCTGGCCGTTGCGACGGTCTAGCGGGGCAATGCCACCTCAAACGCGGTGGGCTAAACTCCCTGAAATGGTACGTCATGGGCATGATCTGTTAGCGCTATACCAAATGGCCTACGCGCTTTTCCTCCCCGGATACCAGCGCGAGCTTTTGACGCCCGGTTTAGCCGAAACCCTGACAGACGGTCTGCCACCGACTATGCGTACCCAAATTCTCGCAGAAACTCGGGGGCGCACACCGCTCTCAGCCATCAGCGTCATGGAGCAGCGACTTTTTCTTGGCGAACGGCTACTGCGCGACAACGACGTAGCCAGCATGGCCTCTTCGTTGGAACAGCGGGTGCCATTGGTGGATCAGGTTCTATTCGAAAACGTAGACAGGCTGCCGGAGACGGTGCGCTATCAGCCTCTGCGCCAGAAAGCCATGTTGCGACGCATTGGTCTGCGCGGACTTGATCCGGCATTGTTCGAACGTCCAAAGAGCGGGTTCGTTCTGCCATTCGATCGCTGGATCAGGCGCGGCTTGAGAGACGTCATGGACCAGACTTTGCGGGATCCGCAGCTCATCGCGCCGATCGGCCTTGAGCCAGCCGCGGTAGAGCGGCTCTGGCAGGCATTCCTCGACGGGGCGCCTGGCATTTATTGGTCACGTGTTTGGTCAATATATGTGCTTGTCAGGTGGTGCCACTATAATTGCGTCTACCTGTAAGGCAGTCAGCTTTGCGGCTCATTCTGGTTATGGCGATTGCGGGCCGTACCCGTCAGGGTCTTCAGCTAAGAGCAAGAGCTGTCCACGAACCAAAACGGCTGATATCCTAGGGCCTGTTGACATTCAGCACACGAGGCTACGTTCGCTCCGTCGCCACCAGACCGGATTTGCCTGATTTCCAGGCTCTGAGAGGTTTGGAAAAATTGAGAGGTAGGGAGATTTTTTTAATGGCATGTCTTGCGTAAAACGGGAAACTCGCTTAGTAAAAATTAATACTGCGATGGGGGAGGAAGTATGGATACGGACGCACCAATTCAGGCTAATCATCCTGAACATGTTATTCGTGCATTCATCGTAGAAAATCTCTTTTTAAATACTGAAGCTGAATTTGGCGACGACGACTCTCTCCTGGAAGTAGGCGCACTTGATTCAACTGCTGCGATGGAACTCGTAGCATTCATTGAAGATACTTTTAACATCAAAATTGAAGATCACGAAATCACAGCCGACAATCTAGACAGCATTAACAAAATTTGTGCGTTTCTTGAAAGTAAGACAGCGTAATAGCCTGGGGCTACTCAATGCTGGTCCATGAGTTTTTAGTAAAATCTGCCAGAAAATGGGGCGAAAAAGCAGCAATTATTGCTGGTAGCCGCCAAATAAGCTTTGCACAACTTGACGATGATAGCGACCGGCTCGCAGTAGAGTTTCAGCGGCTGGGCATTGCCCGTGGTGATCGCGTTGCGGTGATGCTCGAAAACTCCATCGAATTCGTTATCGCACTGTGGGCAACGCTGAAGGCTGGCGCCGTATTCTTGCCGGTCAACCATGCTACGAAAGGCGGCACTCTGGGGTTCATTCTCTCAGACGCTGAGGCGAAATGCCTTATCGTGCAGCCTCAATTCCGCTTGCGTGTGCAAGAGGCGACTTTGCAGGCGCCGCCAAATATGGCTGTCATATGGACCAAAACGGACGATGGTCAGGCCAACCTTTCGGCGATTTTGGCTCAACCTCACACCCGGCCGACCGACACTCATCTGATCGACCAGGATCTCGCGCTCCTCATCTACACATCTGGTTCGACTGGCAAGCCGAAAGGCGTAATGCTCACTCATCACTCGGTCTGCAATAACGCCTGGGCGATTTCCACCTATTTGGGCAATGTCCCCGAGGATATCGTGCTGAACGTGTTGCCGATGTCTTTCGGTTATGGCCTTTTTCAGATTATAACAGGCGCCTATACCGGCTACACAGTGGTGCTGGAACGCTCGTTCGCCTTTCCGGCAGAGGTGCTGAAACAGCTCATCAAGCACAATGTTACCGGCTTGCCCGGCGTGCCTGCGCTGTTCACCAAACTTCTGGAATTGGCGCCGTTCGAGAAACACGGTCTTTTGCGCCTGCGCTATGTTACCAACGCTGCGGCCCCGATGCCGCCAAGACATATCGCCAAGTTCCGCGAAACTTTGCCGCGTGTCCAGATATTCTCCATGTACGGCCTCACTGAATGTACGCGGGTCTGCTATATGGACCCGGCACGATTGGACGAGAAAACCGCTTCTGTCGGGCGAGCAATGCCAAATTGCGAAGTCTGGATTGTGGACGCGGACGGCAATCGCTGTGGCCCTGGCGAGACGGGCGAACTCGTCGTGCGCGGCTCCAATCTGATGCGCGGCTACTGGCGCCGTCCGGAAGACACCGCCAAAGCGCTGCGTGACGGCCCCATAGAGGGCGAAAAGTTGCTCTATACGGGCGATCTTTTCTACGCTGACGCCGACGGAGACTTGTTTTTCAGCGGACGTGTGGACGATGTATTCAAGTGCCGAGGAGAGAAGGTCAGTCCACGCGTTGTAGAGAACGCGCTCTATGAATGCGACGATATCGCAGAAGCAGCAGTGATCGGCGTTGCTGATCCCATTGATGGCATGGCGGTGAAAGCCTTCGTAGTGCTGCGCGAGAACGCCGAAATGAATGTGCTGGCCATCCGCAAATTTTGCGCCGCGCGGCTGGAAACCTGGTTAGTGCCTAAGTTTGTCGAATTCTGTCAAGAACTGCCCAAGACTGAAAGCGGCAAGATCACCCGTCGCGCACTACGCGAGCGCCTCGCATCTGAAAAAGAAGGGCTGTGATCCATGTGCGGTATAACCGGCATTCTCGCGAGCACTTCCACGCCGTCAGTTTCAGCGGAAGAATTGCGGCGTATGGTCGCCATGCTGGTCAATCGCGGACCGGACGGCTACGGCATGTACCGGGACAGCCGCATCGCTCTCGGTCATACCCGTCTCAGTCTCGTTGACCTCGAAGGCGGCTCTCAGCCGATCCGCAATGGCGACGGCTCGATCTGGCTGGTGTTCAACGGAGAAATCTTCAACTATGTCGAACTACGGCAGGAGCTGAAGGCGCTTGGCCACAGTTTTTACACTGAAGGCGATAGCGAAACCGTTGTCCAGGCCTATGAGCGTTATGGCGCCGACGCCTGGCGCATGCTCAACGGCCAGTTCGCCTTTGCGTTGTGGGACCGCCGTAAACGTCAGCTATGGCTAGTTCGCGACCGTGTCGGCATTCTGCCGCTTCATTATGCCGTGGTGGACGGGCATCTGCTGTTCGCTTCCGAGGCGAAAGCGTTGTTCGCGGGCGGGCGTATCGAGCCACGCTTCTCGACCGCCGGCCTTGCCGAAGTCTTCATCCGCTGGTCGGCCACGCCGCCACGTACCGTGTTTGAGGGCGTCTCGCAAGTACCTCCGGCAACGGCGCTGTGCTTCAACGAAGATCTAAACGTCACGCAAACCCGCTATTGGCAGCCGAACCCGTCGTCCCAGCCGGAATTGGCGCGCTTTTCCGATGAAGAAGCGGTCGACGCGCTTGAAGCGCATTTGAAACGCTCCATCACACTACGTCTGCGTGCAGATGTGCCGGTAGGCTCCTATGTCAGCGGCGGCTTGGACTCCTCCGTCATCAGCTCCGTCGCCAAGGAACAGCTGAACGGCGGCCAACTCGACACCTTCGCCATCCGCTTCGAAGACCACCGCTTCGACGAGACCGCTGAACAGCGCCAAATGGCTGGCGTTCTCCATAGCCGCCATCACGAAATTCTCTGTAGCGGCGCCGACATACGGGGCGCGCTCGATGAGGTGATCTGGTGCTGCGAAACGCCCCTGTTGCGCACTGCGCCAGTGCCGATGTTCCTGCTTTCGCGCCTCGTTAACGAAACCGGCGTGAAGACGGTGCTTACTGGCGAAGGCGCTGATGAGTTTCTGGCGGGCTATACCATTTTTAAAGAAGATCAGATCCGCCGCTTTTGGGCGCGCAGCCCAGACTCGACCATGCGCCCAGCGCTTCTGTCACGCATTCACCAATACATAGGCAGCGCCGGAGCGCGTTCAAACGCCCTTTGGCAGAACTTCTTCCGCCAAGGACTAACCGACACCGACCATCCGTTTTACTCCCACCTCATCCGCTGGCAGAACACCGCGTGGACCATGCGCCTGCTCGCCCCGGAGGTGAGGAACGCCGCATCGCTCGATGGCGTGATGGCCGATCTCGCCGCCGAAATGCCAGATGGCTGGCTTGACTACGACCCGCTCACGCGCGCGCAGTTCATTGAAATTCAAAGCTTTATGTCGTCTTACCTGCTGTCGGCGCAGGGGGATCGCATGGCCATGGCTCACGGCGTAGAGGCGCGCTACCCGTTCCTTGATCCCGACTTCATCGATTTTGCGCTGGCCTTGCCCCGGCGCCACAAACTATCGGGACTTCGAGACAAGATCGTGCTGCGGCGCTTTGCGAGCCGGCATCTTCCCGAAACAATTTGGAAACGCAAGAAGCAGCCGTTCCGTGCGCCTATAGCCAATGCCGTATTCAGCCGCGAAGGCGTGGCGCAATTCGCTGACCTGCTGTCGCTGGAAGGGCTGGCCGCCCACGGTCTCTGCGATCCACAAACAACTGCGCTGTTGCTCCGCCGTTTGCAGCGCCTCAAGGATGGCCAAGCGCTCGGCGAACGCGAGGAAATGGGGCTGATCGGCGTTCTGACCTTAGGTCTGCTCGCAAAGCATTTCAGCCCGAGTGGCTATGCTGCACACGTCCGCGACTGCACCGCCAAGCTCGACCGCATGAAGCTTCGCGTTTCTGTCGATCAATCCGCCATACCCCTTAGCTAATGGTATTCGCCTTTTGGAGAGCAAAATGACGACCCCCGTAGTTACTGAGTACGCCGCCATTGGCCCGCAGACTTTCGCGATGGACTACGCCGCGGAAACTGCGCGTATTTCGGAATTCCTCGTGCAATCCGTGCGCCAGCTCAACCGGCGCGGCCTTGTGCTGGGCATAAGCGGCGGCATCGACTCCGCTGCGTGCGTGGCGCTGGCAGTGGCAGCCCTGGGACCGCGCCGTGTGTTCGGCCTGCTTATGCCCGAACGCGACATGGTGGACGACTCCCACGACCGCGCCGAACGCCTGTGCCAGCAACTCGGCATCGAATATGCGGTGGAAGATATCGGCCCATCCCTGGAAGCCATCGGGTGCTACAGCCGACGCGACGCGGCCATCGCCAGCATCGTTCCTGGCTATGACTTGGACTGGAAACACAAGATCGTCATCAGCCCGGCGACAGAGAGCATGATTGCGCATTTCAACATCGTGGTGCAGAACCCGGCGGGCGAACAAAGCACAATACGCATGCCACTTGACGTTTACCTGACGGTCGTCGCCGCCACAAACTTTAAGCAGCGCATCCGTAAGAACCTGGAATATTACTACGGCGATAAGTTGAATTACGCTGTACTAGGCACACCTAACAAGCTTGAATATGATCTCGGTTTTTTTGTGCGCGGCGGAGATGGACTTGCCGATATTAAGCCAATTGCGCATCTCTACAAGACACAAGTCTATGGGATTGCGGCTCATCTTGGCGTGTCCGAAGAAATCCTACGGCAATTACCGAGCACCAACACTTACAGCCTACCGCAAACGCAGGAAGAGTTTTATTTTTCACTGCCTTACGAGAAGACCGACATCGCGCTTTATGGCATGGAGAATGGCATTTCAGCTACGGATATCGCCGTAGCGCTCGGCCTTACGCCGTCTCAGGCCGAAGCCGTCTATCGCAACCTGAGCGGCAAGCGCCGCGCCGCTGATCGCTTGATGGGCGACGCCCTGCGCATCGCGTAAAAAGAAAAGGAACGTCGCGTTCGTGTTACTCTGGCCTGCCAATATAATGACGGCAACAGCGGCTATTGTCACCGCGTCACCAGAGTCGGCGGCTTGATGGACTGCGGTCTTTGTTACCGCTCAAGCACTTTGATATTTCTTCTCACACATTGGATCGGGAGGTTGAAATGGAAGTTAGGCAGCGATTTGCCTTCATACCGAAGGGAGCGCGGTTTCTTGGACTTCTGCTCGCTTTAATTCTCTCTTTCAATACGTCAGGTTACACTCAGGAGCAAACAGTGCCCGCTATCACGAAAGTTGAGATTGAAGCAGCAGCGAATAAGCGTGTGGTATTTGCTCACCAGTCTGTTGGCCGAAATATCCTCGATGGCGTAAACACTATCGCCAATGAACACGGCGTGACCTTCAACCTCGTCGAAACGCGCACCGATAGCAGCGGGAAGGCGGGCATTTACCATTTTGCTGTGGGAGAAAATGGCGCTCCCTTGAAGAAGATCAGCGACTTTGAGCAAACCCTTTCTGCCAAGCCCTATGGCAAGATCGATATCGCGCTGGTCAAGCTTTGCTATGTCGATATCACGCGCACTTCGGATGCTTTGGCCATCGCCAAAAACTATGTCGCAACCATCAAAAAACTTCAGACCGCCAATCCGGACACTCGTTTCGTGGCCGTTACAGCGCCGCTCACCGCTGTCAATGGTGGTGTGAAAGAATGGTTGAAGAAGGCTGTCGGGCGCGGCTCGCCAGACTTCGCCCACAACGCCAAACGCAAGGAATTCAACGATTACCTCCGTAAAGAGTTCGACTCAGCGCATCTGTTCGACCTCGCCCGGATCGAAGCCGGCACCCCAACCGCCGAGGGCATAGAAGCGATGCGCCCGGAGATCACGGACGATGGCGGCCATCTAAATGAGAAGGGGCAACGTGAAGCAGGCGCGGCGTTCATCAAGCTTCTCTCCGCCCAGTAACTCTATGTCGAGGAAGTGGGGGCAGGCCGCATAACCAGGCTATGTCATGTCAAGCTTACCGGCTGAAGTCTAAAGTTTGCTCTGGAAAAGAACCTGGATTTTGAGGAGAGTTCGCCATGCGGGCGCAAGTGGAGGAAGAACTTCAGAATGCTGCGATCACATGCCAGAAAGCTCTGCTTACCCCGGAGTTTAAGGGACTAGACGCCCATCTGCCTGACGCCCCGCACGATGCAGAGGGGTGGTTTCAACTCTTACATGGATACGGCTGCGACCCTGAGGTTGCCGCCACGCTCATCAAGATGAAGGGCGCGCTTCCTGACGACATCGCAGCGGCTGGCATCAATATTGAACGTTACGCTGTCTTACAAGCGCTCACGGCAGCGGCGCCGCGCATAGCCTGCGAGCGTATACCGAATACGGTTAAGCATTTTTTTGCGGTATTCTGCACCGAAATTGCAACAAATGAGCCTCAGTGGAACAGACATTTCGACATGGAAGGCGAACCCGAACGCTTTTCCGATATGGCGCAGCTCGCTACACTTCGGCGGTTTCTGGCAGACACCCTCAACTTTGCTTATGAACGACTGCCGCCCCTGCGCATGATGCTTTGGATCCCTACCCGCACTTTGCCTGGATACATATATCGCCGCATCGTAACTATGCCCTTCAATAAACCCTCGATCGGCCCCCATATCAATTATGGCCGGAAGTCCTCACTTATCCTGCGGAAATCAGATTACGAACGCGGACTTTGGCTGATAGCCAAGACCCTCGAAATGAACTCTGAAGTGTCAGGTTTGAATGGTTGGTCTTGGTTTCATTCCAAAGTTGTCGGTGAGATTCAACCTCACCTCGCCTGGATGCGTGATGTTATGGCAGACAACGGAGCTTATCTGATAGATACGTTGCCGGCCGAGCCAGGACGCTACGGTTTTACTTACAATAACCGCAAGCGTCAGATCCTCTACGACCAAGGAAAGTTCTGTCCGCGGCAAACAGCGTTTTTCTGGCCAAGGGACAATGTCTTGTATTGGGCAAGTCAACACCCCGAATTCGCCCCTGAAGGCGAGCCCCCAATTCAGCCGCCTAAACACCGTGCCGATACGCATTTAAAATCGCCGAAACCAGCACGACAATCCAAGCGCAATTCTTCCATAACCCTTTGGAATGGGAAGGCCGCATTGGATCGTATGGGGCAGTACCCATACATCGCTTTGGTGTTGGTTTTGCCTGCGCTCATCTTGTCGTTAGCAATGCTGGGGATCGCCGGGCCCTGGCTCGCTCTTTCAGCCTTCCCGATTTGGGTATTGCTGGCACATGCTTTCCAATATTACTGTTCCCCGTAATCGACAGGCTTCAACGTCGCTAAAGCGGGATGTAGTTTATGGGGCGGTTACCTAAGCGCTGCTCCTGCGGCTTGGCAAGCTCACCTTTATAATGAGTGCTCAGGATAAACCTTTGCGACTGCGCGCCCGAGCAAGTGCGAGAGAAAGCCCGCGCAATGCTTGTCTGATCGCGCGAGACAAACAAGCGTGGCGCTTGAACGGCATAGGTTCTCATTTATGAGAACCGGTATAAGAAAGCCACGTAGTTCTCATTTGGCCAAGCCTGTCTCATTCTTTTGCCCTCCCTCAAACGTAATTCCTTTCTTATACCGGTTCTCATAAATGAGAACCTATGCCGTTCAAGCGC
>JARRLC010000089.1:0-9950 GCA_037387425.1 Alphaproteobacteria bacterium
CTTTCTGGCGGCAGGCCGGGACGCGGGAACAGGCGCTCTCAACCGAACTCGGGAACTGCCTATAAGAATGAAGTGGATGGTCACCTACCACCGGCCCTCATCGCATCCTTGACGCTGTCGGAACCCCCATTCCGGCATTTATGTACGGATTTAGACCTGCGTTCACAGCTGTCGTCTGTTTCTTTAAAAGTTACAGGTACCCTCGCGTATTCTCTTTTCAAGAGCTCGCTAACATCGGAGACTTGTGGGGCAAAGCAGTATCTAGAGTTAGACGCTTGATCCCGCAGCTTCACCTCTCCACCGTTGCCCCCCGCCTTTTCGATAAGCATTTTTGCAAAAGCATCACCGCTTGGCGGCGAAGTTGATATGTAAAAATAAACGCCTATACAAATTATTGATAACAATGAAAACATCAGAACTTTGTTCGTCATGACGCTTCTTATATTGCTGCACAGAGATTTATTTCAACACCGTCACCGTTTTGATCTGCACCCAGGTTTCTACACCTGGGGCTAAACTCAATGCTTCGGCTGAGCGGGCAGTCAGACGGGCAATCATCGGCGTGCCCCCAACATTAACCCGCGCCAGCACCACCGCCGGATGATCGCCAGGCGCTACTTCCACTACCTTGGCGGGCAACAAGTTGAGAATGCTTGCTCCATTCAGCCGCACACTTGACAAACTCACATCGCTGGCAAGGATGCGCAGGCGAACTTTACTGCCAAGGGGAAGTCCTGGATCACGAAACCATAACTTCCCGCCGCCAAAATCGCCCAACGCCAAATGCCAGCGCGTATCACGCTCCACGATCATCGCGTCCAGGGCCACGCCCGAGGCGTCATCTTGCTGGAACGGCAAGTCAAGGCGTGACAGCACATCCGCCAGTGCGCCAGACGCCATAACCCGGCCTTTCTCCATCAAAACCATGTGGTCAGCCAGGCGTGTCACTTCATCAAGGGCATGTGTCACATATAGAACCGGGATCGACAGCGTGTCGTGCAACCGCTCCAGATACGGCATAATCTCGCTTTTGTTCTGATGATCGAGCGCTGAGAGTGGTTCGTCCATCAGCAGAATTTTCGGCTGCGCCAACAGCGCCCGGCCTATGGCGACACGCTGGCGCTCGCCTCCAGATAGATTGGCGGGCGCGCGGTCCAGCAAATGGCCTATGCCCAACAGCTCAACAAGATTGTCGAAATCCACCGAGGAGGGAGCAGGCGCATCCGCCTTTTGCGAGCGCCCTGCGCGTTTCGCCCCGTAATGCAGATTGCCGCGCGCCGATAAATGCGGAAACAAATTAGCGTCTTGAAACACATAGCCCAAGGACCGCTTATGCGGCGCAAGAAACATGTTTCTGTTCTGCCAGGTTTCGCCGCCAATATCAAAAAGGCCGAAATCCATCGCGTTGAGCCCAGCAATACAGCGCAAAACGCTGGTTTTGCCGCAGCCTGAAGGCCCGAACAACGCGGTCAGCCCCTTGGCAGGGAAGGCAAAACGGGCATCCAGCGTGAAATTCCCCAAATACCCGGCAAAGTGCGCGTTCAGCGTCATGACAACCTGTTTCTCATGCGCTTTTCGATAAGCATCATCAATAGGATAACGACAAACGAAAACGTCAGCATACCAGCTGAGAGGATATGCGCCTTCCCCCATTCAAGCGTTTCGACATAATCGTAGATAGCAACCGACAGCACCTTGGTTTCGCCCGGAATATTGCCGCCGATCATCAGCACCACGCCAAATTCGCCAACCGTGTGCGCAAAGCCCAGCACCGCGCCAGTCAACAGACCAGGACGCGCAAGCGGCAGTGCGACAGTAAAAAACATATCCAGCGGCGAGGCCCGCAATGTCGCGGCGGCTTCCAGCGGTTTATCGCCGAATGCCTCGAACGCATTGCGGATGGGTTGCACCACAAAAGGCAGCGAGTAAATAACAGACGCAATTACCAGCCCTTCAAACGTGAAAGGCAAGGTCCGCCCGAATACCGCTTCGACGGCCATACCCAGAGGGCTTTCCTTGCCCAGCGCGATCAGCAGATAAAAGCCCAGCACGCTGGGAGGAAGCACCAAAGGCAACGCCACCACCGCGCCGATGGCTTCCTTCCACCACGCCCGTGAACGCGCCAACCACCAGGCGATGGGCGTGCCCACGATCATCAAGACAATGGTCACAACAACCGCGAGCTTAAGCGTTAGGAAAATGGCGTCGTCCCACATGGGCGCATCCTGTCTGTTAAACCATTATTCCAGGCCGTAGCCGTAGTTCTTCAAGATGGCGTGGGCTTCCTCGCCTTTCAGAAACGCCAGGAACGCCTTGGCGACCTCATTGTTTTCGCCGGTTTTAAGCAACACCGCGTCCTGGCGAATCGGGGCGTAGAGATTGTCAGGCACCACCCATTTCGAGCCGCCCTTGGCGTTCACAACTTGGGAATACGCCACGAACCCCAACTGAGCGTTCTTTGTCACGATGAATTGATAAGTCTGCGCGAGGTTATCTCCCTTCACGAGCTTGGATTTCACGCCAGCGTAGACGCCGAGCTTATTCATCGCTTCGACAGCGGCGGCGCCATAGGGTGCGGTTTTCGGATTGGTGATCGCGAGTTTGTCAAAGGCGTCCGGCTTACCCAGCACCTTGCCCGCGTCATCCACCAGCTTTGCATCTGTGCTGAAAAGTACAATCTTTCCCTTAGCATAGGTGAAGCGCGACCCCGGCACGGCAAGCCCTTCGGCCTCAGCCTTTTGCGGGCGCTTTTGGTCAGCGGCTAGGAATGCTTCGAACGGCGCACCGTTGGCGATCTGCGTGAAAAGCTTGCCCGTGGAACCAAACGCCAGCACTGCCTTATGCCCTGTTTTGGCTTGAAAAGCCTTCGCGATATCCTTAGCAGCGGCAGTGAAATTGGCAGAAACGGCGATTTTCGCTTCAGCGGAAAACGCGATAGTTGGCATGATGGTAAGAGATGCGGTTACCGCTATCAATGCGGTGAAGATGCGTCCGGCTAATTTGTTCATAAGGCTTGACCTTTCATTCTGACAAACATTTAGTTTGATGAAAGCAAACTTCGTGCCAAAATGAATAGCTTATGATTTTCAATTACTTATGCGATGTTATGGCAATATTGCTGACCAATTGTCTGATGAGCGACATTTTAAATTGAACGTAAGCCAACATATATATGGGGCACGGCTAAGCTTGGACACATAATTGGATATGCACAAAAAATGAGCAACCCGACACAGCAAACGCTCAAAACTTCCACGCGACACAGCCCCCTTAATCAGCGTACCATCGTGATGAAAAAAGAGCTTGTGTGTGGCTACTTTTCCCAAAGACTGACCGCATCAAGGAGTGACTATGCAAAGTAATTCCACGGCCCAGGGTGTCGCACCTGAACAAGCCGTGGCGCGACACCATCACCGCGATTTGAGCGAAGTTACGCTTAGCGGCGTGTACGAAATATCCAAGATCCTTGTAGCACCAGCTAAAATCGAAACCACGCTGGCTAATGTGCTCAATTTGCTGTCGTCGTTTATGGATATGCGCAACGGCACGATCATGCTGCTCAACGACGAAGACGTTCCCGATATCGTCATCGGAACATGCTGGTCGGCAGAAGTCGCAACCATGAACCGTCAGAGCCTGCCGCAAAAAGCGCTGGACCAGATCGTGGCGACAAGAATGCCGCTTATCGTGCAGAGCACCGCTGGTCACGAGTTGTTTGATGATTGCTATCTGGCATCCCCTGACACTGAGGAAAACGTTGCATTTATCGGCGTACCAATCCGCATAGGCAACAAAGTTGCAGGCACCTTAACGATTGACCGCCCGTGGCGTCACCTCAGCGGCTTGCGCTTAGATCACGATGTGCGGCTTCTGTCGATGGTTGCGAATTTGCTCGGCCAGACGATCCACCTTCAAAGCATCGTTGCCCGTGACCGCGAACGGCTTTTGCAAGAACAACGTCGTCTAGAAAAGCAGCTTGAAGCCAGCCAGCCAGTCGCCACGAAATCGAAGGTCAACATCTCAGGCATTATCGGCAACAGCCAGCTTATCAGGAACCTTCTGGACAAAATCGCCACCGTTGCGGCTTCGAACGCCACTGTGCTGCTCCGCGGCGAATCCGGCACCGGCAAGGAGCTGTTTGCGCGCGCAATTCATGAGCTGTCCCCGCGCGTTAAGGGGCCGTTCGTGCGCGTCAACTGCGCGGCGCTGCCTGAAAGCGTGCTGGAATCCGAGCTGTTCGGCCATGAGAAAGGCGCGTTCACCGGCGCGACCAGTGCCCGAAAGGGGCGCTTCGAACTTGCCGATGGCGGCACGTTGTTCCTTGATGAAATCGGCGAAATTTCACCGGCCTTCCAGGCCAAGCTGTTGCGTGTACTGCAAGAAGGCGAGTTCGACCGCGTCGGCAGCTCCAAGACGCAGAAGGTAAATGTGCGGATTGTGGCGGCGACCAACCGCAATCTTGAAGAGGCGGTCTCCAAGGGCGATTTCCGCGCTGATCTTTATTACCGCATTAACGTCGTGCCGTTGCTGCTCCCTGCTTTGCGTGATCGCAAATGCGATATTCCGCTCTTGGCGCAAAATTTCGTGACGCGCTTTAACGAGGAAAACGGCCGTTCACTTTCGCTCAGCCCTACGGCGCTCAATGTGCTGAAATCCTGTTATTTCCCCGGCAACGTACGTGAGCTGGAGAATTGCATCCGGCGCACCGCAACGCTGACACGCGGCGACACAATCGAAGCGGCGGATTTCGCTTGTGGGCATGGTGAATGTCTGTCGGCGACGCTGTGGAAAGGGCATGGACCGTCGGAGGCGTCTTTCGCGTTTCAACCGGGACGGGAGGCGCAATTTGCATCCGCAGGAGGAACCCCAGCGGCTGGAGAAAACGTCGTGCCGTGCACCTGCGGCGCTTCACAACCTGGCGGCAGTGGATGCCCAACGCCTGAAGAATGCAGCGATATTGGCGCTGGCGGCGATATGCGCCTCAGCAGGGCGCAACTCGTCGATGCGATGGAGCGCTCCGGTTGGGTGCAGGCCAAAGCGGCGCGATTGCTGGGGATAACGCCGCGCCAGATCGGCTACGCGCTGAAAAAGCATAACGTAAGCATTAAAAGGCTTTAGCACCCTCTGAGTATCACCTCACATTAAACGCCACGGTGAGGAATACGTAGCAGGCCGCAAAAGAGGCAACATTAGATTTGACTTCGCTGGCGGCTGTGATGTTAGGTTGATGCCCAACGATCCAAGATGAGGGGTACTATAGCTATGGGCATCCTCCCACTACTTCGCCTAGGGATGGTATGTGCACTGCTTGGCGGCTGTTCCGTTGTGGGGCTGGGCAGCGGAGGCACGTCGTCCATCGCCACCTACGATATCACCCCACCGCAAACGCAAGGCGCGGCTATCAAGCGTTGGCCGGTGCAACTCGCGGTGCGGCGTCCCTCGGCGGCAAGCGCGCTGAACACCAATCGTATACTCGTGTCGGTAGCGGGAGGCAGTACGTCCTATTTCTCCGGCGCTGCTTGGAGCGCACGCCTGCCTGAGCTTTTGCAATCGCGCCTGACTTCCGCGATGGACAATTCTGAAGCATTCCGCGTCGTCTTGAAAGAGCAAAACCACGACGCAGGCGATTATACACTCGCTACCGAAATCCGCGCCTTCCAGATTGATGTGGACGGCGGCAACAGCGTCGCCTCCGTCAAATTAACCGCCAAGCTGATCAACAAAAAACGCGGTAACGTGCTGGCCACAAAAGAATTTGCCGCGCGTCTGCCCGCCAATAAGGATGACCCGGATTCCAGTGTGGGCGCGCTGCAAAGCGCTTTTGATAAAGTGGCGGTGAAGATGGTCCGATGGACAGCGTCGTTCCGATCGCGCCGAAATATAGCCAATGCCCGACCTTAAGCTGGAGTTACAATCCGTGGCGCTACATTAAGTGTTGAACGACTTCACGCATCTTCGCATTGGCGTTGCCGCCGAAGCCGGTTAAGGTGCCGGAGCACTGCATTCAGGAGATTACCACCTTGGCGACTGCCAGTTTGACTATCGGGCCGGTGCTGTTCAACTGGTCCCCAGATGAGTGGCGCGATTTCTACGCCCGAATCGCTGATGAAGCCCCCGCCGAACGCGTCTGCGTTGGCGAAGTCGTCTGTTCAAAGCGGCTGCCATTCGTGGCCGACATGTTAGGCGATGTGGTGGAGCGTTTACAAAATGGCGGCAAACAAGTGATTTTGTCGTCGCTGGCTTTGCCTACCCTGGCGCGTGAGCGTAACCAGGCGGAAGAATTGCTCGCCATTCCCGGTGTGATGGTTGAGGCCAACGACGTATCAGCGCTGCCGCCGCTTGCCGGACATCCGCACGCTATCGGGCCGCTCATCAACGTTTATAACGAAGGCACGCTTAGCTTTCTGGCGAAGAACGGCGCAACGCGCATCTGTCTGCCGCCGGAGCTACCGCGCACGTCCATTGCTGCGATTGCTGGCGGCGTGCCCGAAGTGGCGGTTGAGGTGTGGGCATTCGGACGCGTACCGCTGGCGATTTCGGCGCGCTGCTATCATGCGCGGGTGCACAATCTGCACAAGGATTCCTGCCAGTTCGTCTGCGGACAGGATGCCGACGGCCTCGCTGTCGAAACGCTTGATGGCCGCGATTTCCTCGCCATCAACGGCTTGCAGACGCTCAGCCACACATGCTGCAATCTGTCGGGCGAAATGGCGGGGCTGGTGGCCGATGGCGTGGAAGGTTTCCGTTTGTCGCCGCACGCTTGCGATATGGTTGCCGTGACGCAGCATTACCGCGATATGCTGGACGGCCGCATGAGCGCTGATGAAGCCTCCGCAAAACTGGCTGAGCTGGTGAAGTTCGCGCCGTTTTCCAACGGGTTCGTGCATGCAGAGCCAGGTTGGCAACTGGTTGATCCGGCGGACTAAAGGGCGGCGTCTCAGTTACCGTGCCCGGTGATTTCCCTTACGTAAAGTCCTTGGCTAGCAGTTCGTGTGGTTTCATCATACGATTTTCTAAGCTCATGCGTAATATTGGAAATCTACCATGGGAAATAAGGCTGCTAAATCCCCTAAATTTGCTGCTTTGCAGTTGCGGCGGCGGCGGCGCGCTCCCTTTTATTTGCTGGGTTGGGCATTCTGTATTCTCTGTCTTCCCATAGTACCAATAGTAGTCATGTGGCACCAAGGTAAGCTTGTTATGTCTTTGCCGCTTGCACTGGCGTTATTGTCCATGTTGGGAGCATTGGTACTTATTGTAAGGGCGGGGCAACGGCTGCTCCAAACGCAATAATTATATAGAATGCACATCCTCCAAGCTTAGCGCGGCGAGTGCTTCCTCCACCACCTCCACGCCAGCGCCTGGGCGGATCGCGCCTTCGGTGAGGATGCGGCGAAATTTGCGCGCACCGGGCAATCCGTGCACCAACCCCAGCATGTGCCGCGTGATAGCGGAAAGCCGTTCGCCTTTTGCTAGCTGCGTCTCAATGTAAGGCAGCATCCGCATAACGATCGCCACCGGGGGGAGGAAAGGAGGCGCACCCGCCTCATCGAAAATCTCCGCATCGACGCCCGCAAGCAACATCGGGTTCTGATAGGCCGCGCGTCCGAGCATCACGCCGTCCACATGTTTAAGATGCGCTTTGGCCTCAGCCAGCGTTGCAATGCCGCCGTTGATAACGATGGTCAAGTCTGGCCGCGCCGCCTTCAGCCGGTAAACGCGGGCGTAGTCGAGCGGCGGCACGTCGCGATTATCTTTCGGAGAAAGCCCCTTCAGCCAAGCCTTGCGCGCGTGCACGACGAAGAGCGTGCAGCCCGCCGCCGCCACGGTCTCAATGAAACGTGTGAAATCGGTCTCGCTATCCTGATCGTCGATGCCGACGCGGCATTTCACCGTAACCGGAATTTCAGCAGAAACCGCGTCGCGCATTGCCGCCACGCACTCCGCCACCAAATCCGGCTCTGCCATGAGGCTTGCGCCGAAACGCCCAGCCTGCACACGGTCGGAAGGACAGCCCACGTTGAGATTGATCTCATCATATCCTACGCCCGCACCGATAGCCGACGCTTCCGCTAACTCGCGAGGATCGCTGCCGCCGATCTGCAAGGCGACCGGATGCTCAGCCGCATCGAAGCCCAATAGCCGCTCGCGGTTGCCGTGGATGATCGCAGCGGAGGTCACCATCTCGGTGTACAGCAGCGCGCGCGTGGTAAGCTGGCGGTGAAAATAACGGCAATGCCGATCCGTCCACTGCATCATAGGCGCAACGGAGAACCTATGTGCATTGAAAATATTAGCTATTTTTCCGTTATCGGGCATTTTTCAAGCGTTTTTGTTGTACGTATTTCCTGCGTATTTTCAAGGGTTCGTTAGCATTTCGTTGCGACTGGTACAACAATGTTGTACTAAAAAATCCATGTTGTACCGATGGAAACAATGGATATGGGCACGATCACACCTCGCGAACGCAAGAATGGTTCGACAGCATATTTAGCACAAATCGTCATCAAACGCGGCGGGAAGATCGAGCATAGAGAAAATAGGACTTTTGATAGGCGCCAAGCCGCTGCGGCATGGCTGGAGAAGCGCGAAAAAGAGTTATCTAAACCGGGCGCGCTTGAACGTGTAAAATCCAGCGATCCAACACTTGCCATGATCATTGATCGATATACGGCTGAGACGCCCAAACTGGGCAAAACAAAGACCCAGGTACTCCGCACAATTAAGAACTTTCCGATTGCCGATAAGCCCTGCTCACAAATCAATAGTACCGAAATCATCGCATTTGCCCGGCAAAAACTTGACACTGGTATAAAACCGCAAACGCTCAGCAACTATTTATCGCATCTCAGCGCAATTTTTAGCGTTGCTCGCCCTGCCTGGGCTGTCGATCTTGATCCGAATGCAATGAGCGATGCTCTACGTGTTGCAAAGAAAATGGGCATCACAAAAAAAGCAAAGGAGCGAACGCGACGTCCTACACTTGTTGAGTTAGACGCGCTGATGGAATACTTCGGCAACAGGCAGAAGCGGCGTAGCACTGTTGTACCAATGCAGAAAATCATTGCGTTTGCGATTTTTGCAACTCGTAGGCAAGAAGAAATCGTTCGCATTCGTTGGGCCGATCTTGATGAAGCTGGCAGTCGCGTGTTGGTCCGCGATATGAAGCATCCTGGCGAGAAAATCGGGAATGATACATGGTGCGACCTGCCAAGCGAGGCGCTACAGATCATTTTGTCTATGCCCCAACTTGCTGATGAAATCTTCCCCTATACCACTGACGCCATCGGAGCAGCGTTCACGCGCGCCTGCTATTTTTTAGGTATCAATACGAAAGATAAGCCGGACGAAGAACGGTTGCGCTTTCACGACCTTCGGCATGATGGGGTTTCGCGCCTGTTTGAAATGGGATGGAATATTCCGCATGTCGCTGCTGTTTCCGGGCATCGTTCTTGGCAGTCTTTAAAGCGGTATACACATTTACGGCAAATCGGTGATAAGTACTCTAATTGGGCATGGCTAGCTGTAGCAACGGAACCAATTAATAATCTTCAATTGTCAAAAAAAGGCGGATTGCCACGCCGGTTGCGGTCGAAGCGTAACATTGTGAATTAATCGCAAAGCTGTCTGCATTCTCGTCTTGCAGCTTCAGTGCGTTCATCCAAATATTGCGCTAGGTCTGATAGGTGAATGCCCTTTGCCGCCTTCTGGCTTGCCTCCATGCGAACCATCGGCAACCGAAGTTCGCCAGCACTGATTTTACGCACAAGCATTGTGGGCGTAAGGTGCGAGAAGTAATCACGGCAAACGATATCAATCGGAATAACGGCTTTGCCGCTGTATTGTGCCATGAGAAGAAATAGGGTGTTCATATATCTCTACCTGTTTAAGCGGCGCACGGTTGTGGTCAACGGCATCTCGCGTGTTTGTTATTGGTTGCGCCTTCGGACGTA
>JARRLC010000090.1:0-9947 GCA_037387425.1 Alphaproteobacteria bacterium
CCGCGCCAGCGCTCTGGCGGCTTACATGCCTTGCCGCCAAGGCCCTGCTCGCAGCGATCATGCCTATGCCGTATCTTCATGCGACCGCCACAATCAAACGCCACCTGCTCGAACCGCCGCGAAAACGGCAATATCAGGCGATCCCCGCGTTAAGTTAGCGCGTATGCGCCTTCGCGGGGATTGCATTTACAGGGCATTTCGGCAAGTTATTCAGTTGCCTGTCAATTAAGGCAACAGCGGCACTTTCGGTACGATGCTGTTCTTGCCACCGCCACCAGATGATTTGCCACTCGGCGGCGTCTTTTTCGAGCGTCGCGACGGTCCGGCTAGGCGAGGACGTTTGCCACCTTTGGTTGGCGTTTTATCGTCGTCATCGCCTCCATCTTCGTCGTCCGGTTCGTCGGTGCCGTCATCTTCCGTGTCGGCGGATGGCGGCGTTTTCGTGCGCACCTCGACGATATCCAGGTGGATGCCCTTGCTGCCGTCTTCCTTCTCTTCCACACAGATGCGCACTGTGCCGCTATGCTCAAGCTTGCCAAACAGCAGCTCTTCGGCCATGGGCTTCTTAATGTGCTCCTGAATGACTCGGGACAGTGGACGCGCGCCGAACTTGTCGTCGTAGCCGTATTCGATGAGCCATTCGGTGGCTTCCGGCGTCAACTCAAGCGACACGTTGCGGTCGCTAAGCTGGGCCTCAAGCTGGAAGATGAACTTTTCAACGACCTTGGCGATCACATCTTTCGGCAGGTTCTGGAACCCGACAGTCGCATCCAGGCGGTTGCGGAACTCGGGTGTGAACAGCCGTTTGATAGCGTCCTGGTCGTCGCCGTCGCGCTTGGACCGGTTGAAGCCAACCGCCGCTTTAGCCAAGTCAGAAGCGCCCGCGTTTGTCGTCATGATGAGGATGACATTGCGGAAATCCACCGACTTGCCGTTGTGGTCGGTTAACTTGCCGTGGTCCATGACCTGCAACAGCACGTTGAACAGATCTGGGTGCGCTTTTTCGATTTCGTCGAGCAGCAGCACGCTATGCGGATGCTGGTCGATGCCGTCAGTCAGTAAGCCGCCCTGGTCGAAGCCGACATAGCCAGGAGGCGCGCCAATGAGACGGGAAACCGCGTGTCGCTCCATATATTCCGACATATCGAAACGGAGCAGCTCCACGCCCAGAGTTTTCGCCAGTTGCTTTGCGACCTCGGTTTTGCCGACGCCGGTCGGCCCGGAGAACAGATAGCAACCGATGGGCTTTTCCGGTTCGCGAAGACCTGCGCGCGCCAGTTTGATAGCGGACGACAGTGCGGTGATGGCTTTATCCTGGCCGAACACAACGCGCTTCAATTCCGTCTCAAGGTTACGCAGCAATTCGCTGTCCGATTTTGAGACGGTTTTGGGAGGAATGCGCGCCATTGTAGCGACGGTTGTTTCCACCTCGCGCAGACCGATGGTTTTCTTACGCTTTGCCGCTGCCAGCAGCATTTGCGATGCGCCGGTTTCGTCGATCACGTCAATCGCTTTGTCGGGCAGCTTGCGGTCGTGGATGTATTTCGCCGAAAGTTCCACCGCCGATTTGATGGCCTGGTTGGTGAAACGCACTTTGTGGAACTCTTCGAAATAAGGCTTCAAGCCTTTGAGAATTTCCACTGCATCGGGAACGCTTGGTTCAGCCACGTCGATCTTCTGGAAGCGCCGCACCAGTGCGCGGTCTTTTTCGAAGTGCTGGCGGTACTCTTTATATGTTGTCGAACCGATGCACCGCAAAGTGCCAGATTGTAACGCCGGCTTCAGCAGATTGGACGCATCCATCGCGCCGCCGGACGTAGCGCCCGCGCCGATCACGGTGTGGATTTCGTCAATGAACATAATCGCGCCGGGATAGGCTTCGATCTCACGCATCACGGCTTTGAGGCGTTCTTCGAAGTCGCCGCGATATCGGGTGCCCGCCAGAAGCGAGCCCATATCGAGTTGGAAGACCGTGGCGTTAGCCAGGACTTCCGGTACTTCGCCGTTTACGATCTTGCGGGCCAGCCCTTCAGCGATGGCGGTTTTACCTACGCCGGGATCGCCCACAAAAAGCGGGTTGTTCTTTTGGCGGCGGCAAAGCACTTGAATAGTGCGGTCCACTTCCTGAACGCGCCCAATAAGCGGATCAATGCGACCTTCGCGCGCTTTTTCGTTGAGGTTGATACAGTATACTTCTAGCGCGTCGCCAGAGCGCTTCTTGTCATCGGAACTTTCCATGGTGGCGGCGTCGTCCACGCCGCGAGCCACGCGCGGCTCAGACATACCAGGACGTTTGGCGATCCCGTGCGAAATGTAGTTCACCGCGTCAAAACGGGTCATTTCCTGTTCTTGCAGGAAGTAGGCGGCATGGCTCTCGCGCTCGGCGAAGATGGCCACCAGCACGTTAGCGCCAGTTACTTCCTCGCGGCCAGACGATTGCACATGCACCACTGCGCGATGAATGACGCGTTGAAAGCCAGCAGTCGGCTGCGCTTCAATATCCTGATCGACGATAAGGTTATCGAGGTCGCTATCGAGATATTCGAGCAGCTTGCCACGCAATAAGTCGAGATCGACATTGCAGGCGCGCATAACCGATGATGCTTCCTGGTCGTCAACAAGCGACAGAAGCAGATGCTCCAAAGTCGCATACTCGTGATTACGCTCGTTCGCGTATTCCAGGGCGCGATGGAGAGCCCCTTCAAGATTGGACGAAAACGATGGCACGGGCGTCCTATTCCTTTTCCATGGTACACTGCAACGGATGCTGATGTTGGCGAGAAAAGTTGGTTACTTGGGCAACCTTCGTTTCCGCCACTTCATAAGTATAGACCCCGCAAAGTCCGACCCCCTTCTGATGAACATTCCACATAATCCGGTTCGCTTCTTCGGTCGGTTTATTAAAGAAGCGTTCTAGAATATATACGACAAAATCCATAGGTGTGTAGTCGTCATTAAGCAGAAGGACTTTGTAAAGGCTGGGCCTTTTGGTCTTCGGTTCTGCTTTGGTAACGATACCGCCACGTGAATCTCCATCGCCGTCCTTCGGGCCTTTCTTCGACATGAAGATAACCTCCACTGCAGGCGCCCTCCCTGCAATGTTTGCCCGATCCACGCCCCTGTTCCGCATCAAATACATGCAATTATGCTGCCAACCCTCTAAATGTTCCTTCTCGTGTGATACATCAAAAAGTAAGCACTCTCTTAAGAGTAAGCCTGCTAGCGCTCACTTTCAATGCGTCTTCGAGAATTCTTCTTACCACCAGGAGCGCCACCATAACATCGATATAAGGGCAGCAAAATAGCTTAACCTTGTTTGTAAGCATGATCCTCACATTGAAGTTAAATAGCGTAAGTTTGACAAAGGCATGATAGGTTGAATTCCGCAAAAAACTGAGGAAAGCGAAGGTAGAACTTTATGAAAAGCGCTACCACTGCGAGAAATGGCGGCTTTGAGTTAAATTTGTAGCAAATGTTACATTTTAAAGCAGATTTCGCTGACCGCGATCAGGCAAGCATCGCAGTTATGTCGCAGACCGCGATCAAACAAGCATCGCGGTGTTTTTCGCAGACCGCGATCAGACGAGCATTGCGGTTATGTCGCATAGAAACGGTCGAAAAAATTCCACATTGATTATGTCTATCGGAGTAGCGATACAATATCGTGTCAAAATGGCAGATATACCATCAGGCAGGCATAAATGCAGAGTTTCTATGGCGATATCTTCTGAGAGCAGAGCTTTTAACCATTCGCTAAGCGTAGGCCAATAAGCTTGAAGAATTGGGTCAACACCACCAGAAATACCGGAACGGAGAGGGTCTTGATGGTTATTTCCGCAGGCTCAGGCCATGCGAAGAAAAGCGGCGTTATCGCATCGCTGGCCATTTCGTGGATTATGCCGGTGCTGGCGGGCATACTTGTTTTGAGCATCGCTTTGGCTTCGACGGCGGACGCGAAAAGGCGTCACAAGAAGCGGCGGCATGTCTATTCGCCACCAAGGGCTTCCATGGTGGTTGACGCCAATACCAGTAAAATTCTGCATTCCCACAATATTGATGCGCTGCGCTATCCAGCCTCAATTACCAAGGTGATGACGCTTTATCTGCTGTTTGAGCAGCTCAAACTGAAGCGGCTTTCCCTCGACACCGAACTGACGGTTAGCGAATTCGCCTCCAAGCAGTCGCCCTCAAAACTAGGGCTGAAGCCTGGCAGTACGATCTCTGTGCGCGATGCGATGTACGCGCTCGTGACAAAATCGGCCAATGACGTGGCGGTAGTGGTTGCGGAAAATCTCGCTGGCTCAGAAGAGAAGTTCGCTGAGTTCATGACCAAGCGGGCGCACTCCCTCGGTATGACGAAAACCACATTCCGCAACGCATCTGGTCTGCCGAATAGTCAGCAGCGCACCACCGCGCGTGACCTGATTATCCTGGCGCAGCACATTACGCGGAATTTCCCGAAGCGCGCGAAAATCTTCCATACGCGCGTCTTCAAGTATAAAGGCAAATCTCACCGCAATCACAACGGGTTGCTTTTCACCTATCCAGGGACTAAAGGGCTGAAAACCGGATATACGCGCGCTTCTGGCTTTAATCTGTTGGCGACGGTGGAGCGGGGCGACAAGCATCTGTTGGCAGTGGTTTTGGGCGGTTCATCGGCGCGTGTCCGCAATGCCCGTATGCGCGGGCTGCTCAATAAAGCGTGGAAGAAAGCGGTAAAACGGAAAGATCTGAAAGACAAATCCGCGCCGCCCATTCTTGCCTCGGCAGGCGGGAAGGTCAAACTCGCGGGCGGCAAGGGCAAAATTCTGCGCATTTCACAGGCGGATTTACCCGAGCCAAATCCGGCGTTTCATCCGAGTGATAGCGAGCGCACATTGATCAACACGTTGAACAAGAAGCGTCTGGCTGCCCGTAAATCGCAACCTATTTCGGCTTCGACGCATAAACGGCAGGTCGCGATGGCGACCGTGGCGCCTGGTTTTAAATCGCAAACCCGCGCCAAATCTTTGTCGGCCGCCGCTACGCCGCCGAAACCTGTTTCTCAGCCAACTGAAATCACGATCAGGCCGTCTGGTGTGGCTTCATCGCCCTCCACATCTTCGGCCCCGGAAGTCGTGAGTGCTCCTGCTGTCGAAGATCAGAAAACCGATCCTCCGGGGTCGCTTGGGCCTTATCATGTGCAGGTCGGTTCTTACGTCGAGGTGGTAGCCGCGAAGAAGCTGTTGCAGAAAGTTGCCGCCAACGCCAAGGCCGCAAAACTGCTGAAAGGGCATGGCGAGTTGACCGTCGCTGGCGTCGTAAAGGGCAAAACCTACTACCGGGCGCGCTATGGCAGCTTCTCCAAGGACGAAGCGAGGCAGACTTGCCGCAAGCTGAAGGCGATGAAATTCAAGTGTTTGGCGATTCAGGCGGAGTAGGGCGGAAATCACGCCGCCCCCTCCCCTTAGCACATGTTCACGCCAGCCCTCGCAGCACATATTGAAGAATGCCGCCGTGCCGGAAGTAGCTCAGTTCATCGAGCGTATCGATCCGGCAAATGAGCGGCACCTCGCGCACCGCGCCTTCCTCGTTGGTGATCCACGCCACCAGACGCTGACGCGGCGCCAAATCTTCCAGCCCGGCGATGGAGACTTTCTCGCAGCCGGTAAGCCCGAGCGTTTGCCAGGAAACGCCTTCCTCGAACACCAGAGGCAGCACGCCCATCCCTACCAGATTTGACCGGTGAATGCGCTCGAACGACTGCGCGATAACAGCCGCTACGCCCAACAGCCGCGGCCCCTTGGCCGCCCAGTCTCGGCTGGAACCGGTGCCGTATTCCTTGCCTGCGAATATGACCGTAGGCGTGCCCTCTTTGCGGTAGCGCATGGCGGCGTCGAAAATAGGCATCTGCTCGCCCGAGGGCTGATGCACGGTAACACCGCCTTCCACGCCGGGCGTCATCTGGTTTTTAATGCGGATATTGGCGAATGTGCCGCGCATCATCACCTCGTGATTGCCGCGCCGCGAACCGTAAGAGTTGAAATCAGCGGGCGACACGCCATTCGCCTGGAGATACTGCCCTGCTGGGCTGTTCTTGGCGATGGCTCCCGCCGGGCTGATGTGATCAGTGGTGATGCTGTCGAGGAACAGCCCCAAAATGCGCGCGCCTTCGATATCGGCGAGCGGAGTGGGCTCAGGCGTAAGCACCTCGAAATAGGGCGGGTTCCGCACATAGGTAGAGGCGTTATCCCACGCGTAGGTGAGGCTGGATGCGCCCGCGTCTCCGCTCGTTTCCGCGCCCATCGCTTGCCAGCGTTCGTCGCCCTTGAACACGTCGCCATAGCGCGTTTCGAACATTTCCGGCGTGATGGTGTCGCGGATGATATCGGCGATTTCCGCTGTCGTCGGCCAGATGTCCTTGAGGAACACCGGTTGACCATCCGCGTCGACGCCGAGCGGCTCTGTGGTAAGGTTGTGTTTAAGGCTGCCCACAAGGGCGTAAGCCACCACCAAAGGCGGCGAGGCTAGGTAGTTCGCGCGCACATCCGGATTGACGCGGCCTTCAAAGTTGCGATTGCCAGAGAGCACCGAAGCGACCACCAGATCGTTCTGGTTGACGGCCGCGGAAATCGCTTCAGGCAGTGGACCGGAATTGCCGATGCAAGTTGTGCAGCCATAGCCCACCAGATTGAAGCCTAGTGCGTCCAGATCGTCTTGCAGGCCCGATTTGGTCAGGTAGTCCGTCACCACCTGACTGCCCGGCGCAAGCGATGTCTTCACCCACGGTTTCACCGCGAGCCCTTTGGCGCGAGCCTTCCTCGCGACCAGCCCTGCGGCCACCAGCACGCTGGGGTTAGATGTGTTGGTGCACGATGTAATGGCGGCGATCGCTACATGGCCGTCGGTTAGCGTATAGTCGGCCCCCGCAACCCCGCCGGATTTCTCCATGGGCGCGCCAGGGCGGATTTCCGGCAGCGCCTTGGCGAATGCGCTCGCGGCTTTGCCGAGCGGTACGCGGTCTTGCGGGCGTCTCGGACCAGCAAGGCTGGGCTCCACCGTGCTGAGGTTGAGTTCCAGAGTGTCGGTAAATTCCGGCTCGGAGGAAGCGGCGTCGCGCCACAGTCCTTGCGCTTCGGCGTAAGCCTCGGTCAGCGCTATGCGGTGTTCGTCGCGGCCTGTCGCCCTAAGGTAAGAGATGGTTTCGCCGTCGATGGGGAAGAACCCGCACGTTGCTCCATATTCCGGCGCCATGTTGGCTATGGTCGCGCGGTCTTCCAAAGTGAGGTTCGCTAGACCAGGCCCGTAGAATTCAACGAACTTGCCGACCACGCCTTTTGCGCGCAGCATCTCAGTGACGGTCAACACAAGGTCAGTGGCGGTAACGCCCTCAGGCAGCACGCCTTTCAGGCGGAAGCCAATAACCTCGGGGATGACCATGGAAACCGGCTGCCCCAGCATGGCCGCCTCGGCCTCGATGCCACCCACGCCCCAGCCCAGCACTGATAAGCCGTTGACCATGGTGGTGTGGCTATCCGTGCCGACAAGCGTATCCGGGAATGCTTGGGTCACAGAGCCGTTGTCTGTGTTGACGGTCTTAGTCCACACTGTTTGCGATAGATATTCGAGGTTTACCTGATGGCAAATGCCTGTCCCCGGCGGCACCACGCGGAAATTGTCAAACGCGCCAGCACCCCAGCGCAAGAATTGGTAACGCTCGCGGTTGCGTTCATATTCGCGCACGACGTTGGCCGCGAACGCGCCTGCCTTGCCGAACGCATCCACCATCACCGAGTGGTCGATAACCAGATCGACCGGAACTTGCGGATTGATGCGCGAACCGTCGCCACCCAGCGTTTTCATGGCGTCGCGCATGGCGGCCAGATCGACCACGGCGGGCACGCCGGTAAAGTCTTGCATCAGCACGCGCGCGGGACGGTAGGCGATTTCGCGGGTCGAGTTGCGCGTATCGAGCCACGCGACTACGGCGCGGATGTCGTCAGCGGTCACGGTCTGGCCGTCTTCGAAACGCAACAGATTTTCCAAAAGCACCTTCAAGGAGAACGGAAGACGGGAAATTCCTGTCAGGCCATGCTTTTCTGCTTCCGGCAGGCTGAAATATTCGTATTGTTTGCCTTCAACGTCCAATGTGCGGCGGCAACGGAAACTGTCTTTGTGGAGATTTTTATCGGTCAAGGGAAGGCTCCATCCGTTTGCATGCAGTCAACGGCGCTAGCAATGGCTACAAATACCATGGAACGTATATAAAACACGCTAACCAAACGCACTCATTCATTAAGATTTGATCACATGTCATCTGCAACCATGAGACTTTCTGTTGAAAACCTTGCCGTAGCGCGGGGCATGCGGACGATTTTCAACGGCGTAACTTTCTCTGTGCAGTCGGGCGAAGCGCTGGTGCTGGTCGGGCCGAATGGCGTCGGCAAGACCACGCTGCTGCGTACGCTCGCAGGTTTTTTGCCCGCCGTGGCTGGCAGGGTGCGTGTGGAAGGCGGCGAGGCGAGCGCCAGCGTTGGCGAACAGAGCCACTATGTCGGTCATCTGAACGGCGTGAAGCATGCGCTAAACGTGGCTGAGAACTTGTATTTTTCCGCGAAATTCTTAAGCGATGCCCCAGAATCGGAATATGTGAAACAAGCCGAAGCAGCGGGCGACGCGCTCGGGCTCACCGAACTGGCCGATGTGACCGCCGGATATCTCTCCGCAGGGCAAAAACGGCGGTTAGGGCTGGCGCGTCTGTTATGCGCAAAGCGTCCGGTCTGGCTGCTGGATGAGCCCGCCGTGTCGCTCGATACCGATTCGCAGGCCATTTTAGCGCGTATGGTTGCCAAGCACCTGGATGAAGGCGGCATTGTCGTGTCCGTCACTCACACGCCACTCGGCTGGACCACGGCCACCACTATGAATTTGGGCGAACACGTCGCCGCTACCCCGGCTGAAATCTACACAGAGGTCTTATGAAAGCGTTTCTCTCGCTCATCGGTCGCGATTTGCTGCTGGCCCGCCGCCATGGGGGAGCGCTGGCGGTGACGCTCGGGTTCTACCTGATGGTCATCACCATGCTGCCGTTGGGGCTGGGGCCGAGCCAAAAGCTCTTGGGACGCATCGCGCCGGGGGTGCTGTGGGTGGCGCTGTTGCTGTCGTCGCTTCTGTCCGCAGACCGCATGTTCCACGATGACCACGAAGACGGCTCGCTGGAAGTTATCGCGCTGGGGCCGCTGCCGATGGAATTGGTGGCGCTCGCTAAGATGCTGGCGCATTGGCTGACGGTGGGCGTGCCGCTGATGCTGATCACGCCGGTGCTGGCGCTAATGCTCAATATGAACGAGAACGCTTTTGTTCCCCTGATGTTAACGCTTATGGCAGGCACACCCGCTGTCAGCTTCCTGGCGGGGATCGGCGCGGCGCTCACGCTGGGCTTGCGCAAAGGTGGACCGCTCCTGTCGCTGATCATCATGCCGCTTTATGTGCCGACGCTGATATTCGGTGTGATGGCCATTGACGCCGTCATTACCGGACCGGGGTCGTTTTCCGTGCCGTTTTCGATCTTATGCGGCATAACGTTGATTTCCGCAGTTATCTCACCGCTGGCAACGGCGGCGGCGCTCAAGCTCAACCTGCAATGATGCTGGAAGAAGTAGGGAAATGTGACCAGGGTAGGGGACACGCTACATTATTGACATACAACTGATTTCAGTTGGCTTGTATCGTGATGGTTCTTATGAAGGAGGTGTGGGGGCTTCAAAGGCATGCTTGGCGCCTACTGAGGCTGCTTCAGCCGCCACTTCCTTTCTTGTTAAGTCGTTATATCTGATAGCAAAGTCTTTACAAGCCAGGCGTGATACTCTCTCAGGGCTTTCTCATTTCGCAAGCAATATGACCATCGTTGCTGCTTTTTGATCACAATAAATCCTGCTTGACGCAGCAAGTCGATATGCCGAGTGATC
>JARRLC010000091.1:0-9925 GCA_037387425.1 Alphaproteobacteria bacterium
GGCTGTTGGCAAGGCCGACTGTGTGACATCGACTTGTGGCGACGGAGCGTCAGTATCGAAAAATGGTGTAGCTGCGCATCCACTCAACGCAAAAGCTGAAACACCGGCGAGAAGAACTTGTTTTATCAACCTTAGGTTGTTTTTCATGAAGCAGATCCCCATAGCCAAAGACGACATAAATATTTAATTTGCAGGATAAAATAACTTATTTATTTGTGTTGTTTGCGTTCTTACCAGTATTAATTTGGCCGCTATTGCTAATATCGCCTTTATTTTTACTGTATTGCTTAGCTTTGATATCAACGTCGTTACCGTCACCGACAATATTGTTGCTGATAACTGATTGACTGCCGATCGAATAAATATTGTAGCTCTCACCCGAGCCATTTGCGTAAAGCAGCCCATCTTTCGCGGAATTGACCTGCCCAGCCACAACACCATTTTGAACATGCATAGCGGCGGATTCCAGCGCGCCGTCCACTGTGGCGCCGCCCGGAGCCGTTCCCCACATGCTGCTGGCGTCATAACTTTCCGAACCCGCAAATGCTGGGGCCACAAACATGAGAGAGACGAGAACAGGAGTAAGATGTAGTAATTTCATTTGCTAACCCTCCGATACGGAACCATGGCAGCCTTGAGAAATAGGCGTTGCTCTAGGTCCGTTCTTTTGTCGACTACACCCACCAGGATTGGCGGGTGGGAAAACCGATTGTGGCTGCAGTATGTTTTTTTGTGGCCAGCCTTGATTCTGAGAAGTACCTTCTTCAAAGAGCGGACACAGTTCGGAGAGTTACTTACGTAAAGTTTTCACATAATTTTTGTGGCATACTCGCCACATATGTGGCCACAGCTCCGCATGCGGACAACTGCGGCCACATTTCAGTCATATTCAGCCTGCGCCACGTTTTCGCCGTGCGTCCGCCAGCGTGAACAATCCCACGCCGATCAACACTAACGCGGTTCCCAGCGCATCGATGAAGGTGAACGGCTCACCAATAATCACCACCGCCATAATGATCGTGGCAACCGGGCTTATTGTGCCTATCGTCGCCACCGCCTGTGCGTTGATCCGTCCCAGCGCGGCGTTTATCATGAATGTCGGCATGATCGTCGCGAACACGGCCATCACCGCAACCAGCCAATATATACGCGGCGTCTGGGTGAACAGATCGCCAGGGCTGTGCACAATGCTGAAATGTATCAACGTAGCGGCGCTCGCCGTCATCATGGCGACGCAAGTAAACAGCCACGGCCCCATGCGCCGCACAACAGACGCGGCGACAAGCTGATAGCCTGCAAATGTGATCGCACCGGTCATCACGAATGCCGCGCCGTAAAGCGTATGTTCGCCGCTGGCAGTTGCGCCACCGCCAAAGATAACGCCGATCCCGGCATAGGCGATGAGCAGCGCGAGCACGCCGCGCATCGTTACGGAATACCCGAAGAATATTGCGCCGAGTACCATAACAAACATCGGGTAGGTATAGAGGATGAGCCGTTCAAGCTGAACGGACAGATACAACAGGCCGACAAAGTCAAGATACGCCGATAAGTAATATCCAATTATACCAACAGCGATACTTACTATCAAAACGTCCAGAGGAATTTTCTCGTTGCCTGAGCGCACATGATTACGCCAAGCCATTGCACCAATCACAATGTAAACTGGCAAGGAAAACATCATGCGCAAGGCAAGCAGCGTTATGGCGTCCACGGCGGGAGCGCCGCCCGCGTCACCATAAGCGAGCTTGATCAAAATGCCCTTGATCGCGAATAACGTCGTACCAAGCGCTGCAAACGAATATCCGATAAGCTGGTATGCGCGCGTCGGCGCTGGCGCAGTAATCTGAGCCATGGTTCCCTCAAGTCAGAGGCGCGCGCAAATGTGAGAGGATTGATGCTGATAACAACCGTCTCGCTTTGCTTTGCGAGCCGGTTGCAGATGATCTCAAACGCCGAGAATCCGCCCCGACCGCATAGCGGCGGCCGTGATCGTAAGCCAGCGACGTTTGATAATATTCAGCATGGGAGCGGCTGTAACATATGTGAGCACGCCCCGCTACCCATAAAATAATGAACGTGATCTGGCAGGGTGCCTCAATATGATACAACTCCGACCTTAGGGTTGAGGAACAATAGAGTCACTTAGTTGGCAGCTGCTGCTCTGTCCTTATAAAACGCACCGGCGTAAAACATTCGTTGGATATGAGGAAATGAGCCATACAAAAGTCTCAAAAAATGATTAAATGCTCCTTGGATTGACGATTCGGGGGTCGAACAGCAATGGAAAGCACTTCCATTCAACGGATTTTTGGCGCTGCTGCATTGGCTGGCGCATTTTTGCTCGGTGGCTGCGGCTCTGCCGGAGGCGTTGACTTGCAAATTGACGCGCCTGTGCTGAATGCAGTTGGGCTAAACCTGTCTGGTAAGGCAAAAGACGAATCAGACCTGCCGGAGCGTCCGGGGCTTGTCGTGCCGCCATCCACATCTAGCTTGCCGGAACCGGGAGAACGCACTGGAACCGCCGCTCAGAGCTGGCCAGTTGACGCTGACAATGAGAAAAAGAAAGTTGCCGAGGCCAAAGCCGCCGCACGCGAAAAATACTGCGCCGAGGGCGATTGGGGCAGTAAAAGCGATATCAGCGAATTCGAAAAGGCAACTGGACGCCAGCAACGCTGTCCTTCAAAGCTGGGTAAAGCCCTCAGTAAAAGCTTCGGTGGTCGCCCCGCAGAAGATTAATTTTGTGGGGGCTGCCTCTCTAGCCTTTTTCGGATACTCAGCCTGAGTGCCCATAACTGACCTTATGGCAACACTTCTTTAGGAAGAAAATCAGCTCGCGTCATTTTGTTGTCGGGCTGATAGCGTTGATCCTAATTATTCACTATCCTTGACACACGAGGATTTCAGTCAGCAGGCCAGTTGCGGACAAGTTTTCCGTTGTCTGCTAGGCTGAAAGCTATATTTGGCGGCTAACAAAAATCGGGGACTGGCTTGAGTGCGCGGTGTTGCCTGACCATTTGACGCTCATGGCAATATTTGCGGCTGCCAGTAGAATTTATGACAAATCAAAGTGCATTAAAGGGATTTGACGAGCAAACAGGCGAATGCCACACGTCTCATTTGGAAACGTTATGGCATCGCATTATTTCCATCGAATACGTTGCCGTTGCGATGACGGTAGTGCTGATCTATTCGATTGGCGCACATCCGATCTGGTACGCAGTTTTGTTGATTGCCGTTCTGGCGGTTTGGCGCATTAGCTGGCTTAGGCGACTTGGTTCTATGGCAGCTCGTGTTTTGCTGCCTATATGGATCGGCTGGCTTTGTGTAGAAGTGTATATTGTCGTCCAGAACGACACGGATTTAGAGAAGTTTGTTAAGTTCTTTGAGTTTAACGATAAATATAAAGAGCCGTTTTACACCGCTGTTTCCACTCTTTATGCAATCGTTACCGCTCTTGCTCTGGTGAAGGGTATAGAGGATTTCGACAAATTAAAGAACAGCATCGCGGAAGAAGTTCATAGGATTCACTCTATCATAGATCTTTCCGCCTATTTCGAAGGAAAAAACCGGAAATATGTAATCGATCTGAAGAAAAACTTGGCGAAATACGCGCGGAATGTGGGGCAGTCCTGCGATCAGGGAGTAAAGTCGCCCAACCGGCAGTTGTTACTTGCCAGTCAAAACGACATTTCCAATCTTGATCCGGAAGACGAAAACGACAAGATCGCTCTTGCAGAAATAATGAAGGAATGCGCGGAGCTATCCACGCTGAGGGTGAAGCGCATCAATTCCGTCGGCGAAAAAATCCCGATGTATCTGCTGATAGCGTTGTGGGTGGCTGCTGGCGCGCTCATCCTGCCGTTTCTCAGCGAGCCGCTCACCACTGCTGTTTCCGGCGGGGCTACGATATTGAACCCTGAGCGGTTCAGCCAATATTACATGATTTTCCTTATGGCAACGCTGAACAGCTTTTTGCTGCTCATGTTGTCGGACATAAGCGATCCGTTCGACGGCTTTTGGAATGTAGACCGTCAAGCATTCAACGATCTGGCCGATGAGTTGGACGTTGAGATCGAACGAGAAGCAGCGGAGCAATAGAGGCATCGGGCGATTCTTCGCCCATGCCATACTTTGTCTTACTACGCCAAGGTTGTGAATACTGGTCGCTACAGCCAGCGCCGCACGGATTTCTGGTATTCGGCGTATGCCTCTCCGAACTTAGTTGCCATCGCCCGTTCTTCCCATGGGATGTACCAGAAATTCGCTAAGGCGAAAAACACCAGCGGACCAACAAGCGGCGACACAGTTCCAAACACAACCGCCAAGCCAATAAGAGTGACCAGCAAACCTAAATACATCGGATTTCGGGTGCGGCTGTAAAATGCCTCGGTCGTCATTTGGCCAGGCTCACCAAATGTGTAAATGTTCGTGCCGAGATGGAAGAAAAGCCGAGCGTGAATGCCGGAAAGTCCCACACCTGCCACGCACAGAATTATGCCGAGCCAGTTCCATGGACTTGGGATCAAAGTTGAGAATGGCATGCTCCAGTGAAACACCGTCATGACGCAGGCTAATATATAAAAATGTGTCATCGGTATTAAATACCATTTCATGGATATACCCTTGAATGATTACAAATATTTCCGCAGCTTCCATGTATCAGCTAAGCATTGTTGCAGTAACATAGGATAAGACGATGACGTTTTTTAGGACGTTTTAGAATCTCGCTAAGAAGACTACTTCCGCTTATGCCTTCTAAGGGCATGTGGGATAGACGCATGCTATCACGCATAGGCATGTGGAGCGAGGTCCGGCGGAGCGCACGAATATGCATGCATTATTGGAGGTTATTTCGCAGCTTGCTGCATAACCATCGTGTTGATGATCTCTACCGTATCATCGTTGGAGAGCCCAAACCTGGTTATGCGCGGTATTCCCAACACGGCTGAATTCGGGTCATTTTTGAGTCGGTTGCGCATTTCTTGCAAGGCATTCACTGTATCCGAACCGGCGTCGGCCTCACCGAAAACCATGCCGAACGCCTTTACGCCCATGTCCAGCGCGCCACCTGATTGCGAGCGCCCCTGCCGTTCCATAAGCATAAAGAGGAAGCGTTCAACTCCGCCCAGTTGCGCTTTGTATTTTGGAGCATTCCTCAAGATAAACAGCACGTCGCTATTGTTCGTCATGCCGATCTGAATGCTGTAAATCCATGCTGGGCCAATATCAGACCAGGGTATATCTATATTATAAAGCCCATGGTAGATGCCTTGCTTGGAAAATTCGAGCATTCCGCGCTCTCCCGACCGGGAAAGCACGTTGAAATACACATAAAAGCCAAAGCCGAAAAATGGCAATCCTATGAGGCCCACCAGGAATTCAAATGGTCCGCCATCAACAAGCGCAAACAATGAGCCGCCAACCAGAAAAAGCCCGCCGAATACAAAAAACAGCCAGGACCAAATGCCCGGCTTGGCGCGGATCGGTTCGGTAAGTCCATATTGCCGGAAATGTTGAATAGTGCGCGAAGACAAATCACACCTCAATACATTGGATTTGCTGCTAAATTATCCGATTGCATAGCCTTTGTGCAATATATTTACGAGTTATCCAGAAATGATCAGAGCTGGCTATCTGTTAACGAAATTACGGCCAGGAAAGCTTTGAAGCAGGAGAGCGTTTGCTAGTTAAGCGCGACAATAAGAGGCGGGTCTTAATGGTAGTTGCCATTGCTCCGGCGTGCTATAAGCGATTTTTATAAAAATTATAGCTATTATTGGAGGAGTTATGTTGCGTGATATTCATAGCTTATGGATAGGTGAACGCCTTGGCCCTTTAGAAGAATTATGCCTCTGTTCGTTTGTTAAACAAGGGCATAAGGTCTTTCTGCATAGTTATAAAAAGTTTGACTTGCCGAATGGTGTTATTGCGATTGATGCAAATGAGTTAATTCCAGAAGATCAGATCATAAGATATAAACGCAACCGTAGTGTTGCTCTATTCGCCAATAGATATAGATATGAAATTCTGAGAAACTACGACGTTTACTGGGCGGATGCGGATATTTTTTGTATGCGTCCGTTTGACTTTGAGGAACCTTATGTTTTTGGTATAGATACGATCGTTGAAGGTAGGCCTGTAATAAATAACTGTGTACTCCGCGCTCCTTATGATTCAGAACTTCTACGTAATCTTCTTGAACCATTTAACAAACCTCGGAGTGCATTGCGTTTTCTTAGTACAAAACAAAAAATAAAGTCCATATCGACGCATATCAAGAGTTTCAAAAGGTTGTCTCTTGAGTGTCTTCCCTGGGGAACAACAGGTCCAATCGCTCTTACTTACCTTGCGAATGATCTTGGCTTAATGCAGTACGCACTACCCAAAAATGCGTTTGCTGAACTAAAAAAACTGAGGTTGTTTGAAGAAAACTTTAATTGGATTGATACGGTGAATAACAATGCAACATATGCAGCACATTTCACTCAATCAAAACTTGGAAGTAAACCTGTTGATTTGACGAAGCCATTACCAGGAAGTTTCTACGAATATTGCGTTAAAGAAGTTGGGAGTATGACGAATTATTTCTGAAGTTAGAAATGTTTACAGCAAACAACCTCCCCTCAATAATAGGAACACTGAACGCTCATATAAAGCATAGAGTGGTCAGTCCTCGCATCCAATATTCGTCCCCAACTATGCAGCACCCTCTGGCTTGGGCATGTGTCGTGCTTTATATCATTCTTTCACAAGCCATTCTTCACCACCGGAACCGGAGCCCGCGCCATGCGCGTTCTGATAGTCGAAGACGACGCCAAAGCCGCCAGCTACCTCGCTAACGCACTTAGCGAAAGCGGCCATATCTGCGAGCAAGCAGGCGATGGCGAAACTGGCCTCGAACTCGCGCGCGCCACCGCGTTTGATGTGCTCATCGTGGACCGCATGCTTCCCCGCCGCGACGGCCTGTCGCTGGTCGATACACTCCGCCGCGAGGGGAACCGCACGCCGGTGCTCATCCTCAGCGCGCTCGGCGCGGTCGACGACCGGGTGGCGGGTTTGCGCGCGGGCGGCGACGACTATCTCACCAAGCCGTATGCGTTTTCCGAGCTTCTCGCCCGTGTGGAAGCGTTGGCCCGGCGCGCCTCACCTGAAGAAGCCAGCAGAAAATATGTTGTCGGCGACCTGGTGCTTGACCGGCTGGCTCATAAGGTCACGCGCGGCGGCGAGCCGATTCCGATGCAACCGCGCGAATACAGGCTCTTGGAATACCTGATGAAAAACGCAGGGCAAGTGGTCACCCGCACCATGCTTCTGGAACATGTGTGGGATTATCACTTTGATCCGCAAACCAACGTGATTGACGTGCACATCTCGCGGCTGCGCGCCAAGATCGACAAAAATCATGACCGCCCGCTTTTGCATACCGTGCGCGGCGCAGGCTACATGATCCGCGATGGAGCCGAATAACGTGCTCAGATTGTTGCGTACCACGGCTTTGCGCCACGCGCTCGTTTACTTTATCGTGTTTGCGCTGGCCGCCGCCATCGCCGTGATATACATTTTCTGGCGTACAAATGTTCTGCTGGCGGTCAAACAAGAAACCGCCGTTCAGTCTGAAATCCAGGCGTTTGACGAACAATATCGCACTGGCGGCATTGACCAATTGCGCCGCGCCATCGCCCTACGCAGCGAATCGCCAGGTAACAGCCTCTATCTCGTCACCAACGCGGAGGGGCATTGGCTGGCAGGCAACCTCAAAGAAATCAGCCCTGATCTGTGGAACAGCAAGGGGCGTGTGGTGTTCATGTACCGCCGTCCGGCCATTAGCGGTGGTGCGGAGGAACGGCTTGCCTTCGCCCAGGTGATCCGGTTGGTGAACGGCTACCGGCTCATCGTTGGGCGCGATATCGAAGACCAGCGCACATTTAAGCGCATCATCCGCACGGCGTTTCTTTGGACTTTGGCGGGCATGGTGCTTTTGGGGATGGGCGTCTCCATTCTTATGAACCGCCATTTGCTGCGCCGTCTCGCGGCAATCACTGAGACCAGCCGCAATATTATGGCAGGCGATCTGTCGCAGCGCGTGAAGCTGACCGGCTCCGGCGATGAGTTCGACGAGCTATCCGCCAGCCTCAACGCCATGTTGCAGCGGATCGTTGAGCTGATCGACGGCTTCAAGGAGGTGTCCGACAACATCGCGCACGACCTGAAAACGCCGCTCAACCGTCTGCGCAACCGCATCGAAACCACGCTGCGTGAGGCGCGCGGCGAGGAAGCCTATCGCGAGGCGCTCACCGCCGCCATTGAGGACGCCGATAACCTCATCAAGACATTCGATGCGCTCCTCAGCATCGCGCGGTTGGAGGCTGGGGCGGCTTCTAACAGAGGACGGACGCAGTTTGATTTGAGCGCGATGGTGACAGACGTTTGCGAACTGTACGAGCCGGTGGCGGAAGAGCGCGGGCTGGAGCTGAGGCAATCCCACGCGTCGGAAATCATGGTGGCGGGCGAACAGCAATTACTGGCGCAGGCCATCGCCAACGTAGTGGATAACGCCATCAAATACGCCTCACCTGACTTTGGGGGCGATGCCATGCATGCGGATAATGCGCGCACAAATGGAGCAGGGCCGCATATCACTGTGAGCCTAGAAACACGCGGGGGACAGGCTGAAATCTCTGTGGCGGATACGGGGCCGGGCATTCCTGCCGCCGATCGCGAACGCGCGTTGAAACGCTTCGTGCGTCTGGAAGCCAGCCGTTCGCGTCCCGGCAGCGGGTTGGGATTAAGCCTGGTAGCCGCGGTCATGCGTCTTCACGGTGGAGATGTGACGCTCGCCGATAATCAGCCCGGATTGAAAGTTATTTTGAAGCTTCCCACGCTGTGATGCGGCGCTGTTGCATTGCGAACAAATGTTTCAGCCCAACAGCATGTGGATGCGTAAGCGAGGCGGGGTTGCATGGCGCACAGGCGTGCTATAGTTGGCGCATGAGAGCGAGTCGAAAACAGGCATTGGAAGCGACGGGGGCACCGCCGCGTAAAACGGGGCAAGTGCCGAGCAAGCGCGCGGCAGATGTTGGCGGTCGCGCGGCATCTTCGGCAGCGAAATCAACACAAGCGTCGTTAGGCCTTGCACAGTCGGAGCACGTTGCGGACGCAGATACGCCCGCACCGGATACGCAATCACAGTCGCAGCCCGAAGCAGCGCCCTCCCCTGACGCACACGCGCCATCACCAGCGACGCCCGAAGACGCGCCGCGCCTCTCACTGTCGCAACGCGCACTAGGCGCCGCTGACCCTGCCCCTTATCTCAATGGCCTCAACCCCGAGCAGCGCGAGGCCGTTGAGACGCTAGAGGGGCCGGTTTTGGTGCTGGCGGGCGCAGGTACAGGCAAAACACGCGTGCTCACCACGCGCATTGCGCACATCCTCGCCACCGGAAAAGCTTATCCTTCGCAAATCCTCGCAGTTACGTTCACCAATAAAGCCGCACGCGAGATGAAGCATCGCGTTGGGCAGTTCGTGGGCAGCTCCGTGGAGGGGATGCCATGGCTTGGCACTTTCCATTCCATTGCCGCCCGAGTGTTACGCTATCACGCCGAGCTGGTGGGCTTAAAGCCGCAGTTTACCGTACTTGACGTCGACGATCAGCTTCGCCTGATGAAGCAGGTCATTCAGGCCGCGCGGCTCGACATAAAGCGCTGGACGCCGCGCCATCTTGCCAGCCTCATCGATAGCTGGAAAAATCGCGGGCTCGCACCCGAGAAAGTCCCGGCGGGCGAGGCGTTCGCGTTCGCCAATGGCCAGGGCGCAGAACTGTACACCGCTTATCAGACACGCCTGAAAGAGCTGAACGCCGTCGATTTCGGCGATCTCCTGCTTGAAAACATCCGCCTGTTCATGGAGCATCCGGACGTTCTGA
>JARRLC010000092.1:0-10750 GCA_037387425.1 Alphaproteobacteria bacterium
CCTATATGGGGCATGTTCAGGACAACGCCGAGGAAAGCGTTCGCCGCGTGCTCGATGTGCTGAAAGACAGCGAATTCACGTATCGGCTTGATAGCGGCGCGCAAATTGCCGTCCGGATTGCCGTTGATCACGCCGCTCGCAAGGCGGTGATCGATTTTGCGGGCACATCCGCGCAAGATCACGGCAATTACAACGCGCCGCTCGCGGTCTGCCGAGCCGTGGTGCTTTATGTGTTCCGCACATTGGTGGGTACGGATATTCCCATGAATGAAGGCTGCCTGAAGCCGTTGGATATCCGGGTGCCAAAGGGATCGATGATAAACCCCGAGTACCCGGCCGCCGTCATCTCAGGCAACACCGAGGTGAGCCAGGCGATTGCGGATACGCTATATGGCGCGCTGGGCGTTCTGGCCGGTTCTCAAGGCACCATGAACAATTTCGTCTATGGCAACGATACGTACCAAAACTATGAAACCATTTGCGGCGGCACGGGCGCGGGGGATGGTTTTGGCGGCGCAAGCGCTGTGCATAGCCACATGACGAATACACGCATGACTGATCCGGAAGTTCTTGAGGTGCGCTTTCCGGTCCGTGTTGAAGAATTTTCCATTCGGCGCGCATCGGGCGGGGATGGGCAATTCAAAGGCGGCGATGGCGTCACCCGGCGGCTACGCTTCCTTGAACCGATGACGGCGACGGTCCTATCATCCCACCGAAAAACGCAACCATTTGGTGTGAATGGCGGCTCGCCCGGTGAGGCAGGGCAGAACTTCATTGAACGCTCTGACGGCGCAATCATCCCGCTTCAGGGCAATGACGAAGCGCAAATGAACCCTGGTGATGTGTTTGTCATGCTCACCCCCGGCGGAGGCGGCTTCGGCAAATAGTTAAAAAACAGGCTGATTCTCGGGTGCTGCAAACTCGAAGATTACTTAAGAAACTGGACCGTTATGACGAACCATGAACAAAGACTGGTCTTGCGTTGTCTAGAAACGCAAACACCAATCGTCTAGAGAATGCGGGAATTTCCGATAAGTCATTGAAAATAATGGTGCCGCAAGAGGGATTCGAACCCCCGACCTACGCATTACGAATGCGCCTAGCGCCTAGCCATAAATCCCTCGCCTCAAGCTGGAGGCAAGCTTGTACCGTTAATGCCATGAGCCGTCGTTTTGTGCAATGGCAATTACGATATTTGTGGGGATTATGGATTTTTGACAGGTGAAAGCCCAAAAACAAAAAACAGCTTATACATATCTGATTGTGATCCGCAGTCTTGCAACCTATTGGTGATATATGGGCCACGGTAGCAATGAGATATAGCAACCTTTAATAGAGTTATTAACGATACATTACAACCCAGGGTTGACTGTTACGAAGGCAGCAGTTACCTCGACACATGGGCGATGCTCATGATGATTCGGGGGTTTGTTATATGATCGTGATAGTGGATGAACGTGAAACTGTGAAAAACGGCTATACTTCGTGGTTCGACCGTGAAGGCGTGTCTGTCACAGGTTTTAGCGCTGCGGATTTCGGTAACTGGGTGCAAACAGTTTCCGATCCGGACATCCGTGCGGTGGAGGCGTTTTTGCTGGGTGATTGCGCTGAAAGATGTGCGTTGCCCAAGATGATTAAAAACCGCACAAGCGCCGCGGTTATCGCGATGAATGACCATAAATGCCTAGATGAAACGCTAGATTTATTCGCAGCCGGTGTTGACGACGTTGTGCGCAAACCTGTCCATGTGCGCGAAATTCTCGCGCGGATCAAAGCCATTCAGCGGCGCTCAAAAGAAGAAGATAACGGCAAGCTGGTCGGTGATATCCGTGTGTATTCCGATGGTCGCGACCCAGAAGTGAAGGGCAAAATTCTGCCGTTGCCACGTCGTGAGCGCCGCATTCTCGAATATCTCGTTGCGAATAAAGGGCGGCGGGTTACCAAAACACAGATATTCAATTTTGTTTACGGATTATTCGGCGAGGATATCGACGAGAACGTTGTGGAAAGCCACATCAGTAAGCTGCGCAAACGGCTGCGGCACCATTTGGGGTATGATCCGGTGGATTCACAGCGTTATCTTGGTTACCGGTTGGTTTACGATTAAAGTTGGCGATCAGCAATCCTCTTTCTGTCATTCCATTATGGCGCATATATTTTTGTAGTATTAAGTGTATTACTTCCAAATTATTTCAGTAGAAATTGTTCTGATTTTATTGAGAAAGTCATTACGCATAGCGATTATTCTTAAAGATAGCGCTATCCAGCTCCGCGCAAGTCGGATGTGTTCTACTGCAGCGAGTGATTGATTGCGCAGGGTTGAAAGATGAGCATTTCTTCTACGATGAGAACAAGCGCGTCAGGCATGGCGGCGCAGTCTAACCGGCTCAGTACGGTGGCCGATAACATCGCCAACGCTAACACCAGCGGCTATAAGCGTGCTTATTGCGAGTTTTCGTCTTTCATTCCTAACCGGAGTACTGCGGAATACACGTCCGGCAGCGTCACAACGTCTCTCCGTAACGCCATCAGCGAACAGGGCACTTTCTCTTATACCACATCGACAACCGATCTGGCTGTCAGTGGTCAAGGCTTCTTTCTCGTGGCGGATACAGATGACACCACTCACCTCACACGAGCGGGGTCGTTCGTGAAAGACGGCGATGGTTATCTTGTCAACGCCGCTGGATATTACTTGATGGGATATCCGGTCACCGATGGCGATGTGGGTAGCGTTGTCAACGGCACGACGGGGTTGGAAAAGATCGCTATCAGCGACTTGGCTCTTCAGGCGGAACTTTCGACCTCAGGCATTTTCTATGTCAACGTCGATGCAAGCGCCCAAAGCATTACAGATATTGCCGCAACTGCTGATCCCCCTTCATCTAATACGGCGGATTCAGCCTATACGTCGAAAAGCTCCATCGTCGTGTATGGCGACCTTGGTTACGAAATCACGCTGGATGTCTACTGGGCCAAAACGGCGGACGAAGAGTGGGAGCTTGCGATTTTCAATCGCGCCGATGCGCCCGCTACCGGAACATTTCCGTACACAGCCGCTGCGCTTGCCTCGGATACGATGACGTTTGACCCGATTACCGGCGAAAATCTCGGTCCGACGTCAATAACGATCGATCTGTCGAGCACCTCGCCTAGCGGCTCCGACTCGCTGACTTTGGACCTTTCCGAGTGCACCCAGCTTAACACAGACTATACAGTGCGGACCGGGTCGGTGAATGGTAACGCCCCAAGCGACGTTGACCGCATCGAAGTTGCCGAGGACGGATTGCTCTATGCAATCTTCGAAAACGGCTCGCGCATCGCCAGCTATCAAGTTCCGCTGGCTACCGTTCCCAGCCCCGACAATCTGCTGCCGATACAAGGCGATGTTTTCGTGCCCGACAACGATTCCGGCAACATGCTCATCGGCTTTCCGGGGCTTGGCGGCGTAGGCACTATTCTCGACAGTGCGTTGGAGCAATCCACCGTTGATCTCGCAAGCGAGCTAGCGAACATGATTGAAGCCGAACGACATTACCAGATGAACTCGAAGGTTTTCCAGACCGGCGCTGACATTCTGGACGTTATCGTCAACTTGAAGAGGTAACGCCAAATGATCTCGCCGCATGACGCGTAGGTAGGTGCCGTATGTCGCTTACAGCAGCCATGGAGACTGCACGCTCCAACCTTTCCGTGTTGACGGCGAAAACAGCGGTTATTTCGCGCAATATCGCTAATACGAGTAATGAGTTTGCTTCACGCAAGATCGTTGGCACAGCAACTGGTCACAATGGCGTCGGCGTTCACATTACGAGCATTACGCGCGCGTCGGATGAAGCGTTGTTCCATAATGTGCTGTCAGCGAATTCCGACGCGAGCTATCAGAAAGCGCTCGTCGATGCGATGGACCAACTCAATGCCACCATCAACGACACAGAGCAGGACGCCTCGCCCGCCGCGCTGATCGGTAAACTGAAAGACGCATTACAGGAATACTCGGCTTCGCCCAGCGAATTGGTGCGCGCTCAATCGGCCATCTCTGCAGCAGATGATGTCGCCACGTCGCTTAACTCCGCAACTGAGCTGGTGCAAAACGTTCGCAGCCAGGCAGACCTTGAAATTTCTGGCGCTGTTGACACGATTAACTCGCTTCTGGAACAGTATGGGTCCGTCAACCAGAAAGTTATAGACGGCACCCGTATCGGCTCCGATGTTACAGATTATCTCGACCAGCGAGATAAAATTCTCGCCGACCTGTCTCAAGAAATCGGCATTAAAACTGTAGCAGGCAATAACTACGATTTGTCGATTTACACCGATAGCGGTGTCACGCTGTTTCAACACACGGCGCGCGCGGTCACTTTCGATGGCTTGGCCTCATATTCCGCTGTCGATACCGGTAATGCCCTCGTCATTGACGGCGTGCCTGTAACAGGAAGCAGCGCGACAATGCCCATTTCCTCTGGGCGGATCAAAGGGTTGATCGAAATTCGTGACGACATCGCTGTAACCTATCAAAGCCAGCTTGACGAAATGGCCCGCGGATTGATCGAAATGTTCGCTGAAACCGATCAGACCGCGTCAGGGCTGCCAGACGCCACCGGCCTGTTCAGCTATCCAGGATCGCCCACGGTTCCAGCCACTGGCACGCTCGACACAGGTATTGCTGGCGAAATCAGCATCAATGCCGTTTATGACAGCAGCCAAGCCGGAGATCCAACTTTGCTGCGTGATGGCGGCGCCAACGGGGCGGCGTATGTCTACAATACGACTGGCGCTTCAGGATATTCTGCGCGTTTATTCGAACTTATCGACGAATTCGGCGTTGATCGCAGTTTCGATGCGTCCACTCAGCTTGGCGGAACTCTCTCGCTTGAAAATTACGCGTCGTCTTCAATCGGTTGGATGGAAGAAAACCGGCAATCGGCAGCAACAGCTCAAGAATACAGCACCACCGTTCTGGAGCGCGCCAGCTATTCACTAACAAGTGTGATCGGAGTCAACCTCGATTACGAGATGAGCATACTTCTGGATCTGGAACATTCATTCCAGGCCACTTCGCGGCTCATCTCCGCAATCGACAGTATGTATGCGTCATTGTTAGAGGCCGGAGGTCGATAGTCATGGATGTTACATATACCTCCACGAAGTCAACGGTTGAAGCTACGCGCACTTCCGTTCTGAAAATGCAGCGGCAGTTGATCGTAGCGCAAAAGGAAGTGTCTTCCGGGCGCTATGCAGATGTGGGCATTGCCCTTGGCGCGCGAACCTCACGCTCTGTTTCGATGCGGCGCGATATCAATTACATGAACCTGATAATTGATACGAACAGCACCGCCAGCACGCGCCTCGATTCCACACAAAGTGCGTTAACCGGCCTCGTAGAAATGTCGCAGGGCTTTGTCGATACGCTTATCTCGGCGCGTACCACCGAGACTGGACGCGAAAACGCCGCAAACGAGGCCAAGGCCAACTTATCGATGCTTACCGATGTCATGAACGGCGCAGTGGGCGGAGAAAGTTTGTTCGCCGGCATTAAGACCGATACTTTGCCGCTTTCGAATTACTTCACCTCGCCAACATCGGCCGCTAAGACAGCGGTAGACGCAGCGTTCTTGGGAGAATTCGGCACAACCCAGTCGGACCCGGCCAACGAAACCGGCATTACCGGCTCGGATATGCAAACGTTCCTTGATACGACCTTTGACACGCTTTTTAACGATGCGAACTGGGCGGCCAACTGGTCTGCCGCTTCCGATGAAAACGTTGTGAGCCGCATTTCGATCTACGAAGATGTCGAAACTTCATCCAACGCCAACTATCTCGGCTACCGGAAGCTGGCGGAAGCTTACACCATGGTCGCCGATCTAGGCATTGAGAATCTCAACGATCTGGCGTTTCAGGCAATAGTGGATACGGCCATCGACATGGTGGGCGCGGCAACGCAATACCTGGCCGTTGAGCAAGGCCGCTTGGGCACGTCGCAAGAACGCGTCGAATTGGCGAACAATCGGCTGCTGTCACAAATTAACATTATAACAGGCCAAGTTAACGACATGGAAGTTGTTGACCCGTATGATGCGTCGGTACGCGTAACAACTCTGTTGACGCAAATAGAAACATCTTACGCGTTAACTGCGAGAATTCAAAAGCTGACGATACTAAATTACATATAGATGTAGCTAGAGTATTGATTTCAGCTTAATGGTGAGGATGCATATGTATAGATTCTCTTATGCAGAGGTTCTCGATGACACGCCACAGTCCGCGCGTGAGCGGGATCGCATCGCCATTCAGCATTCCATAGAGCTTCTGAAAATCGCTGAAAGCAAAGGTCCAGGGGCGCGAGAGGCAACGGAAGCGATCTATTTCCTTCGGAAACTCTGGGCGTTTTTCATCGAAGATCTGGCAAAAGCCGATAACGAATTGCCCCCCAACCTGCGGGCCGACTTGATCTCGATCGGTTTGTGGCTCATGCGCGAAGCTGACGAAATACGGCTGGGTAAATCAACAAACTTCAAAGGCTTGATAGAAGTATCACAATTGATCTCTGAGGGCTTGGCATGAAGAAAAACATTCAAATTGGTCTGAAGCCGGGAGAGCGTATTTTCATTAACGGAGCTGTTTTACGTGTTGACCGCAAGGTCTCCATAGAACTGATGAACGATGTTACCTTTCTGCTTGAAAACCATGTCATGCAGGTGGAGGACGCTAATACTCCACTAAAGCAAGTATACTTCATGATTCAGATGATGCTTATGGATCCTGCGAATTCTGAAGCAACTAAAGAACTGTTCTTCAAAACCGTAAATTTGTTGATCGCCAATCTCAGTAACCAGGAACTCATCTCAGGATTGGGGCGTGTTTCTGGCCTAGTAACCGCAGGAAAAGAATTTGAAGCCCTAAAAAGCATCCGGGCTTTACTACCGCATGAAGAAAAAGTGTTGTCAGGCGAACATGCGTCACCACCCCAGCAACATCAAAAAATCTCCAAAAAACGCGAGGTCGCATAATGCCAGCGGTAACCAGCGCAACAGCAGCTTCAGCAGCCGCAACGACGAATGCAGCTGAAAAGAGAAATACGCTAGATTACAACGCGTTTCTGCAACTCTTCATGGCTGAGCTGAAAAACCAAGACCCGACCAATCCACCGGATTCAGCCGCGTTCATCGCGCAGCTCGCCAATTTCTCCAATGTTGAACAAGCCATCCAAACCAACAACAAGCTTGATGCGTTGATGGCGCTTTCCAGCCTGGCGCAAGCCGATAATCTCATTGGGCACACGATAACCTCGGCGGATGGGCGAACTTCAGGCGTGGTCGCCTCCGTCAGCGCTATCGATGGCGGCGCGGTCGCTATGCTGGAAAACGGCTCGCAGGTGGTCCTCGGCTCAGGCGTGCAGATTTCCTGATATGAACCAAGCCGACGCACTCGATATCGTCCAGTCCGCAATTTGGACTGTGATCGTCGCTTCCGGGCCTGCCGTAGCGGCGGCGATGTTTGTGGGGCTCACGATCGCCTTGCTGCAAGCGCTGACACAAGTCCAAGAAGTGACGCTGACATTCATACCCAAGATCATCGCCATTCTGGTGGTGGGGTCGCTGGCCGCGCCGTTTATGGGGCAGGTGATGGGCTCCTTCGCGCAACAGGTTTTCGCGCGCATCGAACACGGATATTAACCCTTTGCGTCCCGAGCCTTCCAACAGGGCTATTCAAAGTATCCTTCCTGTCACAGCGCTAATACCAAGTCTCGATGAGCTCGACTCATCGGGGCTTGGCAAAGCGAACCTTTATGGTGAGCGCTCAGGGTAAACCTTCGCGACTGCGCGCCCGAGCTAGTGCATCGATCCAAACGAAGGCTGCAGCCGAGTTTGGAAAAATTGATGCATAAACAAAGAACTAGTGCGCTGATATATGAATCTTCTGAATGCGTCAGTGCACTAGTGCGAGGGAAAAGCCCGCGCGATGCTTGTCTGATCGCGCGAGACAAACAAGCGTGGCGCTTGAACGCTATAGGTTTTCATTTATGAGAACCGGTATAAGCGTCACGCTTAGTGCGCACGGAAAAAGGGCCGGGAAAACCCGGCCCTTCGTTGTTTTTACCATCCAGAGAATTTGTATGCTCTCCGGATTTGTTTGCCCGCAATCCTACCGCACGGTGTTGCGGTTCGGACGGCTATGGCGACGGAATGGCCGTACACGATGTTTCCGAGGCGCCACTCTATGAGGTGTTCTCAGAATAACCTTGCGGCATTTCGGATATCTGCCAACTGTGCCTTTCGGGCAATGTGGTGAGACCCGCTTCCGGCAGTTCGGATACTTACCAACTGTGCCTTTCGGGCAATGTGGCGAGACCCGCTTCCGGCAGTCCGGATACTTACCAACATAACCAGCTGGGCAGTGTGGTACTGGCGGTAGAGGTGTTGTTACGCCAATACGTTCGCATTCGCCGCCTTTCCAGTCATAGCCTGGAGGGCACGGCTTATTGGGTTCAGGCGTATGGCAGTAGGCTATGCCGCCAATCACCGCTGGCGGGAAATCCAGCGTGGCCGAGTCTTCGTCGTCGGTTGCATTTTGGTTCTGCAACGTTCCACCCGCGGCCTTCAAAATGCGCGCTGTGTTTTTCAGCGAACATTTCTTGTATTTGCGCGGATCAATGAAGAAACGGATCGACAAGGCCACCTGTTGTGCAGGATCAAGTTCCACATAGGGGTGCTTGCAGGTAAGCGTTGGAACCGCTCCTGAGCAGGTCCACGGAGCCAATACATGGACCGTCGAGCCACTTGCCGCTTGCGGCAGGATGTCTTTGACGATGACCTCGCCCTTGTAAACGTTATCGCCAAGGTTCCTGACGATCACGTTGTACGGACATCTATATTTGCCATCCATGACATTGCACTGAGGCTGAGCACCGTACTTCTTAAGAAGGAGATTGGTCGGCCCCTTTTTGCAAAATGCAGGATCGACCTTGGCTGCAACACCAGCGGTATCGTCGTTGGGATTGCTGTTCTTGTTGCTGCCCGGAACTGGTTTGGCAATCTTCGCCACATTTACCAGCGCGCAAGCTTTTGCCTTCACGACCTCATCAGAGAACTTAACGTTCAAGAAGAGATGCTTGGCATGGTTAGGCTTGATGAGCGTTACCGGGTGTTTACACACGGCACCGCCGCCTCCACCGCCGCCAACGCCGGAACAATTCCAAGGATTGCCCCAGTTAGCATTGAGAGGTTCAGCGGGTAGCGCTTCATCAATTTCGAGCTTGCCATGATAGTCGTTGCTGCCCGTATTGATGACTCGGATCGCATAGTGGCACCACCAACCGCCACTGGTCTTATTGCAAAAGACCGGATTGGCGACTTTCTCGATCTTGAGATTGGTTCTGCCAGGTCCCCTGCAAAGCTTTTGCGGCACAACACCAATCGCAGATGCTGTATCGTTGGCCAGGTTCGTGTTCAAGGGAGATCCGCCAGGTGCTTTAGTAATCTTAACCCTGTTGCGGACACGGCATTTCATCTCCTTTGCTTGTTTCCGGTTGAAATCCACCCGCACGAAGAATTGGGTCGAGTCATTGACATTCGGCAAACTCGCATTCGTGTAGGTGCAGGTGTGGACACCGGCCACTTTCGGGCAATTGTTCCAGGTGCCTGGAGAACTGCTGAAGATGGCAGTGGTCCCTGCGGGGATGATGTCCTTGACCTTGATGTCCCCATTATAGGGGCCAGGGCCCATATTGCGGACGATCACTTTGTAGGAACAACGCAGATGATCTTCGACCTTGTAGCAGGAGTAAGACCGCTTGTAGATCTTCAGATCGGTTTTCTCTGGGGTGCCGTGGCACAGCTCTTCTGGAATGGGCGCGACCGCGCTGGCCGTGTCATTCGTTGGATCTGTGTTTTTCGGACTTCCGCCCGGCGCCTTGGTGATTTTCACCTTGTTTGGAACACGGCATTGCAACTGCTTGCCTTTTTCGAAGGAGAAATCCACCCGCACGGTGAATGACGTCGTATCGCCCGGATTTGGCAAACTCGCATTCTGGTGGGTGCAGGTATGGGTTCCGCCAACTTTCGGGCAATTGTCCCATGTTCCCGGAGCCGAACTGAACGTCGCTGTCGTTCCTGCGGGGATGATGTCCTTGACGACGATATCGCCATTATACGGACCGGGTCCCATATTCTCGACCATGACGCGATAGGCGCATCTGAGATGATTACCCGCCTTGTAACAAGCCATAAGCCTGCGCTTGTAGATCTTCAGATCCGTCTTTTTACCCGGCTTGCAGTGCTCTGCCGGAATGAGGGCGTTCGCATCGTCGATGTCATCGAACGGATTGGTGTTCCACTGCGTTCCGCCGGGCGCCCACTTGATGGCGGCAGCATTACGCAAATGACATTTCTTGTAGGACTTCGGCACGAAAGCATAGGCTTTCAGGTCAATGCTGGCGCCTGGCGCAAGGAAGACACCGGGGCGGAAGCATTTATGGGACGATCCAACCTTCCAGCAGGTCCATGGCGGTGTTGGCGAGAAACCAACGGTTGAGCTTGCCGGATTGGCGGGAAGCCAGTCCTCAATCATCACCGGACCGGAATAGAAATCAGGACCGGTATTCTGGACGCGAATGCGGTATTGGCACAGCCAGCCGCCGAACCACGGCGAACATTTCTTCGGCTGAGCCCATTTTTTCAGCTTGAGATTAGCGTTAAACTCATAGCCTGGCGGGATCCATTCCGGTGGAAAGTCTTCCGGGGGGGTA
>JARRLC010000093.1:0-19286 GCA_037387425.1 Alphaproteobacteria bacterium
CAGCAGTAACCAGTTCGTGTTTTGTAATACCACATAGCCTAAGTTTTGACCGTTGGCATCCATGGATATGAGCACGGCGTTTTGCAGCCGTGCTGTATCAGTTGAGTGAAAGTCTGGTCAAGTGTTCCGATGCCTACACTTTCTGTAAGCGCACATGACGGAGAAATTATAGGAGTAGCAGCCTCAACTACAAATGGACCAGCATTAGCAGTTTTCGTCACAAGAACCGCTCCGCAGGCCATAAGGGTAAGAGTTTCAAAACCCTATGCACTCTCGCCCTTTATATCAATATCGAGCAAAGCGTAGCTATAAAGGCGCTGTAAACTTATGCGTTCCCCGAGAGATATCCCGCAAGGCGTGTGCGTATTGCCTCGGCAATCGTCTTGGCGGCGCGGTTTTCAGCGTCGCGACGAGCACGTAAGTCAGCGAAAACGGAGTCCACCTTGTCGAACGCAGCACGGGCGTTGCTATGGCCATGCATCACCACCTTGTTGGTCTTCAGGCTGACCAGCTTGAACTCTGTATAAAGCTGATAGACTTGACCTTCAGTGGCGCCGGTGCTGGTCGCCATGGTGTTCATCACTGTTTCGCGAATGGCGATATCAAGCCGGTATTTGCTATCACCAGCTTTACCGCCGCCTCTTGTCAGGAAGACAAGCTCGTTGCGCACGCGCTGGCCGACCCGGCCTGGCACGGTGGAAACTTTGACAGTGCGCATCACATCTTCAAGATCGGCGCCCGAAGCCGTCGGTCCATAGAGAGGATGCCAACCACATCCAGCACTGAGCACAGCAAAAGCCGCTAGAAGCCCACTCGCCAGAGCAAACTTCAACCGTTTTGAGACTACCCCCACTTTTTTCCCCTCAGGCAACGACATTGACGATCCTCTGTGGCACCACGATGATCTTTTTGACCGCGCGGCCTTCTATAGCACGCTTTACACCGTCTAGTTCCAGCGCTGCCGCTTCAATATCGGCCTGCGCAGCGTCGCGCTGTACCGTCAGCTCATCCCGCCTCTTACCATTTACCTGTACGGCAATGGTGATGGTATCGTCAACGAGCAGCGCCTCTTCTACCCCCGGCCAGGGTTGTTTTGCTACGAGACTGTTGTAACCAAGTCGCGCCCAGCACTCTTCCGCCAAATGCGGCATGAAGGGTGCGATGCACTGCGACACCAGTTCCGCAGCTTCTCTTACAGCCCAATTAAGACTGGCGTCTTTGGCGGTTTTTTGGCCTTGCAGCGCGGCTTCGAACTTATTTGCAAAACCATATATAGCGGCAACGGCCGTGTTAAACCGCAAGTTCTCGATATTTTTGCTGACGGCATCGGCCATGCGATGCGTAGCGCGGCGCAATTCCTCTGCGGCGGGAGAGAATGCGTCGGGCTGCTTGGCGCCTTTTTTTGCGCAATTTTCCGAGGCTTCCGCGACAATTCGCCACAACCTTTGTGCGAAACGCCACGCGCCTTGCACGCCTTCGTCGCTCCAGACCACATCGCGCTCAGGCGGCGAATCAGACAGCATGAACCAGCGCGTGGTATCAGCGCCGTAATGCGCAATGATCGCGTCTGGATCGATGGTGTTCTTCTTGGATTTCGACATTTTCTCGACCGGCCCGATCTGCAATTCGGTTCCGGTGCTGACGTGGAAGGCGCGGCGCTGCCCGCTCTCCCCATCGATACGCACTTCATCAGCCGGGACCCATGCGCCGGAGGCATCCTTATAGGTCTCGTGGTTGACCATGCCTTGCGTGAACAAACGCGCAAACGGCTCCTTGATGGCGGCGTGGCCGGTATCGGTCAGCGCTCGCATGAAGAAGCGCGAATAGAGCAGATGCAGAATAGCGTGCTCAATACCGCCGATATATTGATCAACCGGCAGCCAGTAATCCACCGCCTTGCGATTGACCGGCTTATTATCGCGCGGTGCACAGAAGCGGGCGAAATACCACGAGGAATCTACGAAAGTGTCCATCGTGTCGGTTTCGCGCTGGGAGGGCATGCCGCATATCGGGCAAACCGCGTCTTTCCAGGTCGGATGACGGTCCAGCGGATTGCCGGGCACATCGAATGTGACATCTTCCGGCAGCTCCACGGGGAGATTTTCCTTCGGCACCGGCACCGCGCCGCATTTTTTGCAATGGATGATGGGGATCGGGCAGCCCCAATAGCGCTGCCGCGAAATGCCCCAATCGCGCAGACGGTAGTTGATCTTGCGTTCGCCTTCGCCTCGCGCCTCCAAGCGGCCTGCGATTTCGTCTTTCGCAGCCTCAACCGTCATGCCGTCAAGGAACGACGAATTCGCGAGCAGACCCGGCCCGATATAAGCCACGTCGCCCACGTCGAACTTTTTGGGGTTCTCGCCCTCGGGGATGACAACCGGCGTCACGCTCAACTCGTATTTGCGGGCGAAGTCAAGGTCGCGCTGGTCGTGCGCTGGGCAACCGAAAATCGCGCCTGTGCCGTAATCCATCAGGATGAAGTTCGCGACGTAGACCGGCAGCTTGACGCCTTCCTCAAACGGATGCGCGGCGGTGAGTCCGGTATCGAAGCCTTTCTTCTCGGCGCGCTCGATATCTTCTTCGCTGGTGCCCATGCGCTGACATTCGGCGATGAATTCTTTCAGCGCTTTGTCTTTCTTCGCCAGCGTCGCCGCCAACGGATGCCCAGGCGAAATCGCGCAGAACGAAGCGCCGAAGATGGTGTCAGGCCGCGTGGTGAAGACCTCCAGCGTTTTTTGCTTGGCAGGCAGCCCTTTGCCTTCCAGCGCGAATTGCATCAGCAGCCCTTCCGACTTGCCGATCCAGTTGCGCTGCATAACGCGGACCTTTTCCGGCCAGCCGTCCAGCGTGTCGAGCGCCGCCAGAAGATCATCTGCATAAGCGGTGATTTTCAGAAACCACTGGCTCAGCTCGCGCTGTTCAACAGGTGCGCCAGAACGCCAGCCGCAGCCGTCAATCACCTGCTCGTTGGCCAGCACGGTTTGATCGACCGGGTCCCAGTTGACCTTGCTTTTCTTGCGGTAAACGAGCCCCTTGTTGAAGAAATCCAGAAACAGACTTTGCTGCTGGTGGTAATATTCGACATCGCACGTAGCGACTTCGCGGCTCCAATCCAACGACAGCCCTATAGCCTGCAACTGCGAGCGCATCGCGGCGATGTTTTCGTAAGTCCACCCCTTGGGATGAACCTTGCGCTCCATGGCGGCGTTCTCAGCAGGCATACCGAACGCATCCCATCCCATTGGATGCAGCACATTGAAGCCCTTGGCGCGCTTATAGCGAGCGACCACATCGCCCATGGTGTAATTGCGCACATGCCCGGCATGGATGCGTCCAGATGGGTACGGGAACATCTCCAGCACGTAATATTTGGGTCGCGATGTATCTTCTTCCGTGCGGAAAATCTCGGCGTCATCCCACGCCTTGCGCCAATGTTTCTCGCGCTCCGGCGCATTATATCTATCTACGGCCATGGCTTTTTCGCTTCCGATGTTCTATCGCTTGGCAACAATACGGGCGCGTTGTTGCGTGAGATGCCAATGCGGGTAATTCATAGACTGGTTCATCGTCTCACGGAAACAATAATCCAGTCGAATTCTTTGCATAATGCGCTTTCGCGAGCGGAAAAGCGGTAGATGTTTTGTTGGGTCGCGACCAGACAAGCATCGCCCCACTTTTCCTGAAAGCGCTTTTGGGCCGTATCCAGCCCCAAAACACCGCGCCGGTCAAGCGCGTGTGACATCACATCTTGAGGTATTCCGCAGTTTCGAGGTTAACTTATGGAAAATGATGTACAAGCAGGGGAAAGGCTGGCAGCCGTGCAACGCCGGATTGGCGTAGCGGCTGTCAATTCCGGACGTTCCGCCGCTGACGTGACCCTCGTCGCCGTGACGAAAACTTTCGACGCGCCCGACATCGCACCAGTGCTTGAGGCTGGACATCGCGTGTTCGGCGAAAACCGCGTGCAGGAAGCCAAAAACAAATGGCCGCCTTTACGCAAACGCTACCCGGATATTGAATTGCATCTTATCGGTCCGTTGCAATCCAACAAAACGCGCGAGGCGGTGGCGCTGTTCGATGTCATCCAAACTGTTGACCGCTTGAAAATCGCCGAAACCATCGCGGCCGAAATTGCGCACCAGCAGCGCGAGCCTCGGCTTTTCGTGCAGGTGAACACCGGCGCCGAACCGCAGAAGGCAGGCATCGGATCAGAAGATGCCGTAGCGTTTATTGAACATTGCCGAAATACCCTCGGCCTTACTATCGAAGGCCTGATGTGCATTCCGCCTTTCGATGAGTCGCCTGAGCCGCATTTCAAGCTTCTTGCGAACCTTGCTGGCGAAGTTGGCGTAAACTCGCTAAGCATGGGCATGAGCGCGGATTTTGAGGCAGCCATCGATTGCGGGGCTACCCTGGTGCGTGTTGGCTCGGCCATATTTGGCGGTCGATGATCAAAAGAAGCTGAAGGGGAAAAGTGCGAAACATCGCAGTAATCCTAAAAGAACTATGTTAAAATTAGAAGAAAATCCGTAAGGAAACATGAGATGAGCGAAGATACACTGACGCGGCTAGCGGCGACGATTGCGGCACGGCGCGCGTCAGAGGCGGATGCCTCATACACCCGCCAATTGCTGGATGCAGGAACCGCCAAATGCGCTAAAAAGCTGGGCGAAGAGGCTGTGGAAACTGTGATCGCCGCCATGAGCGAAGACGATAAAGCGTTGAAATCGGAAGCGGCGGATCTGCTCTATCACCTTTTAGTCGTGCTTGAAGCGCGCCATATACCGTTTGATGATGTATTAGACGTTCTGGAACAACGGATGGGCCAGTCGGGTTTGGCCGAGAAGGCTTCTCGATCGAAGGCATAGACATGACCGCACTCAACAGCGTTGCGAAACGGCCAGCGCGTGAACAAACGCCATACAGGATTTTTCCACGATCCGAATGGGCGAGACGCCGCGCCGATACTCCGATGACCCTCACACAAGAAGACGTAGCCCGTCTTTCTGGTATCAACGAACAGCTTTCCGTCGAAGAAGTCATCGACATCTACCTGCCGCTGTCCCGGCTTTTGAACCTCTATGTCGGCGCCAGCCAGAAGCTCCACGCAGAGACTTCCGGTTTTCTCCACAAACGCGGAAACAAAACGCCGTTCATCATCGGCATGGCGGGCAGCGTCGCTGTGGGCAAAAGCACGACCGCTCGCGTACTGCGTGAGCTGCTGGCGCGCTGGCCGAATCATCCCCGCGTTGATCTGGTCCCGACCGATGGTTTCCTTTTGCCCAACGCTGAGCTTATTGCGCGCGGCATTATGGACCGCAAGGGCTTTCCTGAAAGCTACGATCAGAAAGAGCTGCTCAAGTTCTTGGGCGACGTGAAAGCCGGACGCGCCAAGGTTCGCGCACCGGTCTACTCGCATTTCGATTACGATATCTTGCCCGGTAAGCACATCGTGGTTGACCGCCCGGATGTGCTCATCGTCGAAGGGCTGAATGTCTTGCAAACCGCCACGCTGCCGCGCGATGGCAAGACGATCCCCTTCGTGTCCGATTTCTTCGACTTCTCAATTTATATGCATGCTGAACCGGCGATCATTGAGCAATGGTACGTGGAGCGTTTCATAACGTTGTGCAAGACCGCCTTCAGCGACCCGAAAGCCTATTTCCACCGCTACTCGCAACTGAACGACGAGCAAGCGCGCGAAACCGCGCTCAGCATCTGGCATAGCATCAACCAGCGCAATCTTGAGGAAAACATTCTGCCGACGCGCCAGCGCGCCGATCTCATCTTGAATAAAGGTACGCAACACCTTGTTGAAACGGTCTGGCTGCGGAAGCTGTGATACGGCGTCTCAGTATTGGGTTTGGATAAGCGCCCTGATTTATCGCCTGATATTCGGGGTGTCTTTCCTGACAAGACCTTAGACAAATAAAAGGGCGGCGTCCGATGCCGGATGCCGCCCTAGTTGGTAAGTGCCCCAAATTATTGATTAGCCCCGTTTTACTTCAACGGGTCGGCACCGCCGTTGAAGCGGTAGTTCAGACCGACGGAAACTGCGTCAACTGTGACGTCGGTTTCGCTGTCGCCGGTGAGGGTAGAGATTGCATTGTCCCACTTGGCAAAGTTATAAGTATCCGTATAGCTCATATCTAGCGTGCCGAAGTCGAAGTGCTGATATTCAGCTTTGAGCGACAGTGAGCGGCTGATCGCATATTCCACCCCTAAGCCAATCGTCCAGCCCCACATGGTTTCGCTTTTGCTGAAATCGAACGTAGAAGGGTTGGGGTTTGTATTATCAGAGCAGTAACTATTATCACCAGAGTTGGTGCAGTTATCAGCGTTATAATGTGCGTTTACGTCAACATTCAAGAACGCCGCACCGCCTTTCACGTAGAACAGAGCTTTGTCGTTAGCGTAACCGACGCGAGCGGTAAGATCGCCGTACAGCCCGCCGGAGACACTATACTTCGAATCCAGCGCACATTGCTGCTTATGCTCATGGTAACCATCGCACGCATAATGGCCTGAGCCATTATCCTGCATATGCGCAGAGGCACTGCCATCCAAATTCATATAGCCGATATCGGCTTCAACGCCGTAGACTATGTTTCCGCGTTGCTTGTTATAACCAATCTGCCCGCCATAAAGCAGACCCGACGTGCTGATGCTGACATTTGCATGCGGGTCAATTGTGTTCAGCTCATTAACGTCTGTGACATCAACATCACCCCACGCTCCCCCAACGTGGCCACCTACATAGAGCCCTGTCCAGATTGTGGCTGGAAAGCTTTCGTAGGCGGGTGTGTCTTTCAAAGAAAGATCAGCCGCAAATACTGTGCCTGACACGCTCACACAAGCCGCTAATACTGCGGCACATGCCACTCGTTTCATAATAGATTCCCCAATCTCTCGCCCAAAAACAAAATCTGTCAAGCTTATTACTTGCCAGAAGAAGGACAAAGTCTTGCCGTTTACCGTGAAGCCCCTTCACGATATTACTGCTGACTTTTTACGTTTTTGTAATTTAACTGTCCCCATTCAGTTGTCGAGACCAAAGGTAACAACGAAGCGACGGGCAAGACAATGCGACACAAGCATAGGCGCCACAAATGTGATGTAACTGTGTTCGAATTATCACGGGTGTGACAAAATGGTGCAATTACTGGTTGTATTGATGCGTTCTACTTTGCAACCAAATGCATATTTGTCTTGTAAAGTGTCAGCATTGTCCCATTTACCTCTGGGGCTAGCAAATTAACCATAAACGCATTTTGAGGGCTCAGTTGAAACATGAAGAAATTGTTTCTGGCACTAATGGTGGCGATGGGGAGCGCACTCGCGAGCTTTGCCGCAAAAGCTGAAGATATATCATGCGTTAGCACCACGTTCAGGTTTCTAGGCCCTAACGACAAAGTCTGCGTGAGCGTGTTCGACGACCCGAAAGTTCCGGGCGTGGCGTGCCATATCAGCCAAGCGCGCACCGGCGGCCTCGGGGGAGCGCTGGGCCTGGCCGAAGACCCGAGCCGCTTTTCCATCGCCTGCCGCCAGGTTGGTCCCATCGACACCGATATCTCCAAGCTCACCCCCCGCGAGGAGGTATACACCAAACGCACATCGGTGTTCTTCAAACGCACTCATGTTTACCGAATTCCCGATAAGAAGCGGAATACGCTGGTTTATCTAGTCATCAGCGATAGGTTGATCGACGGTTCGCCGCAGAATTCGATTTCAACGGTGCCGATTATTCCCTGGAAGGCCGCAGAATAATGCAACGGGCAGAATGTCACTGCGCTGGTTTTCGCGCCTGCCCTTGACACGCTTTAAGCTGGTGCTATGCAAAGCACAGCTTTTGGCAGTATTTGTAAGTAGACGGAATGAAAACGACCAACATCTCTCATCAAGCTGAAAACACGCCTCCGCAAGCCATCATCCTGACCGGGCCTTCCAGTTGTGGAAAGGGTTCGGTAGCCGAGGCGCTTTGCGCAACTTTCAACATTCCGCATGAGCACTGGCTTTCGATGGGGGCCATTCTGCGCAGCACTTTCGAGCGCGCACCGCGAGACGCCGCATTCGCCGGGCTCCTGGCCGATAAATACGCCATCAGCAATCATGTCGAGCTGCTCACCTCCCCCGACGCCACGCCCGAGTTGACCGCCATGGTGGAGGAGCACGCCGATGGCGTGGGCAAGATGCTGGCAGAGAAAACCTCCCGCGCCATCGAGGGGAGCGCCTGGCAAAGCATTAGTCAATTGGAATGGCTGGAATATTGTACCTCACACGGGCTTCTCAACCCGGACCGCTGGACGCAATGCCTTATTGCCGCGCATATCGAGACGATCCCCGATGTATCGCGCCAGAACCTGATTATCGACGGCTACCCGCGTACCGTGGGCGCTGCCCGGCATTTGCTTGAGGTGTTTGAGGAAAACGGCGTGAACCGCATCCGTGTGCTGCACATGCGCATCGCGAAAGACGAAATGATGAGCCGCGCGGCGGGGCGTGGCCGTCTGGACGATACGCGCGCGGCGCTGGAACGGCGCTACCGCTTCTACGAGGAAGAAGTGGTGCCGTGCATCGCTCATCTTGAAGGCGTGCTAGGAGCGAACGCTGTCGCCGTTATCAATGCGCATCAGCCGCATTTCGATGAGACGCCGGACGGGCAAAAGTTCAATCTGGAAAAATCTATCGCTAATGTGGTGGCTAGCGCCTTCAAGGCTTTAGATCCAGCTTAGCATTACAGTTGCATTTCTAATGTCAGAGTGACGCGGCCTGGAAACCAAGCTCTAGGTGCGAAACCTCGTGCTTGTTGCAGCGGCAAGGCAGAACGAATAAGTTCCCCTCCATGGTCGCGATCAAAACTGCCGAATTTTCCAGTTTTTTGAAGTCCGCCGCAAAGCGCGCCGAGGCGTTCCTGGTGCATGGGGCTGATGCCGGGCAAGTGGCTGAGCACGCCAAGGCCATCGCCGCTCAGCTTTGCGCGGGCTCATCGCCGCCTGGCGAAATCCTTCGCCTCAGCGATCAGGATTTGACGCAAACGCCGGGGCGTCTGGCCACGGAAGCGCGCAGTCTGCCGATGTTCGGCGGGCGTCCAGTGATCATGGTTCGCCACGCGCCACATCTCACGCCTGCGATGTTCGAAGATTTGCTGGGCGGTTCTCCGCTGGCGGGTTTCGTGATTGTGGAGGCGGGGAACCTTAAGCGCGACGCCAAAATCCGCCAGCTATTCGAGAAGGCGAAGAACGCCGCCGCCATCGCGTGTTACGGCGCTGATGAACGCTCGCTGCAACAGCTCATACGTGACGATGTGAAGGCAGCGGGGCTGACCATCACGGCCGATGCGGCGCAGCGTCTGGGTGGGCTGCTCGGCGGCGACTGGGCGGTGTCTCGCGCGGAAATAGTCAAGCTCACGCTCTATGCAGCAGACGCAGATGGGGGCGAAATCACCCTGGAGCATGTGGACGCCATCGTGGGTGACAGCTCGGCGCACGCGTTCGAGGCCGCCATCTCCGCCACGCTCACCGGGAACGCTGCCCAGGCCCTCGGCCAGATTGATGGGCTCGCCGCCGCCGGAACGCCTGCCTCGGTGTTTCTCAACGTGCTTTTGCGTCACATGCAAGGCTTGCACATTGTGGCCGCCGCGATTGAGCGAGGCGAGGCGTTTGATTCCGCTGTGGGGCATATGCGTCCCAAGCTCGCTGTGGCGCGCTGGCAGGGTGGCAGCGGCCATCGGTGAAGCGCATGAGGCTGTGCGGCAAACGCGGCTCAAGCCCGCACTGGAGCACGAAATTGCCTGCGAGCTGGTGATACGGCTGGCGAAAATGGCGCAAGAACGTAGGGCGCAAAAGGCGGGAGCAGGACGCGCCCGGTGATGAAGCCTCTTACAGCCCCACCTTTTAACACTGTCTGCCTCAGTGCGATCAAGTCTTGGCGGCGGAAAGCGCGCTTGCTAGAAGAAAAGCCACGTCGCCCAGCACGATAACAACCAGCATTCGAGAGCAGCATGGCCATTGCATTCCCTAAAATAGACCCGGTCGCCTTCAGGCTAGAGGTGAAATGGTACGGCATCGCCTACGGCGCGGGGTTCGTGTTGGGCTGGCTCTATATGCGCAAGCTGGTGCAAGACGCTAAATTGTGGTCCGGTAACAAATCTCCGATGACGGCGACGCAGGTCGATGACTTTCTGTTATGGGCGATATTCGGGACAGTCGCCGGCGGACGCGTGGGGTTCTTTCTTTTGTACGAGCCGAGCGTGTTCATCAATCAGCCGTGGGTTTTTTTCATGGTGTGGAAAGGCGGTATGGCCTTCCATGGCGGACTTGTGGGCGTTTGCCTGGCGGTGATTTATTTTGCGCGCGTCAATCGTGTGCCGTTGTGGTCGTTGGCCGATTTATGCGCGGCGGTGGTGCCTATCGGGCTGTTTTTCGGACGCGTGGCGAATTTCATTAACGCTGAAATGTACGGCCGCCTCACGAATGTGCCGTGGGCGGTTGAGTTTCCTCATGAAATTCTCGCCCGCTATGGACACGCATTCGGGCCGCGCCACCCCACGCAAGTTTACGAGGCGCTGCTAGAAGGTTTGGCGCTGTTTCTGGTATTGTTTTTTCTCACGCGCTGGCTGAAGACATTTCAACGGCCAGGGTTAACGGCGGGCGTGTTCTTCCTGGGTTATGGCGCGGCGCGAATTTTTGCGGAATTTTTCAAGGAATGGGATATGCAGCAGTTTTTTACCACGGCATATTTTTCCGCAGGCATGGTGTATTCGTTGCCGATGCTCGCATTTGGTGCTTATCTCGTTTGGCAGGCAACTCAGAAGCAAGCCGCGACCGCAAGCTAAGCATATCTGCCGCATTTGGGAACCATGGCACCGATACCTCAGCAACATATCGTCCGAACGCTTGCGGAATACATCGAAACGGTGCGTATGCCCACTTTGAAGCTGGGGCTGGCAGGCGCACCGGTAACGCCGTGGTATCTGGGGCAAGGCGACGCGAATGGTACGCTGATGCCCGGCCTGTATCGCAGCAAGGTCAACGTTGATCTGGAACGCGAGATGCTGCGCGAGTTTCGCATGCAAGTGGCTGAGTTCATAAAACCCAAAGGCACGGATGACCGCGACTGGCTGCTCCTTGGGCATCAAAACGGGTTACCCTCGCGCATTCTTGAGTGGCAAGCTAATTCGCTGGCGGCGCTGTTTCTAGCGGTGGAAGGCGCGGACGCCGCGAAACACGGGCGCGTGTGGATTTTTAACCCCTGGGCCTATAACGATCTGGCGGCAAATCTCGCTTATGTACCGATGATCGACGAAGACTATATCGACAATTACGTCGTGAAGCTGTCACCTGATCCCACGGCGGCCTCAACGCCCAAGGCTGAATTGCCGATGGCTTTCCGTCCCTACCGCACTTCACGCGTTTATAATACGCAGAACATCTTTTTCACCGTACACGGGAAGTTGCGCGAGCCGCTTGACGCTATCCGCTTTACCGCGAAAAAAGCCATGCCATTTCTCACCTATGTGTTGATTGACGGTACGCGGAAAACTGCCATCCTGCGTGAGCTGTATAATGCGGGCATCACACGGGCGACGTTGTTTCCCGGCGCTGGAGCGATCGCAAAAACCGTGGCATATCGTTATTCGAAAGACTTTGTGGACGCTGAAAGTTAGAGCTTCCATCGTTTCCGTTCGTCCGCCCCGTAATGCGTTGAGGATCAATGCCCGAAACATCATCCGAAAATTTAGTACGCCGCCTCGCCGAACAAGGGCCCATGAGCGTGGGCGAGTATATGCGCTGGTGCCTAACCGGGCGCGAGGATGCGTATTACCGTGATGGCAATCCTTTGGGTGGAGCAGGCGATTTTGTCACCGCGCCCGAGGTCAGCCAGATTTTCGGCGAGCTGATATCGATGTGGGCTTGCGCGGTGTGGCAATCTGCGGGGGCGCCGAGCCCGTTCACGCTGGCCGAGTTGGGGCCGGGGCGCGGTACGCTCATGCAGGATGCGATACGCGCGAGCCGTAGCGTGCCAGAGTTTCACGAAGCCGCGCGCGTACATTTGGTGGAGACATCCGCCACTTTGCGTGAAACGCAGCGCCAAACGCTTATCCACGCCTGCACGCCCGAATGGCATGAGGATATCAGTGCGCTGCCAGCCGTGGCCACCTTAGCGATAGCCAACGAGTTTTTTGATGCGCTGCCAGTGGAACAATATGTGTTCAGCCAGGGCGAATGGCGTCGCCGTGTGGTCGCGCTCAATGATCAGGGCGAGCTGGCTTTCGCTGTGGGAGGTTTCGCGCCGCCGCCTATGCATTTGCTTCCCAAAGCGCCGCCTTGCGAAGGTGATATTCTCGAACATCATCCGGATGTCATTCCGATAATGAACGAGTTGGGCCGCCGCGCGAAAACGGCTCCGCTGGCGCTGGTGCTGGCCGATTACGGTTATGAGCGTCTCGATTATGGCGATACGTTTCAGGCCGTGCGGCATCACGGTTATGCCAGCGTATTTGAAACGCCGGGCGAAATTGATCTCAGCGCGCATGTGAGTTTCACAGAATTGCGCATGGCGGCGGAGGCGGCGGGATTGCAAGTCTTTGGGCCGATGCCGCAAGGGGATTTTCTGCTAGCGCTGGGGCTGGAACAGCGCTTGCGGCAATTGCTCGCCAATGCTGACTTAAGCGAAGAACAGCGCGCGACATTGTTTTTAGGCGCGCGGCGTTTGGCCGATCCGTTTCAGATGGGGAGTTTGTTCAAGGTCATGGCGATCACGTCTGCCGATGTTCCGCCCCCGCCGCCATTTGCGAATTCAGTTGCAAGCAAGGGCTGAAGTCCGCGACAATGGCGGAAAAGGTAAGCGGAGTTTTGATGATAGAGAGCGAGTTGTTGAAAGCCGAGGGCATCGCCCATGGCTTTTTCACGCGACAAGGCGGCGTATCCGACGGGATATTTGCGTCTATGAATTGCGGTTGGGGTTCGCAGGATAATCAGGAACACGTGCGGGAAAACCGCGCCCGCGTCGCTGAGCGGCTTGGCACAGAACCGGCGCGGCTCTTAAGCGTTCACCAGATTCACAGCGCCCACACCGTTATCGCAGAAGCGCCGTGGGCTGAGCCGCGTCCCCAGGCCGACGCCATGGTCACGCGCACCCCTGGTCTGGCGCTCGGCATTTTAACTGCGGATTGCGCGCCGGTGCTGCTGGCCGATCCGGAGGCTCGCGTGGTGGGGGCGGCGCATGCCGGATGGAAAGGCGCAAAAGGCGGTGTGCTTGAGTCTGTGGTGAGCGCCATGGAAGGGCTGGGCGCTGAGCGCAGCCGTATCCGAGCGACAGTTGGCCCAGCAATTTCACAAACCTCGTATGAGGTCGGCGCAGAGTTCGAGGCGGCTTTTATTGCCGACGATCCGTCTCACAGACAATATTTCCGCCCCGGCCCGTCCGGTCAGCCGCATTTCGACCTTCCGGCCTATTGTCTTGCCAGGCTGCAAGACGCCGGAGTCGCCGAGGCAAGCGTGTTACCGCACTGCACATATGAAAGCGAATCGCTTTTCTTCAGTTTTAGGCGCACAACACATCGTGGTGAGGGAGATTATGGCCGCCAAATTTCCGCCATTCTTGTTCTGTGATGTGGAAAAGGGGCTCTTTAGGGCTTTTTCCCGTGCAAGAGCTGTTGATGTACTTAAGATTGACATGAACGGCCTGGACCCGGTCAGCGTTTATAGCTACGGATTCGCTTTAAGTCGTACAGGTGTATCGCGTACTTTATCCGAATGACGTGGAGGCGCGGGGGCGATGAATTACGAAGGAGCGATACCAATGAAGCGGGCTACCGACGGAACAACTCGCGGTGGAATTTGGCGTTTTGCGCTGCCGCTGATTGGAGGCGTCATGGCGCTATCGTTGGCCGGATGTTCGGCTGACAATACTGCATTTGACCTCGGATTAACTGACTCGAGTTCGAGTGAGCAGACGGTACAAGCACAAACGCAGCAACAAACCAAGCCTATTGCGTTTGCGCCAGTTATCGGAGCTCCATCAAAGATCTCGTCAAAGCTGAACAAGATGCTTAAGGAACAGGCCCAGGAGAAATCTGTCCCGGTTGTTTCGACGGCAAAGGCGGATTACACAATTCGCGGCTATCTTGTTGCGCAGGCTAATCCCAAAGGCACGAAACTGTCTTATATTTGGGATGTTTCTGATAAATCTGGTAAACGCGCCAAGCGTTTTCAGGGCGATGATCTGATCGCAGGCAAGAAAGGGGGTAACCCTTGGTCTGCCGTCAACGACGAGGCCATAAAAAACCTTGCCGCTAAGACCATTGACAACTTGTTGACGTGGCTGCCGAAAGGCTCCGCTGCTCCTGCAGTGGCGGGCAACAGCCAGTCCGACAAGACGACTAACGCAAGGACAGCGCGTTCTTCAGGCACGCCAAAGAGGAATGCGACATCAGCTGAGCCTGCGGCGTCGAGATCTCGCCGTCCTGTAAGGCATACCAATTCGGTGCTGGCGTCTGCGCAGCCTGCCAAGGTGGTTGCCGTGGTTCCGCCTGTAACGGGTGCCCCTGGCGATGGCGTGATGTCTCTTACAGACGCCATGAAGCGCCATTTGAAGCGCGCTGGTATCTCGGTGGCTACCCCTGGCAAAGGAAGCGCGTATGTCGTGCGTGGTTCCGTGGAGCTGGGAACGGCCCAAAACGGCCTGCAGCCCATCACTATTCGCTGGCTCGTGGTTGGACCTAACGGGCAGGCCATGAAGAAAACCGTGGTTCAGCGTAATAAGGTGCCCGCTGGCTCGCTGGATGGTTCTTGGGGCCGAGTGGCTGATCTAGCCGCAGGCGAGGCCGCGAAGAGCGTGGCGAAATTGCTGGGAAGACGGGCAGGGTAACAGAACTGCGCCTCTCCTTACGGCAATTGCCAATAATTCGTTGCAGATCGGTGGCCCGTTGGCGTAAGCGGGCCATCGTCGTTTTTTGCGCTGAATATCCGTAGGCTCTAAGAGCAGAGTATTATTGAATGCTTACAAAGTGCGCATTATTGTCATGTCGAAGAGACACGTGGGCCTTTGTGCCAATACGAGTCACGGTTCGGTCTGCATTTTAGTGTGCAAATGACAAAACTCATATGCTACACCTTTGATAATGCTCAGTCCTTTCGTAAGTAGTAAGTAACAGAGGCGCCTAATGAAACTTGTAACGGGCAATAGTAACCGCCCGCTGGCAGAAGGTATCGCCGCCTATCTCGACACCCCCCTTACGCAATGTGTTTGCCGCCGTTTCGCGGATACGGAGATTTTCGTAGAAGTTCGCGAAAATGTCCGCGGGCAAGATGTGTTCGTGATTCAATCCACATCTTATCCGGCAAACGATAACTTAATGGAACTTCTTATTATCATAGATGCGTTGCGGCGTGCATCTGCAAGACGCATTACTGCGGTTATCCCTTACTTTGGCTATGCACGTCAGGACCGCAAAGTGGGGTCGCGTGCGCCGATTACCGCCAAACTGGTGGCTAATCTCATTACCGAGGCGGGGGCCAATCGCGTTTTGACGCTCGACTTGCACTCTGGGCAGATACAGGGGTTCTTCGACATCCCGACTGATAATCTGTACTCAGCCCCTGTTATGGCGCGCACGCTCAAAGAGCGCTTTGATAGCGACAAAGTCACCGTGATTTCCCCTGATGTGGGCGGGGTTTTGCGTGCCCGGCATATCGCGAAACGGCTTAACGCGCCTTTGGCCATCGTCGATAAGCGGCGCGACCGGCCGGGCGAATCTGAGGTTATGACCATCATCGGCGATGTGAAAGACCGGGTATGTATCCTCATTGATGACATTATCGATTCTGGCGGCACGCTGGTGAATGCAGCCACGGCGCTGCTAGAACGCGGCGCAACCGAAGTACACGCCTACATCACGCACGGTGTGTTTTCGCCTGGTTCGGCAGAACGGGTGGCGGCTTCGGCGCTTAAATCGCTGGTGATTACCGATTCCATCCAGGCGACAGAGACCATGAAGCGGGCGGAGAATATCGACGTGTTGTCCATAGCGCCGCTGATTGGCGATGCGATTTCGCGTACAGCGAACGAACAATCCGTATCGAGTTTGTTCGATTAAAATCAGTGATGCACGCGAAGATTAAGAAAGGACGAGAGGCAGTTGCGTTTTTCGTCCTATATGTCTATAAAGCGGCGAAAGCTTCTGGCGGCACCCCGTTGCGCGCGGCGTTGCCCGTTGGGCCTAGTGCTAGGCCCTTTTTTGATTCCGGAGATGATTGATGGGACAGATGGTCGAATTAATGGCCGAAGCGCGGGACGCTACCGGCAAAGCCGCAATGAAAGAAATCCGCAAACAGGGTATGACGCCTGCCGTTCTTTATGGCGGTGATCAGCCCCCGCAAAATTTGACGGTTGAACGCAAGGCAATCGCCAAACATGTGGAAACAGGGCATTTCCTTTCCACCGTCTACACGCTGAATGTTGGCGGCAAGAAAATCCGCGCTATTCCGCGTGAAGTGCAGCTTGACGTGGTGCGCGATTTTCCCATCCATGTCGATTTCCTGCGTGTTACCGCATCTTCGCGCCTTGACGTGGATGTGGCCGTGCACTTCATTAACGAACAGGACGCACCCGGCCTCAAGCGCGGCGGCGTTCTCAACGTCGTGCGGCACGAAGTTGAACTGAACTGCCCGGCAAACAACATTCCTGAGAGTGTCGAAGTGGATTTGACCGGCCTGGATATCGGCGACACCGTCCATATGTCAGCAGTTAAATTGCCAGCGAATGTCAAACCGGTTATTGAGCGCGATTTCACAATTGCGACTGTCGCCGGGTCTTCGGCAATGAGATCTGAGGAAGATGGCGAAGAAGCCGCAGCCGAAGAAGATAAGTAGTTTTCATAACGCACCTGCCATAGGCGTGAATACATGGGTGGGGTTGCCGCGTCATGAAACTGCTGGTCGGGCTGGGCAATCCAGGCGGAAAATACGAGCAGAACCGGCATAACGCCGGTTTCATGGCGGTGGATGCCATTGCGTCGTATTACAACGCGTCAAGCTGGCGGAAGCGCTTCCAAGGGGGCGTAAGCGAAGTTGAGATTAGCGGGCAGAAATGCCTGCTGCTCAAGCCCATGACCTACATGAACGAATCGGGCCGTGCGGTCGCTGAGGCCACGCGCTTCTATAAGGTCGCGCCTAGCGATGTCATCGTCTTCCACGACGAGCTAGACCTGGAACCCGGCAAAATCCGCGTGAAGGTTGGCGGCGGACATGCAGGGCACAACGGATTGCGGTCAATCTCAGCGCATATCGGTAATGATTACCGCCGTGTGCGTATTGGTATCGGCCATCCGGGCAGTCCTGAAGCTGTGGTGCATTACGTGCTGCACGATTTCGCCCGCGTCGATCGCGAATGGCTGGAGACATTGCTTGAGGCAATGGCGAAAAGCGCGGGGCATCTGGTCGCTGGGCAGGACGCCAAATTTATGAACGATGTCGCTCGGCTCACGCGTCCGGCTGCGGCGTCGGCTCCGGCAAAGCCCGCAAAAAACAAGGCCGCGCCAAAATCTGAGACTTCGGCGAAAGCCGCTTCAACATCAAAGGCCGGGGTTGATCCTGCGGACACATCGCTGGGAGCCAAGCTCCGGACGTGGCTCAACCGCTCCTGACTTTATTTGTGAGATGATCGCCTATGGGATTTAAATGCGGAATCGTTGGTCTGCCGAATGTCGGCAAGTCCACTTTGTTCAACGCGCTCACGCAAACGGCGGCGGCGGAAGCGGCTAACTATCCGTTCTGCACTATCGAACCCAATGTGGGCGAAGTGGCCGTCCCCGATCCGCGGCTTGACCGCTTGGCCGGAATTTCCAAATCCGCGCAGACGATCCCCACGCGGTTGACCTTCGTAGATATCGCCGGGCTGGTGAAAGGCGCATCCAAAGGTGAAGGGCTCGGCAACCAGTTCCTCGCCAACATCCGCGAGGTGGACGCTGTGGCCTATGTGCTGCGCTGCTTCGACGATGACGATGTCACCCATGTGGAAGGCCGCATCGACCCTGTGTCCGATGCCGAGACAGTGGAAACCGAGCTGATGCTCGCCGACCTGGAAAGCCTGGAGCGGCGGCGTCCGGGGCTGGAAAAGCGCGTCAAAAGCGGCGACAAGGAAGCGAAGGCCACGCTTGCGCTGGTGGATGATCTGCTGCCCGTGCTCACCGAAGGCCGCCCGGCTCGCTCGCTGGAAGTCCCCCCCGAAGAACTGGCGCGTTTCCGACAGCTTCAGTTGCTCACCTCCAAGCCGATACTGTTCGTTTGCAACGTGGACGAAGCATCCGCCGCCGAGGGCAACGCCTATTCTCAGCAAGTTGTCGCGCGCGCTGCTGCTGAAGGCGCGGGGCATGTGGTCATCTCGGCCAAGATCGAGTCCGAGCTGGTGCAACTGCCCGAAGAAGAACGCGATGGCTATCTGGAAAGCCTTGACCTCACCGAGCCGGGGCTTAACCGCTTGATCCGCGCGGGCTACGATCTTTTGGGGCTGATCACCTATTTCACCGTTGGCCCGAAGGAAGCGCGCGCCTGGACCGTGACGCGCGGCACCGCTGCGCCGCAAGCGGCAGGCGTCATCCACACCGACTTCGAGAAGGGCTTCATCCGCGCGGAGACGATCTCGTTTGACGATTACGTGCGTCTTAACGGCGAGGCGGGCGCGAAAGAAGCCGGCCGCATGCGTCTGGAAGGCAAGGAATATGTCGTCAACGATGGCGACGTAATGCACTTCCGCACCGCGAATTAAAGGTGCGTTGTTTCAAAATATTAATTCATTGGCAAAGAGGTAATCGGCAACTTAATATCGAATGCGATCATTCATTCAGGAAAGATTGCGATGTTATTGTCAAAAGTGGTTGCATTTTTGGTTGGCTTGTTTGTTACGGTGATACTTGAGTGCTTTGTCGGGCCGCTTCTAAAACGGGCAGGTGATAAAATAAAACTAATCCCACCAAGTCCCACATCAGAAGAACAATGGCGTCAATTAACAAGTGGAAATGAAGGTGGTAAATATATAGGCCGATTAGAGAGGCTTATATTTTTTGCTGCGTTCTTTGCTCAAGCCTATGCCATTATCGGCGGATGGCTTGTCTTTAAAGTTGCATCAAAGTGGGAGGCTTGGAGCAACGTTGTATCAGTACCGAGCAGGATTGAAGGTATTAAGGACCTTGATTTTCTGGTTGCGCGGCGGCGTTGGGCTTCGCATGTGCTTGTGACATTTCAAGTTGGTACCGCATACAACATCGTCGCTGGATTGGTGGGGGC
>JARRLC010000094.1:0-11094 GCA_037387425.1 Alphaproteobacteria bacterium
TCTGTGCGGCCTTTTTCTTAAGCTCAGCTTGGTGTTTCAGCTCGGCCTGCTTCTTCAGCTCGGCTTGGCGTTTCTGCTCAGCTCGTTTCTTCAGCTCAGCTTGGCGCTTCTGTTCGGCCTGGCGCTTCTGCTCAGCCTGACGCTTCAGCTCAGCTTGGCGTTTCAGCTCCGCCTGCCTCTTCTGCTCGGCCTGCCGTTTTTGCTCAGCCTGCTTCTGGCGCTCTCGGCTAGAGCGCTCCGAATGATCGGCCTGCCGCGCCCGCGGTTCCGATCTCGATCTCTGCTCAGAGCGCTTCTCGTGAGGCCTCATCGGCACCGGTTGCGGGCCGAGAACATCCAGACCGGGCATTCGAATCGGTTCGTCGAAACTCTGCTGTTGATCCGGCAATGGGGCAGCGTCTTCCTCCCCCCACACCTGATTGAACTCTTCAGGCGTGCTGGCATGCCCCTGAGCCTGCACATGAGGCACAGAGAACGTAAGAATGCAGAGCAACGCGGCGCAACATGTGATAACATGCGCACCACGAAACAGGCCCCGCTGCCTATTCATAATCTTGCGAATGAGGTAAGTGAGCATCCAACCCTTTCCGACGCATACATTGGACTGCAATCGCCTCTTTCTGCACGCATACACTCAAACGCGCGTCCGGTGAAGAAATTCGTGACCACAACGTCATAGTACTATAGACGATAATTTCATCCGGCGTATATGGGGATTCATTGCCATGCGGCGTTTGCTGCCCTTATCACTATTACTACTGACTGCGACAAATTGGCTTATTGCCGCACCAAATTTGTCATATGCTGCTACCAATTCTTCGCTGCTAAAGACGCAGGAAGGCGCTACCGCTTTGTTGCGTGGCAAGTATGAGCAGGCAATTACGTCTTTCAATCAAGCCCTGGAAGACGCCAACCTGCCCCATTCGCGCCAAGCTAGCATATATAACGACCGAGCTGTGGCAAAATGGCGACTCCAGATCTTCGAAGAAGCGCTGAAAGATCTCAATAAATCTCTTGAGTTGAGCGGTGATAAGGCAACAACCTATAATAATCGTGCTGCTGTCTTGATAGACATGGGTAAATACAAGGACGCTTTGAAAGACCTGAACAAAGCCATTTCCATCGCCCCCGGCTATGGCGCGGCCTACAACAACCGCGGTAACGCTTTCTTCCAGCTAAGGCTTTATAAAGCCGCCTTGAAAGACTATAAGCACGCCATTTCGCTGATGCCGACAAACGCCGCCCCCTATAACGGACGCGCCAAAACACAAAGCATGCTGGGACATCCCTACGCCGGATTGCGCTATATCACGCGAGCCATCGCACTGAACGGCAAATACACCGCCGCTTACCGAAGCCGGGCTCAGCTTTACCAGCATTTAGAGCTGTCGGATAATGCGCTTGCAGACTATGAACGCCTAATCGGGTTCGCGCCTAAAGACCCCACGCTCTATATCGGACGCGGTAATGTGTATCTGAAAGAGGGCAAGGGACGATCAGCTTTTCGCGACTTTTCTAAAGCGCTTGATCTGGACCCGGAAAATCCGGCGGCCTTAATGGGGCGCGGCGCTGCGCAAGTCAGCCGCCAGCTCTACGATGCGGCGCTACAAGACCTTAATCAGGCTATCGCTTTAGATCCGAAACTGGCTGAAGCCTATGTATACCGCGCGACGGCCTATCTCCGGCTTGGCGACAAAGACCATGCTGGTGAAGATATCACCAAGGCATTGGAACTTACGCCCCGCTATGCGGAGGCTTTCAAGCTACGCGCCGAACTGGCCATAGCGAACGACAAAACCGACGAGGCTATCGCGGATTACCGTAAAGCGCTGGAGCTGAACCCCTTTATGGATGAAGTTCCTGCTGCGCTGAAACGCTTAACGGGTGTGGATGAACCCATCAAGAAATCCCTCAAGCCCGCCGTGAAGGGATGGGATATCATCAGCCCAGCCAAAGGGCGTTACGTTGCGGTCAACGCCCGCTACCCGAAAGCGCATGTCTTGTTGGAAATGTATGGACTTGGCGAACCGGAAATCATCGATTGGACGGTTCTGGCAGACACTTTGCGCGGCTTCGGACTGTTGCGCTATGCCGCCGGAGAATTGCCCAACCAAGACCAAGAAACGCAAAGCTGGGCCGCCGTTGGCGACGATAAAAAGAAATCGAAAACGCGGTATGAGTTTATTGCCATTGTCGATTTACGTAAAAACACCATCGTTTCCATAGAACCCTATGTGACAGCCAATGGCGCAACGAAATGGAACTGGTCGAAGGAAGGCGTTACGGTAACCGACGCCGAAGGACTTACTAGCGCGCACACGTTGCGTCCCGCTCCCAGACACGTTCGTCGTAGAGGTGATGAGTACGGCTGGGGCGAAGACGATTCATGGCGAAATGGCGAATGGGAAAGCAGGCGCGAACAGCGTAGACGCTATCGGGAGCGCCGCCGTTCCAGAAACTTGCTGGATTGGCTATTTTGATAAGTTAGCAGATAAATTGGTGTCATGACATTTTCTCTCGTTATTGCTGGACGGCCCAATGTGGGCAAGTCCACTCTGTTCAATCGCCTCGCCGGCAAGCGGCTGGCGCTGGTGGACGACATGCCCGGCCTCACGCGCGACCGCAAAGAAGCGGATGCCAGCATTGGCCGCTACGATGTGCGCCTCATCGACACCGCCGGACTTGAAGAAGCCGAGCAAGGCTCCATCAGCGCGCGTATGCGTCAGCAGAGCGAAACAGCCGTGGCCGAAGCCGATCTGGTGCTGTTTTTGATCGACGCCCGCGCCGGAATTACTCCGATTGATGAACAATTCGCCGACCTGGTGCGGACCTCAGGCAAGCCCGTCATCCTTATCGCCAATAAATGCGAGGGGCGGGCGTCAGAGTCTGGGTTCTACGAAGCTTTCCGTTTAGGTCTGGGCGATCCGATCGCTCTTTCCGCCGAGCATAATCATGGCGTAGGCGAGCTTTACGCAGATATTGGCACCGCCCTTGAAAAGCTTAAAGAAAAACGCGCACGCGCCGAAGCCGAAGCAAGCGAAACGGACAGCACTTCTCCAAAGCCACTGCGCCCCTTAAAACTTGCCATCACTGGACGGCCCAACGCAGGCAAATCAACGCTTGTGAACACGCTTCTGGGCGAAGATCGCATGATCACCGGGCCAGAACCTGGCCTGACCCGCGACGCGGTGGCCTCCAGCTTTATATGGCAGAATCGCGCCATCACGCTTTACGACACGGCGGGTCTCAGGCGCAAATCGCGCGTTTCCGAGCGCGTGGAGAAGCTGGCCGTGGGTGATGCACTCAACGCCATCCGCTTTGCTGAGGTCGTGGTGCTTCTGATCGATGCCGACCAGGCGCTTGATAAGCAAGACCTGCAAATCGCCGATCTGGTGGAGCGCGAAGGCCGCTGCCTGGTTATCGGCGTCAATAAATGGGACTTGGTCACCGACCACGACAAGCTCATCCGAAAATTGCGCGACAAGGTAGAAAACGTGCTGCCTCAGGTTAAAGGCGTTGCGGTGGTGCCGGTGAGCGCGCTTTCTGGGCGCGGCGTAGAAAAGCTGATGGCCGCCGTGCTGAAGGTCTATAATGTGTGGAACCGGCGCATGCCAACAGCAGCGCTTAACCGCTGGTTTTCCGAGGTGCAGGAACGGCATACGCCTCCAGCCGTCAGCGGCCGCCGTATCAAGCTGCGCTATATCACCCAACAGAGCGCGCGTCCGCCCAGATTCGTCATCTTCTGTTCGCGCCCCAATGATTTGCCCGAAAGCTATACCCGCTATCTGGTCAATTCGCTGCGCGAGACGTTCGATATGTGGTCCGTACCGATTCGCATCCACTTACGTAAGCCTAATAACCCGTACGACACGAAGAAATCATGACCGAGGTGCTGTTCTACCAGCTCGACCATCAATCGCTCGACCGCGTATTGCCGAGCCTTCTGGAAAAGACCCTGGAACGCGGTTGGCGCGCGGTGGTGCAGGCAGGCAGCCAGGAACGCGCCGAAGCGCTCGACGCTATGTTGTGGACCTATACTGATGAAAGCTTTCTGCCGCACGGCATGGCCCGTGACGGTTTTCCCGCTGAGCAGCCGATTTTCCTCACTGCGGATGATGGCAATCCCAACGACGCCACGGTCCGCTTTATGGTGGATGGCGCCGATTGCGGTGACCTCCCCGCCTACACCCGCGTGATCTATATGTTCGAAGGACGCGACAATGACGCCCGCGCCCAGGCTCGCGAGCAGTGGAAGCGCGCCAAAGCCGATGGGCTGGCCGTCACCTACTGGCAACAAACCGAAAACGGCCGCTGGGAGAAAAAAGCTTAGCTCGTGGCGCTGAGCGCATTAGAGCCGCCGCGCTCAATATCTTCCCGCCATTTGATCCACCGGAAGCGCCTGATACCCAAGCACAGCATCAGCGGCGGCAGGGGCGGAGATCGCATCGCAATAAAGCGTCCCGTCATAGAAGAAATACGTCATGGTGGTGGTGAAAAAGCCGATATTCGGATGTTCGGTGGTTCTCAGCACGCTGCGAGTTGTGGAAACGATGCAGCCTATCTCGCCTCGTTCAACACCGCGCTGCAACGGGCGATCGTCCATCATTTCCTGAAGCACGCCTGTAGCGATGGGCGCTAGATCAGATCCGATCCAGTCAACCACTGTGGGGCGCTTTGCGATTGCAGCTGGAGAGACCGCTCTCAGCGTAATCGTCGTCCCCGCCGAAAGCGCTCTGGGCGCGGGGCAATGCAGAACCGATTGCTTAATATACGTCATGAACGCGGGATCAGGTTCGCGCATCAAATCGCGTAGATGCTTTTGCAGAGAAACATTCGGCTTGTCTTCCCCGCGTTCCCAGCGGGAAACGGTTTTCTGCGAAACACTTAGAACTTCAGCGATATTTGCTTGCGTCAAGCTGTGTTGCTGCCGGTAACGCCGGACAAGTTTGGCCCAATCTTCGCTAAAAATTTCCCCCATCGGCGGAATCCCTACACTTAGATTAAATATTTAGACGTTTTTAGACGTTGCGGCAATGCCGTTGCAATGCTTACATTTTCTACGGGCAGTAAAATATGCATATTGTAGGTGTTAATACTTATGTAGATAAGCTAAGGAGAAACCATATAATCAGGTAGAGTAATTATAATTCTATCAATCATTATATCAGCCTAGATCATAAAGCAGAAAATGTCATCTCCAAGTCCTCAAGAATTGATGTCTCCTGATCACACGCAGCGGCTGCATAACAGTCTTGATGCGCTTGTGCGCGAGGCTGACGCCATGGGCATCTCACACACCGATGCAATAAAAGCTATTTTGACCTGGTCTGTAGAGCAGACCTACGACACGGGAGGATATCCCTATACACGTTTAGTACTGCTCGACGTGTTGGAGCACATTCTCCTCCTCGATATAACCAATAAGAACGCGGCCTAAACGTGTCATCTACAGGGCTTGCCCGAGCCCTCCCCCTCCACTAAGCGTAACGCGCGCCCAACCTGGACGCGGACCGTTGCGCTTATTTTTTTGAAAAATCTTGCCACTGGAACGGCACCTGCAAGCCAGGCGGCTGTGATTGCAGGTGATATACTCGCTGGTAGAAATGATCCTGAAATTCGTCGCGACCCAATGTCACGACTGCGGTTCCGACCAGTTCCTCCTCAAAAATCGATTGGATCACCGCGCGGACATCTTCTTCCAGCGCGCTCATGGAATCGTCTTCGAGCACCCATTCCGGTTTATGCAGGAGCACGCGCACATAGGCGATGCGCTGTTGCTCATCCAGCGAAAGTTCCTTATCCCAGCGCGCCACGCGATCCAGCACATCAGCGCGATGGCCGAGGTCCAGCCGTTCCAGGGCGGCGGTAACGGCTTCATCGCTGAACTCGGTGGTATGCGGATAGGTGAGCACCTCGCGATAGGTGCCAAGCGGTATATAAGGCGCATGCGGCAAAAACATCATATCGCTGCGCGAAGGCAGCTCAACCCGGCCAGCGCCCCATGGCCACAATCTGGCAAGCGCACGGAAAAACGTGCTTTTGCCTGAGCCGGTCAATCCGGCAACAAGCACATGCTCGCCCGGAGATACTTTGAAATCCTGCTCTTTGACAGAGATTTGCCCGTGCGGCGCGGCGACTGAAAAATCTTTCCCCGCAATAATTTTGCCGCCGGTCTTTTCGTCCACTTCGATAATGCCGGCATCCACGCCCAGTTTATCCAGCTTGCCAAGCACATTGCGATAGGTGATAACGCGCCACGACATCGCCTGCCATGCCGCGATGTTGGGGTAGTTGTCCACATACCAGCGCAGCGACGACTGTACTTGCGTGAACGCACCCACAACCTTCATCAGATCGCCGAACGATAATGTGCCTGCGAAATAGCCCGGCGCGGTCACGATGAAAGGCACCACGATCGCCATCCAGCCATAGCTGGCGGTTACCCACATCAGGCGGACATGCGCGTTCGTCAAATTCATCATCATGGAAATGACGTTGCCGAGTTTGCCTTTAACGTATTTCCGCTCGTCGTTCTCGCCTCCATACAGCGCGATAGCTTCTGACGACTCGTTAACGCGCAACAGCGTGAAGCGAAAATCGGCCTCCCGCGCGCGCATCTCAGCATTGAGCGGCACCAGCGGACGCCCGACACGCCAAGTCAACCACGACCCGATAACCGCATAAGCGATGGCGCACCACACCATATAACCGGGCACATTGAACGTGCTGCCATTCACCGAGAACACCACGCGTTCGGAAAGTACCCACAGCACACCAACGAAACTCACCAGCGTGAGCGAGGCATGCACCAGCCCGACGCAAAAATCGGTGGTAATGTCAGAAAGACTGCGCGCGTCATCATGGATGCGCTGGTCGGGGTTAGAGCCAATCTCGCCCGCAAGCGGCATACGATAGGCGCGCTTCGGCTTCAGCCATTCGGCGACGACATCCGTTGTGATAATCTCGCGCATGCGGATTTTGAGGACGGCATGTACCCAGGTTTGTCCCACCCCCAACACAAGCAACACGCTAACGATACTCAAGAAAACAAAAAGCTGATTTATGAACTCCGGCAGATCGCGTTGTTCCAGCGCATCAAAGAAAGTTTTGTGCCAGTCATTTAGCCAAAGCTGCCCGATAACGTTCAAGAAGATGAAAGCAACCATTGCAGCAGCAAGCAGAACAACCTTGTATCGGCCAACAATCTGCCCAACAATCAGTACGAGAAGAATACTAAATATCGTTATGAAAAAACCGGATTTTTGGAAAAAAATGCGGATTTTGCTATCTGCAAATGAAGTCTGAAAAGATTCTATCCACCCGCTAAACAGGAATTGAATAGAAATGTTCAGCAAAAAAACAATGACGACAGCAAAAAATACAGTGCGAAGCCCCTCCTTCACTTCCGAACGGCGTAGAATATCTATCAACGTGCGAATTGCCGAAACCGCACTGCTTAGCTCGGTCTTGTTGCCGTCTTGTGTCATAAGGATTGCTTCATACTCGGTTCGTTAATCGGATTGCAACGTGATGTCTGCCGTTAGAAGCGCATCACGATCCGCGCGCGCACCAACTAGCATTTTGAAGCGTCCTGTTTCAAGGCGGGGGTTGCCTGCGTCGTCGTAAAAAGCAAGATCGTCGGTGGAAAGCGTGAAACGCGCAACGCCGGTTTTACCGGGAGCGAGCGCGATTTTGGCCATAGCTTTCAGCTCCATCACCGGGCGGACGGTACTGGCGAGCGTATCGCGCACAAACAGAAATGCGGTTTCTTCGGCATGAACGTTGCCTTCGTTGGTAATCTCCACCTCGGCATGGATCGTATCGCCCGCGCGCACGGTCTGAGGCGAAACGCGTAAATTGGCGTAAGCAAAACGCGTATAGGTGAGGCCATGGCCGAACGGAAATAGCGGGAGAACAGGCGCATCCCAGTATTTGCTGGTCTGCTGCTCGGCAGGGTTAGCGGGGCGACCCGTGGGACGCTCAGCATATGTAATGGGGATTTGCCCCACGCTTGCGGGCCACGAGATCGGCAACTTACCGCAAGGCGCATGCGCACCAGTGAGGATATCGGCCAGCGCGTTGCCAGCTTCACTCCCAGGGAACCACGCCGCGAGCACGCATCCAGCCGTATCGAACAACCACGGCGCAATGAGCGGCCGCCCGCAGGTGAGCACGACGATAACCGGTTTTCCGATGGATATAAGCGCTTCAGCAAGCTGGCGCTGGCTGTGTGGAATGCCGGGATCGGCGCGGCTGGTCGCTTCGCCGCACATATTCGATGCCTCACCGATGCACAAGACGGTGATATCAGCTTCCTCAGCGAGGTCGAGCGCATCGTTGCGGGCGCGCGGCTCTACAGCTTCGGCGCCAGCTCCCTTCGCTAGCGAGACCTGCCAGCCGGGCAATGCAGCTTTTAAGCCAGCGAGGAAGCTCACCGTAGCGGCTTCGTCGCCCTCTGCATGCCACGGGCCCAGCATATCGCTAGGCGCATCCGCAAACGGGCCTATCACGGCTAGATGGCGGGGCGCGTTGGCATTGAGCGGCAACAGCCCATCGCGGTCTTGCAACAGCACCATGGAAGCCCTTGCAGCCTCTCGGGCAAGCTGGCGATGCGCATCGCGCTGGGCGGCGGTGATGGGCGTCGCGCCCCGGCGGAAGGCGTCGTCGAAGAGGCCAAGCCGCACTTTCAGCATCAGCACGCGAACGACAGCAGCGTCAATCTGCGCCTCGGTGATGAGACCACGGCTGAGCGCCTCGGCCAGCGCTTGAGGATAAGCCTCGCTCGCCATGTCAATGTCAACGCCAGCGGCAAGCGCCAGCGCAGCGGCCTCTGCCAGATCGCCAGCCACGCCATGCGCGATAAGCTCGGCCACCGCGCCAAAATCGCTAATCATGACGCCATTAAAACCCCAGCGCTTGCGCACAAGGTCTTGCAAAAGGTTAGCATTGCCGGTCATCGGCTCGCCGTTTAAGCTGGTAAAAGCGGGCATGATGGCGGCAACGCCCGCGTCCACAGCCGTGCGGAAAGCAGGTAAATGCACCTCGTGCAGCGAGCGGGAGGAAATATCGACGGCTGCATATTCGCGCCCAGCCGTTACCGCACCATAAGCGCCTAAATGCTTGGCAGTAGCAGCGGCTGCATCAGCGGCGGAGAGATCCGCTCCCGCTTGCGCTGCCCCCTGCCCTCCCCCTTGAAAGCCGCGCACTTTCGCCTCAGCAAAACGCCCGCCAAGCCACGGATCTTCGCCGAAACTCTCCACCATACGGCCCCAACGCGGATCGCGCGCGGCATCCAGCATCGGCGCGAAGGTGAGCGCCACGCCGCCCGCCGTCATCTCCCAAGCCGCAGCGCGGGCGGTTTTCTCCCACAGTTCAGGGGAAAACGCAGCAGCCTCACCTAGCGGCGTAGGGAATATCGTCTCATAGCCATGCAATACGTCATGGGCGAACAGCAGCGGAATGCCAAGACGGCTTTCCTTCACGGCCACGCCTTGCGCATCGCGCGTGACATCCGCCCCCCAGATATCAAGCATACTGCCGATTTTCCCTGTCCGAATCGCCTCACGCTGGCTATCGGCGATGACGCTCTGGCTGCCGGACGCGAACTCGGGACGCACCATGACAAGCATGACAAGCTGGCCAATCTTGTCTTCCAGCGTCATTCGCGCCAACATTGCATTTACAAAGGATGTTGCATCAGAGTGCGTCATCGTGAGAAACCGTTCTAATTCGAGTAATCGCCGTATCGCCAGCAAAGCTGCATATTATGAAAACGCCCGCCGACAAAGACCTTATGCCGGAAATCGCCGTCAATAGCCACGGTGACGTGCCTCCCGACCCAGCGCAACTGCCTGACGAAGCGCTCCTTGACTTAGTGCAGCGCCGAACATTCGACTTTTTTTGGGAGTGCGCGCACAAGGACACGGGGATGGCGCTCGACCGCGTGAGCTCTGTAAACCCAAACCCTGACAATAACATGACGGCTACTGGCGGCTCGGGCTTCGGGGTTATGGCCCTTATAGTAGCGGTGGAGCGCGGTTGGTTGGCGCGCGAGGCCGCCGTCGCGCGGCTCATCACGATGGCAGACTTTCTCTCCTCAGCTGAAAGCCATCACGGCATCTTTCCGCATTATATCGACGGGGCTACAGGCAAGGCGATCTTCTGGGGCATGGACGACGCGGGCTCGGACGTTGTGGAAACAGCGTTTCTCTTCCAAGGGCTGCTATGCGCGCGGGCCTATTTCACCGGAGCAGACGACGCCGAAACGCGCCTGCGCGCCCGCATCAACGAGCTGTGGCGCCGTGCCGAATGGAGTTGGCACACACCGCCTGGCAAAAACGTGCTCATCTGGCATTGGAGCCCGGAACACGGCTGGGGCAAGACCCATGAAATCCACGGCTGGGATGAATGTCTCATCGCCTATGTGCTGGCGGCGGCCTCGCCCACGCATCCCATTTCGTCTGAAGCCTATCATCAAGGCTGGGCTGTTAACCGCACTTTCCACAACGGCCAGCGCTATTTCGACGTGGACCTGCCGCTCGGTCCGGAATATGGCGGACCGCTGTTTTTCTCGCATTTCTCGTTTCTGGGGCTGGACCCGCGCGGCCTTCGCGACCGCTACGCCGACTACTGGCAGCAAACGCGCGCCCACACGCTCATCAATTACGAACACTGTGTGGCAAACCCGAACGGCTACAAAGGCTACGGGCCGGACTGCTGGGGGTTGACGGCATCAGATGGCAACGAAGGCTATTCCGCGTATCAGCCGATATGGGATCGCGGCGTGATCGCGCCCACGGCGGCGCTTTCCAGCATGCCATATGCGCCGGAACAGTCCATGCGAGCGCTACGTTATTTCACGGGGCTGGGCGAGCGCGTGTTGCGGCGCTACGGCTTTATCGACGCCTTTAACGAAACAGAAGGCTGGTACGGCGACGATTATCTCGCCATCGACCAGGGGGCGATTATCGCCATGATCGAAAACCACCGCTCAGGGCTTTTGTGGCGGCTGTTCATGAGCTGCCCGGAAGTCGGCGCGGGGCTGGCGCGGCTAGGTTTTGAAGGCTGGCAAGGTGCATAACCATGACGAACAGC
>JARRLC010000095.1:0-10473 GCA_037387425.1 Alphaproteobacteria bacterium
TGCATGTGTCAATGGCGTTTTTACTGTTGCGTAAATTTGATTATCATCTATATTATGGTATCTGACGTTTGTAAACTATCTCAATTCCTTATCTGAGAGAAGATGGAGCAGATGCCTCTGGTAAGTCGTGTTTCCTTTAGAATAAGGAAACCGGCACTATGAGTAGTTCCGATATACAACTAGTGCTTATGGGGCTAGACTTGGTCTTATCTGTTCTTGCCGTTTATCTAGCATGGGAACAGAGAAACAAGCACTAGAAAATTCTTGAAGTAGTGAAGGATACGGGGCGATGGCTATTTGGTTTCGGCCCGTATTCTTAATGGGAAAGCTCTATCTGCGTCTTGTCCCGTCAAAACGCTGCCTTGTATTAAAAAGCTTCTTTCTATGCCCCCTCTCCCTGAAATCGGCGCCGCTCTGCTAGGCGGCACACTCCGCCACGCCCAGCCCCTCTACGGCGGCGATTTGTCGCAGGCCGTAAAGATCGAACTGGTCGATGGGCGTCAGGCTGTGGTGAAAAGCGGCCCGGCTCCGATGACCGAGGCTGCCATGCTCAAGGCCATCAAAGCTACTGGCGCGCCTGCTCCCGCTGTTCTTGCGGCGAACTCGCAAGCACTCGTAATCGAACTCCTCGACACCGGCGGTAGCGTTCATAACGCGTGGGAAAGCCTCGGCGTCGCGCTCGCCACACTCCACGCGCCCCGCGCACAACATGAGAAGCTGCATGCTGACGATCAGCAGCTCGCCACGCATCACGCCACCTGCGCACAACATTACGGTTGGGAGGAAGACTACGCATTCGGCCAACTCCCAATTAAAAACGCCTGGAGCAACAACTGGCCGGAATTCTGGGCTGAGCGCCGCCTCTTGCCCCACCTTCCGCATGTGCCGTCACCAATCGCCCGCCGCTTGGAAACACTGGCGCGAAATCTCAGCGACAGACTGCCAGCAAATCCACCGCCCGCGCTCCTCCACGGCGATCTGTGGAGCGGCAATATTTTGGCCGCAGGACGCCGCATCGCCGGTCTGATAGATCCCGCATGCTATTACGGTCATGGCGAGGTTGATCTTGCGATGCTGGCTCTGTTCGGCCCGTCGCCCGGTCCCGCCTTTTACAACGCATATGGGGCGCTTCAGCCTGGCCATGAAGAGCGCCGCTTTGGCCCGCGCTCGTGCATTTGCGGTTGTTCGGCAGCGGCTACCTGAGCATGGTGGAGCGCCTGCTTACGGCGGTTCCCTCCCGCGGCGCAATACAGTAAAGTCGTACTAATGCGGCCGTGGCGCCGCCTTTACGCGCGAAACCGAAGTGCTTCATGACGCAAGCCTCAAATCAAAACACTCACCTCACGCCGCAGATGCTACTGAGAGCTTACTCCTGTGGCATTTTTCCTATGGCTGAAGAGGCCGACGACCCAACCCTTTATTGGGTCGAGCCTGAAATGCGCGGTATCTTGCCGCTCAATAACGTGCATGTGCCGCAACGGTTGGCGCGCACGGTCCGTCAATGCAAGTTCGATGTGAAAATCGACAGCGATTTCAACAGTGTAATTGACGGTTGTGCGGGCATGCGTCCGGGGCGCATGGTGACATGGATCAACCAGCCGATCCGCGATCTTTATAATGAGCTGTTCCGCCTCGGTCATTGCCATACGGTGGAAACGTGGCGCGATGGCAAGCTCGTTGGCGGGCTGTACGGCGTTAGCCTTGGGGCTGTGTTTTTTGGCGAATCCATGTTTTCCACTGAGCGCGACGCCAGTAAGGTGGCGCTCGTTCATTTGGCGGCGCGGCTGATTTACGGCGGCTTCAAGTTGCTGGACACGCAGTTCATTACAACGCATCTTCAGCAATTCGGCGCGCGGGAAATTGCTCAGGAAGACTTTCAGTTACTATTATCCGATGCTCTTGAAATAAGCGCTGATTTTCATCGCCTTTCGTACGACTGCGCGGCAAAACAAATACTTGATATTGTCGCCGGTGCGAAGGACGGCGCTTAGAGCACGGAGATTAAATGACAATAATAAATCGTACGGCCAAAATTCCGCTTAGCAGGCCGCAACAAGGGTTATTGCTGGCGCTCCTTTGCTATGTGCTGTGGTGTGCGGGTGATGCGGGCGTCAAGACGGTCGCAATGGATGGCGTTGGGCCTTTCGAGACCATCGCACTCTTTAGCTGGATTTCGGCTGCCTTGCTTGTTGGTCTTGCGGCTGTGCGCGGCAATCTGGAGTCGCTAAAGCCGGTTGACATGCGGATGACGCTCATTCGTGGCGCGACGATTGCGTTCGCTCAAGTCTGTATCGTCATTGCGTTCGCGCATTTGTCGCTTGCGCTGTTTTATACCATCGTGTTTCTGAGCCCGTTTCTGGTAGCGCTGGGCGCGCGGATTTTCTTACGGGAATCGCTGCCCTGGGGCGTCGGGCTGGCCATTCTTGCCGGATTTACCGGTGTTGTGATTGCGGTTGATCCCGTTCAGATTATCAGCGGCAAGGGCGATCTTGTCGGCATAATTGCCGCAACGGCCTGTGCGGTGGGCTTCAGCGTCGGTCAGTTGATGCTGCGCCGGATGTCGCACACGGAAACATCGGAGAGTCTTGTTTTTTCCGTGATGATAATTGCCGGCGTCATCACCAGCATTCCAGCGTTTAATGCGTTTGCTTCAATATCGTGGAAAACCGTCGTTGTTTTAACGCTCACAGCCACGTTTGCCACTATCGCCAACCTGGCCATGGCTCAGGCCATGCGTTTTACCACCGCCGCCAATGTGGCGAGCCTGCAATACAGCCAGATCATCCCCGGTGCGATTTTCGGGTATATCCTATGGAGCGACATTCCCACATGGAACGTCTGGGCGGGCAGCGCGGTTATTATCGCGGCAGGGCTTGTCATGGCGCATTTGTCGCATCGCCTTAAAGACTGATGGGTAAGATCTGGTGGCCCGCGAGCCAAGTTTGGCCCCACGAGCCTCGTGTGCTGCATGTCAACAGGCTCAAGGGATCAGGCGATGCTTATCTTTCATTTCCCTTTGAGGTCAGCTCTTCATGAAGGGGGCGAAACTTATCGTAGTGCCGTCATCGCCATTGCTGGTATGCGTTGGAGGGGGAGCACCTATTCGTGTAGACAAATCCCCTAGCATTACTGTCCAAACACAACCCCGTCGCTTTGTTCTGAAGCGAGATCGAACCGTTAGAGCGATGAATAATCTTCCATAACTGGTATTTATTCCGACCATTACCGCAAGGGTTTAAGTATACGTGTCTACTGGCGTTACTGTCGAGGCAGTAGGATTTTCCAAAGTCAGTGTAGACGAAACTATGGTTCAGTTCGCGGTAGACACCGTACTTTCTAGTCCACCAACTGGTGCGTAGGTCTGTGCCTTTTTTTGTACTGACCTCGCGGGTAATACCGGAAAACAGATAACGTCCGGTCTTATTATTTCTAAAACTCTGCGCAGCGTAACTCTGAGTTGCTGTAAGCATAATAAGCGCAGCCATGATAATCCATGATAGTCTCTGCATTTCTTTGTCCAATACTTATGGATGGCCAATAGACGCAACTTTCATCTATTCAGCATCCAGGCTTAAGATAAGAATATCTGCTATAATGAGTTAGCAGTCATTCTATATGCAGCATACGGCATGTAACTCCAGTGATCAACCGTTTACGGAATAACCGCTCACGGAGCAACGTTGTTCTAAGCGTTTCAGCCCAAAAACATCGTAAAATTTCCCCCCTAAGCGTAAGCAATCGTCCCCACACACCGCAACGCCGCTTGACTTCCGCTCGTATAAAAACGATATAAACATATCTTTATATAACGTGAGGCGAGCTATGCTGGGGACATTGTCCTCCAATGAAATGGTGGAACTGTTGAAAGCTGCGGGAGAAAGCACCCGTTTGCGCTTGCTCGTGCTGCTCGCTCATGACGAATATAATGTAAAGGATTTGACGCAAATTCTTGGCCAAAGCCAGCCGCGTCTGAGTCGCCATTTGAAGCTGTTGAGCGACATCGGGCTTATTGAGCGCTTCCATGAAGGCAGTAGCGTATTTTTACGCTTGGCTGAAAACACGAAAAGCGCCGACCTCATTGCACAACTTTTGCAAGCGCTCGACCATCAAGACCCGGTCATTGCGCATGACGCCATCCGCGCAGACGCCGTGCGTCGTGAAAAAAGTGGAGCCGCGCAACGCTATTTCGAAGAACATGCCGCACGCTGGAATGAAATCCGAGCGCTGCATGCTCCCCAGGCCAAGGTCGAAGCGGCAATGCTGGACGCCATGGGCGAAGGGCCGTTCGATCTGCTTGTCGATGTTGCGACTGGAACAGGGCGCATTCTTGAGATGTTTTGCGCGCGCGTTCAGCGCTCTATCGGCTTCGACATCAACCGCGAGATGCTTGCCCACGCGCGGGCCCGGCTGGCAGCCTCAAATGCGTATGGCGCGCAAGTGCGGCTCGGCGATCTGTTTAATCTGCCCTTGGAAAACAGCGTTGCTGACGCGGTGGTTTTGCACCAGGTGCTGCATTTCCTTGATGAACCGGCGCGCGCAATCAGCGAGGCGGCGCGCATCCTCAAACCTGACGGGCGGCTTTTGATCGTAGACTTCGCCGCCCACAATATTGAAACGCTGCGCGAACATTACAAGCATAGACGGCTCGGCTTTGAGCGCGGCACGGTCGAAGAATGGTTGGAGAAGCAAAGTCTTTCGCCAACGCACTACGAGGCAATTTCGCCTGGTGAAAGTAATTCAGAAAAGCTGACAGTGTCGCTCTGGCTAGCGACCAAGACCACAAAGAAGTGAACACGTAAATGAAAGGCACGCTAGAGATGGCATCTGACAATAACACGCAAGCAGATTCAAACGATGTTCACGTTTCATTTGAATTCTTCCCACCCAAGACAGCGAAAATGGAAGAAACGCTTTGGCAGTCGATCCGGCGGCTTGAACCGCTTCAGCCGCGTTTCGTTTCCGTTACCTATGGCGCCGGCGGTACGACGCGAGAGCGTACCCATATGACCGTCGCTCGTATCGTGCGTGAAACCAGCCTGAAGCCTGCCGCGCACCTCACTTGTGTGAGCGCGACAAAGGAAGAGATTAACGCTGTCATCCGCGCCTATTGGGATGCGGGCGTTCGTCATATCGTGTCGCTGCGCGGCGATGCGCCGGAAGGCATGGGCTCGCCTTACGTTCCTCATCCTGGCGGTTATGCCAACGCGGCCGAGCTGGCGGCAGGCATTAAGAAGATTGCAGACTTTGAAATTTCTGTCGCTGCCTATCCGGAAAAGCACCCGGAATCGTCTGATGTAGATGCCGACATCGACATGCTGAAAGCTAAGGTGGATGCAGGCGCGACACGGGCCATCACGCAATTCTTCTTCGATAACGAGCTGTATTACCGCTATCTGGATCGCGTTCGCGCACGTGGCATCGATATCCCCATTGTGCCCGGTATCATCCCAATGCATAATTTTGGGCAGATTTCTAAATTTGCTACCGGATGCGGCGCGACCATTCCGCCACGGATTGCTCAGCGCTTCGAAGGCTTGGAAAACGACCCGGAAACCATGCACTTGATTGCCGCAACAGTTGCAGCAGAGCAGGTTCTGGATTTAGAGGCAAATGGCGTGCGCGATTTCCATTTTTATACGCTCAATCGTGCGAACCTTGTTTACGGCATTTGCCATCTGTTGGGCTTGCGGCCTCAGGCTGCTTCATAAAAACTGCCAATAACACAACACAAATCAAATCATCCGAGCGAAGGGGAACGTTATGACACGGACCGAACGCATCGAAGCGTTAAAAGCCGCCGCCGCCAGCCGCATTCTTGTGCTTGACGGCGCAATGGGCACTATGATCCAGCTCCGCAAGTTTACTGAGGCCGATTACCGGGGCGAACGCTTCAAAGACTGGCCTTCCGATGTGAAGGGCAACAATGATCTTCTGGTGCTCACTCAAGGCGACATCATCAAGGAAATCCACGGCGAATATCTGGATGCTGGCGCGGATATCATCGAGACGAACTCGTTCAACGCGCAACGCATCTCAATGGCCGATTACGGCATGGAAGATCTCAGTTACGAGATCAACGTTGCTTCCGCCCGTATCGCCCGTGAAGCCGCCGACGAGTGGACCGCGAAAACGCCTGAGAAACCACGCTTCGTTGCGGGTTCCATCGGGCCGACCAACCGCACAGCGTCGCTATCGCCGGACGTGAACAACCCTGGTTTTCGTAACGTCACCTTCGACGAACTCGCCGAGGCGTACGCCGAACAGATACGCGGCCTGATCGAAGGTGGCTCCGATATCATCCTTATCGAGACAATCTTTGATACGCTCAACGCCAAGGCTGCCGGTTTCGCGGCCCTACAGGTGTTTGAGGAAATCGGCGAAGAGCTTCCGGTCATGCTGTCCGGCACCATCACCGATATGTCGGGGCGTAATCTTTCAGGGCAAACGCCGGAAGCGTTCTGGTATTCGCTGAGGCACATTAAGCCGTTCTCGGTGGGGCTGAACTGTTCGTTCGGCGCGGAACATTTGCGTCCAGCGGTGGCGGAAATGTCGGAGGTTGTGGATTGCTATTTGTCGGCCTATCCGAACGCCGGACTGCCCAACGCCATGGGTGAGTACGATGAAACGCCTCACGACATGGCCTGCAAGATCGAAGAATGGGCGCAGGACGGGCTTTTGAACATCGTCGGCGGGTGCTGCGGCTCGACACCGGACCATATCCGCCATATCGCCGAGCATGTTGCAAAGTTCGCTCCGCGTAAGGTGCCCGAAGTCGATCCGAAAATGCGCCTTTCAGGGCTGGAACCATTCGTGCACGCGAATTAACGATCACATCGCGTTCTGCGTCTTAGGGCTTGTAAACGAATGGGGGAAACGCCCATATATCCACAAGACAACGAAGATGGTGCGCATGAACAACATTGACAGACCTAAGCTGATGACGGTGACCGATGCCGCCGCCGCCCGTATCCAGCAAATATTGGCCGATAAAGAAGGCGCGGCGGGGCTTCGCGTTGGCCTCAAGCAGGCCGGATGCGCTGGCCTGGAATATACGATGGATTTCGCTGAGGCAGCTAATCCTGGCGAAGAAGTCGTTGAGGACAACGGCGTTACAATATTTGTAGATCCTAAGGCTGTTCTGTACCTGATTGGAACAGAGCTTGACTTTAAAACAGAAAAGCTGTCAGCACGGTTTGTCTTTAATAATCCGAACGAAATTAGTGCTTGCGGTTGCGGGGAATCTGTCACCATTAAGCCCGTCGGATAGCACTGATATTTATTGAAAACGTCATCATGTAGGGCGGTGTAGCAGGAGGCCGCTCCGCCTACATCACATAGGTATGGAAATTCGTTGTGTTTCGCTTGCATCTCAGCGGCGATCAGCTTAATTTGCGCAAGTCGCGCCGTTGAAGCGCTTTCAGAGAATGGGAAAGATGATTTTCCACCTGTGAAAGCGCGACAAGCAAAATGAGGCGCGGTCTATGTGCCGCTGTAGCTCAGTAGGTTAGAGCGCTAGATTGTGGATCTAGAGGTCCCCCGTTCGAGCCGGGGCAGCGGTACCATCTAAAATCCCTGCATAACAACCACTTGCATGGATATTACGTTTTCCCTTGCAGATGTTCTTTTGGCAAGAATGGGCCCTGTATAGGCGCCAAAACGATAAACATCCCGCTTATGCCAGATATTCGTCAGCGCGTAGCAGGACAGCCAGCGCGGCGTGCTATGGGTGATTGATGTCCCCATGAATCAGGACCATTTGCGCTCTATGTTGCAACGCGGCTTGCTCCGACCTCAGGCCAGACGATGTCGTTATTCTTGATAATCATATGAGCCACAAAAGCACCATTGCCGCTGAGATGGTCTGTGCTGTTGGCGCCTGTTTTTTTCCCGCTGCAATATTTGCCTGACCAGCCCTGATCGAAATGGCGTCACGAAACAACGACGCCCTCTGGTAAGCCGCCGGATATGAGGGAGATTGAACGCGATATACTGAAATGCAAACGCCGGATTAGCGCGCCAATGCATTCAAGAATAATGCATCTGTGCTGCCAATCCGGCGGAAATCTCAACGATATCGTAAGTCTGCGCTAAATTAAGCGGCTTGATTCGGCTGAGCTTTTTGCGCAGAAACTGCCAAAATACGTGACAATTCTTGAGCCTGCTGCGTGTATGCCTCAATCTGAGTGCGCGCGAACTGCGTCTGAATTTCCATGACTTCTTTGATGTCGCGGGCTTTGGCAAGACGAGCTGCTACTTCAAAGCTGTTCTTGGTGTTGGCTTCGGTGAATTCGAGAACTTTTTCATTCACCTCTTTCGCGCCGCTTGTGAAGACTTCAGTGGATTTGCTGACCATATCCTGTGCCTGACGGGCGGCATCGATAAAGCGCGTATAAGCGTCTTTAGCCTGATCGACCGATTTTCCAGCGATTTCACGAACGGATGTAGGGATTTCAAAATCTGGGGCATTGTACTGCATAGGGCTAGCCTCTTGTATATGTTCTGTGTTGGGTGGCGCGGATCAACGCATGACTTGTTGTATCCAATTTTATTGTGCATTGCAACATAAAATATTGCACCGCAAAAACGCGGCGTAAGCTGCATTGCCGCCGCTTATTAACTGTCGCGCTTATCGCCGCCTGAACACAACCTTAAATTGTATATAAATTCATACTTTCCACCGAATTCTGCACATTCATTAGGCACGATCATAGGAAGGACCGGAGGAACTGAAGCCGGGCAAAACCAATATGGCTATGCTGGCTTAACGCCGTAACCACGGAACCGCAGAATCATGAGGTTTGGCGGCCAGTTCGGCTTGCACTTCCATGACCCTGCGGGTAAGGGGACCGGGCTCGGAAGTGTCGTCATCCTGATCGTCATCAGGAATGTCGTTAACTGGAACCTTGTCAGCTTTCGGTGCAAGCTTTTCAGCGCCGCTAGCCTCGCGCATTTCTTCGCCGCTCTCGGGAGCGTTCCCCGTTGCCACCGCTGCCTCGGCCTTAGCCGCAATCTCTGCCATAGCCGGTGCATCCGCAGCTTGTGCATCCACAGTTTGTTCAACGGCTTGCGCATTGGCAAGGCGCGCCATCAACGTTGTGGCAATTTCCCGCGTAACCGGGTTGAGGAACACGACTGACGCGGTTTCATTGCAGTTACGCCCAATTGGCGGGGCAGGAAGCGCCAGCCGTTTCGACGCTACCAGCTCTTTGGCCTTTCGCATGAGGTCAGCGTTAACCGTCTCTACATGCTCTTTCAGGCGCTCTAACGCTGCAATGAAATACGCCAGCCCCCGCACGATCTGGCGTTTCAGCCATCCCACGACGTTCGACCAGTTAAGCCGCAACCGCTCTGAACGCGCCGCAGCTTCCAGACGGGTCAAAAATTGCCGTCCGCGTTCGGTCACTTCAGCCCGGCTACTCAAAAGTCGCTCATATCTGGCTTGAATATTATGCGCAGCCACCAAAAATGTGTAATGGCGATGCAATACGTTCGCGCCATGCCGAGCGGCGGCAGCGCCCTGTCGCGCGGCAGCGGATGCCTTACCGGCTCCTTCGGCAATACGGCCAGGCAGCGTTTCCCGTGCCCGGCGCAATTCATACACGCCACGGGCATACGCTTCGGATTCGCGCAGACGTTTGGCAAGCGCATGCACATAGCGCGCGAATCTCACCACGTAGGTCGCAAAAGCCAACGCATAGCGTGGTATGATGCGAATGGCGATAATCGGATAGCTCATGATTTCGCGGAATGACGGCACCCGATCATTTTCACGAATCTTCCGCGCCATTTCGTCCACATCAGCGGCGAATCGCTTGGCTTCATCGCGCGCAATGCCAAGACGCAGGTCGATGGGATCGTCTTCTACGCCTTTGAACAACACGGCAGTGGCATCCATGCGGAGCTGCTCTACGCTCACGCTCTCAGCGCCGCCATTTTCCTGGGCATCGTCCGCGCCTTCGCCTTCAGCCCCGTTCACCTCTGTGGTGAGAAAGCTGAGATCCTCCATCAGCACGATCTCGGAAGCTGCCCATAAATCGCGACGAATGTGCATCAGTTCGGAAAGCGGTGTGCAATCGTCGCATTTCATCGACTTCCGTATTTGCGCGGATAGAGCGGTTAGCTTATTGAAATACGGCTGATTGTCCTGGATGCGCCGAAGTAACGCAAAAGTCTCTAGCTGGAGCTCTTCTTCGTTACGGATGATGCCATATTTGAAGGATGCGTGGCGTATTTTGTCGAATACGTCTTGCGCGGCAAGAGTATGCGCCAGCATCTGATCGGAATGCTTAATTTTTCGGATTAGTCTCCTTCGATTTCGACGGCGATGCAGCCACCAGAGTAACAAACTTAGGGTAATCCACCACCCTACTGCGCCAAAAATCGAGGCAAGACTATCCATTACGCCAGGCGCCCCCTGCCGAACAAAAACCTCCGTCTGGAGGCACTTTTATGAAGCTAGTACAACTATTGTAC
>JARRLC010000096.1:0-9448 GCA_037387425.1 Alphaproteobacteria bacterium
GCGATTGGCGGCCTGAAATTCACGACAGCGACGGTCTCGCCATCTGGACGCATGATGGCGAACACATCTGGCGGCCGTTGGGCAATCCGCCGATGGTCAAGCTCAGTTCGTTCATCGGATGCTCGCCCGAAGGGTTCGGCCTTTTGCAACGCGAGCGCCATTTCGAAGCCTACGAAGACGATGGCGTGTTTTACAACCGGCGTCCGTCAGTGTGGGTGGAGCCTCTCGGCGATTGGGGCGAAGGCGCGGTGCAGCTTCTCGAAATTCCCACCGACGATGAAACCCGCGACAATATTGTGGCCTTCTGGAACCCGAAACGCCCGCTTCGCAAAGGGGAGCGCGTCGCCGTGGATTACCGCATCTACTGGCGCGATACGATGCCTTTCCCTGATAGCAACGCTACGGTTATCGCCTCGCGGCGCGGCATCGGCGGGCAGCCAGGCGGATTAGAGCGCCATAAGTCCACGAAATACGTTATCGATTTTGCGGGCGGCAAGCTGGGGCAACTTGGCAATGCCGATGGCGTAACGCTTCGCGTGAACGCCAATCGTGGCCATGTCGATAAGGTGACCGCCTATCGCGTGGTGGATAGCGAGCGCTGGCGCGGCATTTTCGATTTCACCCCTGACGGCAAAGACGCCGTCGATTTGCGTGCGTATCTTGAGCGCAACGGCGAGGCATTGAGCGAAACCTGGATGTTCCAGCATGTCGTGAACGCCGTCAAGCGGAGTTAAAAAGCAAACATTCTTTAAGCGCCCGTGAAGAAGTCCGCGGCTTGGTTGTCTGTGTACTTCTTTACGGCTGACTGACTGTACGGTGTTTGGCGTTAATGCGCGAACGGTCTTAGGGCATCAAACATAAGAAAATACAAACACTTATACAAGCCATTGATTTCAAACAAATATTTCCGACACCCCAGCTCAAATATTACTACGCCGGACAAAAATTTATATAGACTTTGAAGCAATTCTGGCCACGCATCAATCGTTCCTTAACCGTAATTGCCTAAGTTGATCTCACCCGCCCACTACCAGGCGGAACAGTCAACGCTAGCGAATAACACTCGCTGGAAAACATCCCCCCCAGTTCAGGAACGATGCCCCATGGGTTTTCTCTCCGCCTTCCACAAACGGTCATCAAGCGATAGACAGCAGCCGGTTGACCGGTTCGCTACGATCCTGTCCACCTATTTGCATCGCCTAGAAACTAAGGGTGGCGCAACACAGGAGCGCGTGCTTACGTTGATCGCACGTTCGCCCGCCTCACCTGCCGCGCGCGCGTTATCGGTGCATGCAAAAGGGCTAGAGCGGGAACAAATTTCGGTGCAGATTATCTTCGCCAAGCTCGCGCCCACCGACCTTCTGATCGAACTAGCCACCGCGCTGAACATCATGCCGTCCGATGGCGCGTCGTCGGCTTCAACAATCCGGTTTATCAAAAGCCCCGGACTGCTGAATGCGCATGAGCAACTGGTCCTCGGCGTCAACACCTGCTGGACGGGCGACATGCTGCGCCGCTCAGAGGAACAGCGCAATGGTCTCGATATACTTGAGGAAGAAGATCCAGGCTCGGTTCGTCTCGCGCAGTTTGCGTTCAACGCGATTTGGGACATCGCCAGACCGGCTCCATCGCGCGCTTTCGTTATCCGCCGCACAACTCCGATGCCGGTTGTAGCGCCAATCGTCGCCGCCGCTGAACTCGCCGCTGCCGAAAACAATAGCGCCCCGATCCGCCGCACCTTGCCAGCAATAACCCGGCATTAAGAAATCTTCCGTGAAAAAGTACATGCGAAGCTATTCGTAAGGGATTTTTTCACGGGTGATAATAAGACGACAAGAGAAGGCGGACCTCTTACCGCCCCAAATCAAAATCTGCGATGACCGGAACGTGATCTGAAGGTTTTTCCCAGTCACGTGCGTCCTTCAGTACGGTCATCGCCTTTGCCGCATCTGTCAGATCTGGCGTCGTCCAGATATGATCCAGCCGCCGCCCACGGTTCGATTTCCGCCAATCGCGGTTACGATAACTCCACCACGTAAAGAGCTTTTCACTGTCCGGCACGTGTTTGCGCACGGCATCCGTCCAATCCAGCGAGGCTTGCAGCCGCGTCAGATGCTCCACTTCAATAGGCGTATGGCTGACGACCTTCAGAAGCTGCTTGTGCGACCACACATCGTTTTCCAGCGGCGCGACGTTGAAATCCCCTGTCAGGATCAGCCGTTCGCGGTCTGTCTTTCCGTTCGCAAACCAGTCTGCCAGCGCAGCGATATAGTCCAGCTTCTGCCCGAATTTCGGGTTGGCGCTGGCGTCAGGGATATCCCCCCCAGCCGGAATGTAGACATTGTGCACCGTCACACCCCCCGCCAGACGCACCGAGACATGCCGCGCATCCGGGTTGCCGCCAATCGCTTCGGCTGCGTGCGCTTCCACAGGAATACGCGACAGGATGGCGACGCCGTGATATCCGGCCTGCCCGTTCACCTGGATGTGCGACAGCCCCGTGGCACGCAGCTGCTCAAACGGAAACGTTTCGTTTACGCATTTGATTTCCTGCAAGCACAGCACATCGGGTTGATGGTCAGAAATGAAGCGCTCAACCAGCGGGGCGCGCAGCCGCACCGAATTGATATTCCACGTAGCAAGTCGAAATTTCATAGGCTGGCCAATAGCGTGTGAAAAGCAGACGGTCAAGCAGCAGGGCAAGAAAAAAGCGCCCAACCCCGGCGATGGTTGGGCGCTTCATACATGTGTACTACGCGGTACGTCGGGAGGGAAGCCGACGTAATACAGCGAAATCTTCGGCTAGACGGGGGGCACTACCGATGGTGACTGATTTCGCCGTTCTCACAGTACGGATATTAGTATAACACACTTCGTATGACGACACAAAAAAATGTGAACTAATTCTTGACAGTGACTATCCTGCACTATGATTCGCGTCTTTGTATATAGAATTCACGAGCTTGCATAAAAGTGTTCACACGAATTTACATCAATTCGACGAACCCTTAAACGTTGGCAACCCGAGATCTGGCGAAAAAGTGAACAGCTTCGGATCGACAGGCTTGTTCAACACCACATTTCCCAACTCTATGCGCGGTGTCAGCCCTTGCGCATCCGTGACAAGCCATTCTTTTAACTGAATTTCCGGCCACGTAAAGAATAGCCTGATTTGCCCGCCCATGCTGGATTTCTTGTCCTCAAGCGTGATGATCATTGCATCTGGCGTTGCGTCAAGAGCGAGAACAGTGGAGTCCTTCAGAAGATCGACCGTTTTAGTCAACAGCATGCGGAAAGGCGTAGATTCGATAGCATGGCGGTCAGTTGTCCTCAGGTCGTGATCTTCAATCGCCAGATATTTACCGTCAGAAATGATTTTTTGCCTGGAAGGTAGCGCATAATCGAAACGAACCTTGCCTGGACGCTCAAGATAGAACTTGCCTTTCTTGCGCTTACCGTCCGGCTCGGTCTGAAGAAAGTCGCCTTCCAGATTTTTCATTGCGTTGAAATAATCATTGATCTTCTGGATGGTGGCTATTTGCTCTTGAGTGCCGGCATATTTGCCGTCCTTCATGGGCGCATTACTGAATTCCGGGTTCCATCCGCCGCCAGCGCCGAGCGGATTCGGCGGAATATTAGGCGCGGCGTTTTTCTGAGAGTTACCAGCTTGCTGCGGTTGCTGCCCGCTTGGCGCAGGCGCCGCGGCTTGAGCAGGTTGCGCCGGCGTTGCCGGTTGAGCAGGCTGCGCCTGTTTCTGCGCTGGTTGCTGTTGCGGCTGCACTGGCTGAGCAGGCTGCTTCTGTTCAGCCTGGGCGGGAGCCGGACGCGACGATGGCACCGTCTTTGCGTGTACGGAAACGCCCCCACCAGGTTGCGCCCAAGCGGCCGGGGCGCTCACTAAAACCGATAGCGACAAGGCCAGGATAATGCTGCGGGATGTTATTAAAGTCATCTCGATGGCTCTTTCTGTGGCGTTGAGCTTGCAACGCTTACATATTAGCAATATCGCGCAAAATCCAGACCGTTGATGGTTAATGACCGCATTTTACGATCAAGCTTCCTCCCCAACGAGAATATCTCTTTTGCCCGTGCGGCTTGGGGCGCTGATTAGCCCTTCTTGTTCCATCTGCTCAATGAGAGTAGCTGCACGGTTATAACCTATACCGAGACGGCGTTGCAAATAACTGGTGGTTGCTCTGCGCTCGCGTAATACGAGATTCACAGCTTGATCATACAGATCATCGCCACTGCCTGCTGAAACGTCATTCCTACTGCTGCCACGCGGCGCATCGTTGTTATTGCCGCCGGTGTCTTCCAGAACACAATCGAGATAATCCGGCTCGCCCTGCGCTTTCAGGAACGTGACGACGTTTTCCACCTCTTCGTCTGATACGAACGGTCCGTGTGCACGCATGATTCGTCCGCCTCCGGCCATCGTCAGCATATCGCCAGCGCCAAGAAGCTGCTCCGCACCGTGCTCGCCAAGAATGGTGCGGCTGTCGATCTTGGAGGCCACCTGGAAGCTGATCCGGCTTGGGAAATTGGCTTTGATCGTGCCGGTGATAACGTCCACACTGGGACGTTGCGTCGCCATGATCAAGTGAATGCCCGCCGCACGCGCCATCTGCGATAGCCGCTGCACCGCGAATTCGATTTCCTTGCCCGCCACCATCATCAGGTCGGCCATTTCGTCGATGACCACCACGATATACGGCATGGGAGAGCAATCCACCTCTTCCTGTTCGTAGATGGCGTTGCCGGTATCTTCATCGAAGCCTGTCTGCACGGTGCGGCCTAAAGGACGGCCTTGCGCAGCGGCTCGGGTAACTTTTTGATTGAACCCCTGGATGTTGCGGACGCCCAGCTTGCACATGCGCTCATAGCGGTCGGTCATTTCGTTGACGGTCCACTTCAGCGCGGTGACGGCCTTTTTCGGGTCGGTCACGACAGGCGTCAACAGATGCGGGATGTCATCGTAGATAGAAAGCTCTAGCATCTTCGGGTCGATCATGATGAAGCGGCATTCTTCCGGCTTGTGGCGGTAGAGCAGCGACAAAATCATGGTGTTGATGGCGACTGACTTTCCGGACCCGGTCGTACCCGCGATCAGCAAATGCGGCATGCGCGCCAGATCCACCGTAACCGGAGCACCGCCGATGGTCTTGCCAAGCGCCAGAGGAAGCCGTGCCTTAGTGCCCTTGAAATCAGACGCTTCCAAAAGCTCGCGCAGATATACGACTTCGCGATTCTGATTCGGCAGCTCAATACCCATCGCATCGCGGCCAGGAATAACCGCCACGCGGCAAGACGTTGCGCTCATCGAGCGGGCGATATCGTCAGCAAGGCCGATCACGCGGGAAGACTTGGTGCCGCGCGCAGGCTCCAGCTCATACAGCGTGATGACGGGGCCAGGATGCACGCCCGTGATTTGCCCCTTGATGCCGAAATCTTCCAACACGCCTTGCAGCATCTCAGCGCGGCGGCCAAGCGCCACATCCGAAAGCTCGGGGTTATTGTGACGTTGCGGCGCCGGATTAAGTAGCTTCATCGGCGGCAAAATAAACTCGGCTTCTTGCTGGCCAGGAAACACAGCGCGGGCCGAATTCGTAGCGCCCGCACCACCGCGTGAACGTTGCCCCCGGTTGGGCATCGCAGGAGAGGACGCAGCGCCGTTGGCAGGACGGCGAATTACTTCAGGCTTCACAGGAGGAGCGCGGCGCGACGGTTCCTGCGGAATAGGCGATGCTATAGGACAAGCGCTTTCGAATGGGGAATCGTCAAACCCATCGTCATCGTCGTCGTTATCGTCGTCGGCTTCAAACGCCAGCGGATCGTGGAAGCGCTCTTCGATGCGCGCGTGCATCTCGCGGACGGGTGCGTGAGGTTGTTCAGGCTGCTGTTGTTTTGCCGCTGCGGCTGGAACAGGAGCCTGCCGTGCAGGCGGCTGAGCTATGCGTTCAGACGGAGAAAACGGCACGACAGTTACACGCTGGCAAGTATAGGCTTCATCCTCGCCATCATCTTGCGCAGCACCATTCATAGCGCCGAAATATGGCTCGATACGACCATCAGGCAGCGCACTGGGCGCGCCACGCGTATGAGCGCTAGCAGGCGCATAAGTAGAGGCGGGCGCATGCGTGGGAGCAGCAGTTGGCGCTGGAGCGCGCTTTACCGGGCGGGGCGCGATCTCAACGTCTTCGTCGTCATCAAAAAAATCGTATGCCGAAAACCGTGGATCGAACGATCCTTCGCTCGGCTCACGAGGAGACATAAAAGGATTGGGATCGTCGTTCAGCCAATATTCGCGAGGATTAGGTGCTAACTTTGGCTCTTCAGACTTAGCGGCGGCAGAAGAGGAAGCCGGAACCACCAGCCGCACCGCATAGCGTCCAGCGTTCATGACTGATCCGAAGCCCTTCCGCCACAAGCTTTTGCCATCGGAACTCGCCGCAATCTTAACGCCGCTCTTAGCGTCGCTGCTCGACCACTGCCAGAGCATTTTAAAGTCTTGCCCATTCATGCCGCAGGCGCGGACAAGCGCCCAAGCGCCCAGCGCGCCAGACATTACGCCGCCCAAAATGCTGGCAAAGCGCGGCTCAAGAAATCCGCCGATACGATGGAAAATGGACTGTCCGATATCGCCAATAACGCCGCCCAGCCCATGAACCAGGAACCAGCCGCTGGGACGCGGTACAATGCTCAGCGTGCTGGTGAGAAGCACTATAGCGAGCATCCACATCATCACGCGGTGGCGTGGAGAGCTGACATATTCGCCGCGCACCATGTCGATTCCCCACACCAGCGGCGGCAGAAACAGCGTAATCGCCGCCAGTCCCATGGTCTGGAACAGCATGTCAGCGAGAGAAGCGCCCATAGAGCCGAGCAGATTATTCGCCGCACCGCTCGTCGCGCGGTTAAGGCTGGGATCACCGATCGTCCACGTCAGCAGGCTGACCCATCCGAACACCACCATCAGGACAAGCGCCCCTCCGACGATACGCAAAGGAAGGCGCTGCAATTCGCTACCCATGTCATTAGGGAGGATGCGCGAATTAGCCTGACTGGTCATACGAAAATCGGACATAGGCTCAACTCAACAAACTGGCTAATCTACGTAATGCGTCCTGGGTGAGCGTTAAGTCATCAACGAGAGCAATACGGACATAGTCGGTTCCGGGATTGCGCCCCCCCGCTTCTGCCTGCGCTAGGTAGGCACCCGGTAACACTTTGACACCGCATTCTTTCCAAAAGGTTTTCGCGGCGGCTTCACCACCACCTAAATGGCTCATTTTGAGCCAAAGGAAAAATGCGCCCTCGGGCTCGTAATATCCGGCAGTGCGCCCAAGAACATTCCGCGCGGCCGCGAATTTCTCGGCATAGAGCGCACGGCTCGCTTCAACATGTGTTTCGTCTCCCCACAGGAGCGCCGAGGCGTGTTGCACCGGCAACGGTATTTGCGGGCATGCAACGTTACGAAACCGTAAATACGATGCGATAAATTGTTCATCGCCCGCTAAAAAGCCAGAGCGCAGGCCAGGTACGTTGGAGCGCTTCGATAGCGAGTTGAACACCACCACATTGGCGAAATCGCCGGAAAGCTTGTAGGCAGCTTCCAGTCCACCAGCAGGCGGCGAAGCGGTGTAAATTTCCGAATAGCATTCGTCGAGGAACAGCATGAAATCGTGTTCGCGCGCCAGTTCCACCGCGCGGGCGAGGTAAGCCGGGCTGGCGACCGCACCTTGCGGATTAGCGGGCGAGGCAAGGTAAAACGCGGCGGTGCGGGCCAGCGTGTCACGCGGGATGGCGTCAAGCTCTGGCAGGAAGCCGGTTTCTTCGTCAGAGGGGAGGAATACGGGTTCGGCATCGGCGCACACAGCGCCTGCGAGATAGGCTTGATAGAACGGATTGGGAATGAGCACCGCCGCGCGGCCCGGGCGAGCCTTCCGCGCCATTGCCGGGAATATCGCCGAGAATAGCCCTTCGCGCGAGCCGTTCAGTGGCAAAATGTGTCGCTCGGGCGTGACGGCGCCTGTCAGCGCGGGATAGCGCCGTTCGATCCATGCGGCGATGGCGGTGAGCAACTCCGGCGATCCTTTCATAATGGGATATTTGCCGAATGCGGCCACGCTTTCCGCCAGCGCAGGGCCGACGAGCGCAGGCACGCCATGGCGCGGCTCACCGACGGTCATGTCAATAGGCGGCTGACCGGGCGCTGTAGCCCCTAGCAAGTCACGCAGACGGGCGAAAGGCGAGTTGATCAAACGGTTAAGGTCGGCGAAGGGAGGGAGAGGCAGTTGCTGCGTTTGTTGCTGGGGCATGTTTTACGACCGTTGTTGTTTGCGGGTGTCGGCAGCCCAAAAGGCAATACACCCTTACCGTCGCCCACTTCTTCAGGCAACGCTTCAGCCTCCGCTAATGGCGGGAGTAAACGTCTTTCTGCGCTAATCAAATCGCCGCGATAAAGGCAACTACACGCGCATTACAACGTATGTTGCGCGACGGCGTCTTTCGCGGGCTGTTCCGATGATTCGATGACGGCTTTGGAGATAGGCTCGCCCGCGCCTTCGCAGGAGGTGATGGCAAGGTCTATTTCGGGCAGCATGCGATTGTCGTTCGCGCCGTCTACAGGGCGGGCCCCAACGATACGGAAAGAGAGCGTCTGGCCAGATTTAGTGGTCAGCTTAATGCAGTTGCCAGAGGAAAGTCTATCCCACGCCGCGAGAGAAATTTCGCCGCGCGGTTGATCGGAAGCAAGCGTATCGTTCAGCGCGACGGCAGGGGTGAACATCTCACCGCTGATGCCGGGGAGACGTTTCGTCTTCGCAGAGGCGCTGGCTGGCGTTGTGTTGAGCGTATGAGCGGAAGACGTGGCCAGAACGGCGGTTTGCCTGGCATGATCAACAAGCGCTGTTTGCAGATACCCTGCTCCGACGAAAGCAAGTGCGCTGAGGACAGCGCCGCCGAGCGCCCCAAGCAGCATCCAAGAAGATCGCTGCGCACGAGATACAAGCAATGTGTTGGCGGTTGAGAGGTTCGAGGACGTTGCGCTTACCATAATACCATTCCTCCCACGCTGGAAAACAGTTCGAAGTATTCTTTGATCAGAATGCATTTAATCTAAATTGCATCCTGCTCTAGCTTTTCCCAGTCCGCGCATCCGCGCGGCGTATTTGACAGACAAATCGGCCTTCCTGGACGAAAAGTCCAGACTTCAATCACAAAAAAATGTGACAATGCTATGCTGTGGGTGATGCATAAAGGTGGGAGTGATAAGGAGACCACCTGACGTACGCAAAACCACAACGCCAGGAGGCCCCTTTTCAGGGGGCCTGCTGCTGTGTCACATCATCTGAGCGTGTTCGTCTACACGGAGATGGGCGCCAACAGTTGCATCCCCCAGTTACACCACGTTTATAGCATCAAAGTCATAAGCAAGAAATAGCTCAAA
>JARRLC010000097.1:0-9373 GCA_037387425.1 Alphaproteobacteria bacterium
GCCAATCGCGCGCAAGGGCTGGCCATGAAGGTTATCGCGTTCGATCCGTTCTTAACGCCTGAACGCGCGCTCGAAATTGGCGTGGAAAAGGTGGAACTCGACGTGCTTTTACGCCGCGCTGACTTCATCACCCTGCACACGCCGCTCACCGAAAAGACCAAACACATCATCAACGCAGCCGCTATAGCCAAGACGAAGAAAGGCGTGCGCATCATCAATTGCGCTCGCGGTGGCCTGGTCGAAGAAGGCGCGCTGGCCGATGCGATCCAATCCGGTCATGTAGCAGGTGCGGCATTCGACGTGTTCGAGCAGGAACCAGCCAAGGAAAACCCGCTGTTCGGTCTACCGAACGTGGTTTGCACGCCGCATCTGGGCGCGTCCACTACAGAAGCGCAGGAAAACGTGGCTGTTCAAGTGGCAGAGCAGATGTCGGATTATCTTCTGCAAGGGGCTATCACCAACGCCATCAACTTCCCCTCCATTTCGGCGGAAGAAGCTCCGCGCCTTAAGCCGTTCGTTAAACTTGCTGAACAGCTTGGTTCTTTTGCAGGGCAGCTCACCGAAACGGGCGTCAAACAGGTGCGCGTAGAATATGCTGGTGAAATGGCTGAGTTCAACACGCGTGCGCTTACAGCGGCGGCGTTGACTGGCGCGTTGCGTCCATCACTGGAAGACATCAACATGGTGAGCGCTCCGGTGATCGCTCGCGAGCGTGGCATCGCTGTTGAAGAAGTACGCCGTGGCCAGGAAGGCGCATTCGAAACCTATATGCGCGTGATTTTGAAAACCGAGGCGGGCGAACGTACCGTGACAGGCACGGTGTTCACTGATGGCCGTCCGCGTCTGATCCAAATTCAGGAAATCGGGCTGGACGCCGAACTCACGCCTAACATGCTTTATACGGAAAACTCCGATAAGCCAGGATATATCGGCGCGCTGGGCTCCATTCTGGGCGAATCGGGTGTGAATATCGCCACATTCATGCTCGGGCGCGAATGCCCTGGCGGCAAGGCCGTAGCGCTTGTCGGCGTAGACGAACGCGTGAACGACGAGGTGCTCGGAAAAGTGCTGGCGTTGCCGCATGTGGTAAGCGCATACCGGCTGCAATTCTAAGAATTCTCTAAAATACAATGGATTATCGCGTCAGGAACTCTGCACTTCCCGGAGAACTGATGCGATAATCTCTGCACTATCCTCCCAACTCGGAAGCGTCGCTGCATACGTCCATGCGCCATCGGCCAATTGCTGACGCAAGCCCTCATCCGTGATCAACAGTTCCAGCGCATCGGCAAGCGCGCGCGGATCATCAGACGGCACCAGAATGCCCGCCTCTGGCGGCACGACTTCAGGCACTGCGCCTGCCCGCGCGGCGACCACCGGCAGCCCATGCGCCATCGCACAGGCAAACGACGTCCCATAGCCCTCATAGCGCGACGGCAGCGTGTAGATGCTGGTATGCGCCAAATGCGCCGCAAGCGCTTCATCACTCAGCACCCCGGCCAGGTGAATGCGCCCCTCAAGCCCCGTGTGAATAATCTGCTGGCTGATGGCACTGGCATAAGAGGGGTCCAACTCCAGACTTCCGCTGATAGTGCTCTGCCAATCCAGATGCCGGATCAGGTCAAGCGCGCGAATTAACACATCATAACCCTTTCGCGGCGTGATAGCCCCGATGCTGAGCAGCGCTGCATGTCCACCATGGGGCGTGGCGCGCGAGGACCAGCGCTTTGTGCCGGGATACGCCACACTCACTGGCTGAGGCGGTGCAAAACCCAAATTGTTAAGCGTGGCGGCTGTCGTACGGCTGGTGACAATGACATGGCGGGCATGGGCAATAGCATACCGCTCAGCAGCTAACAGCCGCCGCGATGTCGCGTCCTCCAAGCCAGATTCCAACCCCAGCGGATGGTGCAGAAGCACAACCACCGGTGCTTCAATTTGCACCAGCAAGCCGGGGGGCAGCACGCCAAAAGCCCCGCCGTCGATCAAAAGCACATCCGTGGACGGAATGGCTGCAAGCGCTCTTTCGGTTTCATCAAGCGCTGCTTCGGTTGGAAACGGAAAACCGCCCGGTAATGGCAGATGCTGCACCTTAATGCCGCAAGATGGCAACAAAGCCAATATGCGCTGGTCATAGGCATGACCGCCAGTTGGTGTATTGATGTCTCCAGGGATAGCGAAATGTACCGTACTCATATCTTTTGGCCCCCTTACAATCAGTCCTGCGTGACAACCGCAAAATGGGTTTTCTGGCGCGCAAAAATAAAGCTCACTGAAGATCTGTTATCAGTATTTTACCTCCCTAAACAGGCGCATCATTAAAAATACCGTTGTCATGAGGAGAAGCCTGTTTTTGTCATAATTATCGGTACGATAACCTGCTTCTTGTATTGTGGGCGCAAGCTATAAGAAATTACGGGAAGCAGCGTAGATCGGCCTTTGAAAACGGGTGCTTTCCCCGGTAATAAAGATAATGTCAAAGGGGGGGACAGCCAATGAAAAAGGAAGAGACACAAGCGCTTTTGCAAAAGGGCGAAGACGCATGGAATACATGGGCGCTAGAGGTTCTCCAACAAAAAGAAACACTTGAACAGGCTGGCCAGTGGCAAACCGATTGGTTCGGTGAAGGGCAAAACGACGAAACCCGCGAATGGCTGGCCGAAACAAAGGCCGATTTCACAGACACAGAGTTTGCCGCCGACGCCGATTTCACGAATTTCGTCTTCCCCGGCCCTGCCCTGTTCGAAGGCGCCCATTTTCTCGGCAAAGCCACCTTTACAGGCGTGCATTTCGTGCATTTCGCACGCTTCAAAGGCACACGCTTTGATGGCGAAACCAGCTTCAAACAAACGAAGTGCTATCACCTTGCCGATTTCGACGAATGTGTTTTTTCCTCCGCCACAGAATTTGAAAAAGCCGAGTTCCGACGCGACTCCACTGGGCCGCTCGTCCACGCCGCACGGTTTCACAAAGCGGAATTCTCCGCAAAAGCTGATTTCCGGGGGGCGTCGTTCACCGGAAACGCCGAGTTCGTCCGCACGCTGTTCTCAGCCAACGCCCGTTTCGACGAAGCCGAGTTCGCAGCCGAGGCCAATTTTGAAGACGCCGTTTTTGACGGCACGGCAGGACTCGTTAAAACAAGGTTTCTCGGCGCAGCGAAATTCAACGAAGCGCATTTCCGCGGTGAAGCCCGCATCGGCGAAGCAACGTTCCATAAGGCCGCATCTTTTGAAAGCGTGCAATTTGACGATAAAGTTTTCTTCCGCTTTGCTCAGCTCCACGGCGATGCGACGTTTCGTGGGGCGCGTTTTGTCAGCGAATTTCGCTTTTCCGACGCCAAGCTAGGCGGCACGATCATCTTCCAGGATGCGCAGTTTGAAGACGTTGCCGACTTCCACAACGTGAACTTCACCAAACCTGCTGATTTCCGCGATGTACGCTTTAAAAACGACGCCCGTTTCGAAAAGGCGATTTTTGCAGAAGCCGCCGCCTTTCCGGGCGCCATCTTTCGGGGCGCGGCAGCCTTCATCGATACGGTGTTCGAAGGCCACGTCAATTTCATGCAAGCCTTTTTTAACGCGGCGGCCAGCTTCCGCCATGCCGTGTTTAAAGGCCCGGCGATTTTCACCGCCATTCAATGCCGCGCGGCGTTCGTGCTGGCGGGAAGTTCGTTCGAACAGGTGCCGAGCTTTCATGAATCCAGTTTCCGCGAGCCCCCGCATCTCGATCATATGACGATCACTGATCCGCTACGCTTTTCCCACACCTGGGATGGCGAGGGCGAGAAAGACCCGCGTCCGCGCGCCCTTCGTGGCATGAAAGTGTGTTCCAGCGCAGAATTCGCGCCCCGTTACCGGCGTCTGAGACAACTCGCCGCCTCCACGCAGGATTTTGACCGTGCGCGGGAATATTTCGCTCAAGAGATACGCTGCCGCCGCTTCTGGCTTGACCGTCCTATAGGCAAGGGGCGCGCTAAGTTCTGGCTTGGCTGGGCTTATGGCGGCATGTCTGACTTCGGGCGTTCGCTCTTGCGGCCCGCGCTGGCATGGGCGGCGAATATTCTTGTATTCACGCTTGTTTATCTCAGTCAGCGCAACACATATTATTTCTCCAGCGCGCCTGGTCCCATTCAGGGGAGCGCCCCGATTTTCCCCGTCTGGCCAGATGATCCGGGCTTTTGGTCGGTGCTGCAATGGATCAGCGGTTTTTTATGGTGGCTGGTGCTATCGTTTTTCAATCTCTTTGCGGGAGGCGGTTGTATCGCGGGCGAAGGCGGAGCCTCGGCAGAAGCCTTTTTCTTATCCCTGAAAAATTCGTTATTCTTTTTGGGATGGGAAAACCCGGATGCCTCGCGGCGCGTTTATAGCTGCCTTTACGGCTTTGAAACACAAGGCACTGAGCATCTCTTGCGCATACCACTCAGCGTTTCCACGGCGGCCATTGTAGAAAATCTCATTGGCGCCACGCTAATTGCGCTGTTTCTCTTGGGGCTGTTCAATCTGCTGCGCGCACGGTAAATTCACTTATGGAGTATTGCTCCATGGAGAACAAACCGGAAGGCTGAAAGAGCATGTCGCACTTCACGTATTTTGCGTATGGCTCGAATATGCTCAATGAGCGGCTTCAAGCCCGTTGCGCAAGCGCCCAGATGGTCGATGTCGCAATAGCGCCCGGCCATGAATTGTTCTTTTTAAATATGGGCAGGGACGACTCTGCGAAAGCAACGCTGATACCGGCCGAAAACACCGCTCAGCAAGTCCAGGGGGTCGTTTTCAATGTTGAAAGGTCTGAGCTGGCTGCGCTCGACTGGTTTGAAGGCGAAAGATATAACCGCATCGATGATTTTCAAGTCTTCACAACCAGCGGCGCAATTTCGGCAGTAACCTATATCGCGCCTTGCACCTCAACAGAGCCTGGCCAGCAACCATACGACTGGTATCTCGCGTTGATCCTTGCGGGTGCGCTGCAACATGGTTTTGACGACGCTTACGTATCGTTCCTAAGGCAGATCACCACGTCCAAGCCTGACTTGGTTCCAAACCGTGAAGGACGCCTTAAGGCGTTGGCGGCGCTGGAAAAAAGCGGATACGGTTATCTGCTGGACGAGTTTATTAGCTGAAAAGCCCTGAGCAACAATAGATGAACGGTTAATCCAGATTGCGGGGCTATTTTTCAGGTTTCGGCACGGGCGCGGCCGTTGGGACATCGGCGCCCGGCGCATTCGGACTGCTTGCGCCAACGCCAGCCTTCGGGCCATTAAACAGCTCAGGCCGGTACTCGAAATGGAAGCTGTCGTAATGATACCATTTCGCCCCCCAGATGAAGCCGTGCTTTTCAAAAATTTCCGCGATCTTCCAGGGGACGCGATTGCGGTAGAGGATGCGTCTAGCCTTTCCCCTGCCCTTCACTTTGCCCCAGCGCCAATAATCGCCGAATTTGGAGTTGATATCGATGGCGATTCCATAAGAATGCGCGCTTAAGCGTTTGGTGCCTGCAACCTTGCGACAATTGAACGTTCCGCCTATCGGGTTCAAGTATCGCATGTACTGTTCCGGCAGCTTATCCAATTCGTCCGAGACGGCCTGAAGCTTCGCCGCCACGCCGTTAACCGGGGTGACGTGGATCTTTTTCGCGCCGTGATTGCGCAGCCAGACAACCTTAACGAGCCGCTTTTCCATGTTGCCTTTGCGGCAATCGCCATAAATCTTGGTAAAGAACGCATCGTTGCGGAAGCGTCCGGGGTCGGCGTTCAGCTCAGGATTGGCGTGCATTTCGCCTGCGGGATATGCAATCGAGAACTGATCCTCAATATCAGGGTTCTGAAGCCGGGCCTTGAAATCTTTTTCCTGCCCGTCGTCAAAGGTCATGCGGGAGCCATCGTGCCAGATCAATTCGTTGCCGCTATGCCCTTTAAGGTGCTCCGGATAGGCCGCAACCAGCCGATCCATCAACCGGGCTGCGCGGGCCTGCTGGCTATTTTCTGCCGCCCTGCCCTGCCCGGCTGGAAACGCCGCCATAGCCAGTGCAAAACAAATGTAAACCGCCCAGCTTCGCCAGTTGCATCGATTTGAAACGTTGAGGATACGGCTCATATTAAGCCTCCCGACAGCGAACAATGAAAAGACACGCTAACTTCATTTGCGAGAAATGAGAAAGACTTTACGCAAGCTGTGCTACTGCTAAAGTAACAGAACATTGAATACAAGGGGGCCGCCTCATAAGCCGCGAATTCCGAGCTGAGAACCGGTTTTCGAAAAAATCGAGCGTTAAGGTATAAAACTAGAGCCGGAATGCAAAGCCTGCAGAAAGATCCAGCTTTGGTCGTTCCCGCGGAGGCGACGTGACAGATACTAGTAAGCCAGAGGACAACGCGCAAATGCGCATGCCAAATATAGCATCCGGCGCGAATGGACGTTGTCCTGTAGGGGGGACTAGCGAATCTATTTCCACGACGACACGCAAGCAACCGGATAACGCACGCCGCCGCCAGCATTTGCGCGGCAAGCTAAATGCTCCCGTATATGGCGCGCTTGATCTGGGGACGAATAATTGCCGCCTGCTTGTAGCCCGACCTTCCCGACGCGGTTTCCAGGTTATCGACGCATTTTCCAGAATCATCCGCCTTGGCGAGGGGCTCAGCAACACCGGAATGCTCTCAGACGACGCCATGGCGCGCACGCTGGACGCGTTGAAAATTTGCTCTGATAAGATGGAGCGCCGTGAAGTTCACCGCTCGCGCCTCATCGCCACAGAAGCTTGCCGCGTGGCGCAAAACAGCCAAGACTTCGTAAACCGCGTCCGCGATGAAATCGGCTTGAATATCGAGGTCATCAGCCGTGAGACAGAAGCTCGGCTAGCCGTCGCCGGATGCGCGTCACTGCTTGACCGAAACTGCGATTGGGCGTTGGTGTTCGACATTGGCGGCGGATCGTCCGAACTCATTTGGCTGAATTTGCAGCAAATGTCGACCAATCGCCGCCCGACATTAACAGAACGCGTGCAAGTGCAAAACGCCATCGCGGCTTGGACATCGCTACCAATTGGCGTCGTAACGCTGGCGGAACGCTATGGCGGCCAGAATGTGGACGGCGGAATATTCGAAGCTATGGTTGGCGACGTGACCGCCAAGCTTCAAGAATTTGAGGCAATACATAATATTATAAGCCAGATCGGCAACGGCAAGGTTCATTTTCTCGGTACTTCGGGCACGGTGACAACCGTAGCGGGGATTTATTTAGGGCTTCCAGCCTATAACCGCACCAAGGTTGACGGCTGTTGGCTATCCGATACCAATGTGCGTTCCGTCACTGCCGATTTACTCGCCATGACCTACCAAGGGCGCCGTAACCAGCCCTGTATCGGCCCGGAGCGCGCCGATTTGGTGCTTGCCGGATGCGCTATTCTGGAAGCGATGCTACGCATTTGGCCGACCAACTGGCTCCGTGTGGCTGACAGGGGCTTACGCGAAGGCATCCTCACCAGTCTGATGGCGGAAGACATCCGCAGCAATAGCCGCCGATCGCCCCGGTAACGCCTTAGCGACGTTTTGTGGCTACGTTTTCCGGCCGTCTGTTATTGTTCGTCGAACGGCTCGTTATACTCACGCTGCACCACTTGCGAGGGACGTCCTACTAGGTGTTTCTCCACGCCTTCTTCCAGGGCGCGGGCATAGACTTCCAGCGCGCCATCGATGGCTTCCACCGTGCGGTCGATATCGGCTTCGGTGTGGGCATAGCTGACCACCAACGACGGCGCCAGCACGCCGCGCCGGATGATCTCCTGCAAGAATAGCGTGCGGAACGCCTGGCTCGGCTTGCCCTCGCGGTCGCGCGAACCGTAGATCAGGTTGCAGGCGCGCCCCATCACTGGCACGTAATCGCTAAGACCACGCTTGGCTGTTGCCTCGCGGATGCCATTTTCCAGGCGTTCGCCCATGCGGTAGAGGTGCTCAATAACAGGCTCGGTGCGATATGTTTTCAAACTAGCGATGGTGGCCGCAAGCGCATGCGTTTCTGCGCCGTGGGTGGTGGAAAGCAGGAAAACGCGTGGCCGGTCGGTGTGGTCCATGCCGCCCAGACGCATGAATTCGCGCTTGCCCGCTAAGGCCGACACCGAAAAGCCGTTGCTCATCGCCTTGCCGAAGGTGCTCAGGTCAGGATCGATATCGTAGACCTTCTGCCCGCCGCCTTTGTGCCAGCGAAATCCGGTAATCATTTCATCCAGGATGAACAGCGCGCCGTTCTGATGGCAGAGCTGCTTGAGTTCGTGCAAGAAGTTGCCTTGCGGTTCCTCTAGCCGGGCGGGTTCCAGAATAACGCCTGCGATCTGGCCGGGATATTTGGCGAACAACGCCCGCGCGCTTTCCAGATCGTTATATCCGAAAGTGAGCGACAGCGCCTTCACCGTCGTTGGAATCCCTGCGCCCATGGGCGTGGAACCGATGAACCAATCGTCCACTGAGAAAAACGGATGATCAGCGCAAAAGGCGATCATATCACGCCCGGTATAGGCACGCGCCAGCTTGACCGCGCCCGAAGTTGCGTCCGAGCCATCCTTGCTGAACTTCACCATTTCAGCATTGTCGATGAGTGAAAGGAACTCTTCCGCACAAGCGACCTCCAGGCGCGAAGGCCGGGTGAAATTGCTGCCGCGCGACAACTCATGCATGGCAGCCTGAACGACTGGCTGGAAGCCGTGCCCCAGGCCCACCGTGCGGTTGCCCATGCCGTATTCGATGTATTCGTTGCCGTCCACGTCCCAGACATGGCAGCCGTGGCCACGTTCGATAAAGCCAGGCGCACGCAACGGGTATTGGTCGTCGCCCTTGGCGTATGTGTGGCAGCCACCGGGAATGAGCTGGTGGGCCTTGGCCTGTAAGTTTTTGGAGTTGGCGAAGCGGGGCGTGTGGATATTCACGGGCGGGCCTCTTCAGAGTTTGTACGGCAATTATGGAAATATAAGCGGAATTGTTGAAGGTGCAGTGAATTTCAGGTGAATTATGCGCCGCCAGCCCACACAACGTTTTTGGCTACGGCATTGCCCTCCCTCCCCTGCCCTGTTCCTCCTCACGGCAATCTGAGCATTGTGCTCAGGAGCATTCCGCAAGTTTGGCGGCAGAGTCATGTATGATACTGGCGCAAATTCAGCTGATTCAGTGGTAATTGCGGTTTCAGGCGTATCACGGAGGTTCCTTTATGACGACACAACCTGAGAGAAAATGCGCGGTCGTGACCGGCTCCACCAGCGGCATCGGCTTTGGCATGGCCGAAGCGCTCGCTAAATCGGGGCTGAACATCATGCTCAACGGCTTCGGGGATGCGGGCGAGATTGAGGCCATGCGCGCTCAGCTCGCAGCCAATACGGGCGTAGAAGT
>JARRLC010000098.1:0-15214 GCA_037387425.1 Alphaproteobacteria bacterium
GATTGACGTTTGAAGAAGCCTCCCGGCTAACCGTCCCTCAATCTCGGCGCGTCCCGATGAAAGCTAATTTGCCCTCCACATCTTAAAAATGAATTAACGCGTTGCAAATAATGATATTTTTTCTGAAATTTTTTCGCAGCGCATTATATCCTTCTATGCCATCTTTCAGACTCGGAATTGTACTTATATAGTACCAGCATTGTTGACACGCTGTGGAAGAACGCGGCAAACTCCCCCCGGATATTAATGAAATGTCCGGTAACAAAGGCGTTTCTTCCCGGCGTTATTGAGATTTGCGGTCTCTTGATGTAAAAAGATACCGTTTACGGGGTGATGGGTTTGCTAGATCGAAACAGCCACTTCTCTGGTGCTCAAAGACGCGACGTAGCACCGTCGCGTGTGAGCGGGCGGAATTTACCGCAGGTCTATATTCCTGCGGGGCAAGGGTCATTGCCCGCGCTTTATCTCCGCGATGCGAAAACCCGCCGGCTTATATCCCGGCTTAAATGGTTCATTTCCACATGTATCGTCGCCGCAGCTGGTTTGTGCATCATCGCTATCTCGGTTTATGCATCCAGTAACATTGAGGATGGGCACGGTATGATGTCCTCCCTGCGACGCGTCAGCCTTGCAGCAATGACGCCGCAAACCGGGAACATCATTGAAGAGCGCGTAGCTCTCCTTGGGTCGAAGACCGATAAGATCACAATGACCACCAAGGGGCTGACAACACAATATCTGATCCACGATAAGGTCGCAGAGCATCGTGACGCCCGCGAATTCTTCCGGGTTAAGCCCTATCTGCGCATCGTGGCTTCATTGTCCATGGCGCGCCCGAAAAACAGCAAGGCCATACCGCCCTTCAATCCTTTCGATCTGTATGCCGACACAAAACCGGTGAAGACGGCTCAAACGAGCCCTCAAACTGGAAAACTTAATAAGGCACTGCTGACAACGCGTATTCTCGACCTCACAACAGGTTCCCTGCTTGAGGAAGACGGCCAGACATTAAGCAACGATACCGCAGAACGTTACGTCGCCGAGGCAAACGCAATATATGCTGAAAGCGCGACCCAGCTCCGCCCAGGGATCATGCCCACCGAAGACGCCGCTGATACAGATAAAGCCACGTCGTCTGCAGACGAGGCAAACAATGATGGAGTGGCTCAAGCCCCTGAAAAGCTGAAAGAACCGCCTTACACCACGACAAAAGCAAAAACGCTGATCGCGGAGGACGACGATTCCGACGACAGTGAAATGTATTGGGCTCTCGTTAAACGCGGTGAAACGCTCATTGGTATCTTAAAAGCTGTCGGTGCAGAGACATGGCAGGCGCAGTCAATTGCCGAAGCCCTCAATACAATCCCTGGCGGGCTGAAACTAATGGCAGGCCAGGAATTACGTGTGCGCCTTATTCCTGCCGCGAGCGATCCTTCAGCGAAAGAACCGCTTAAGGTCAGTATTTTCACCGGCATTAATCCCGTCGCAACCGTGGAACGCAGCGGAGACGGTGGATACACACTCACGCAAAATCATATCCCAGCCACCAAAAAAAGCGGCAAAACGAGCCTAAAAGGCCGGGCAACGATTTATTCAAGCGTTTACAGCGCATGTCTGAAGCAGCATTTGGATAAGTCCATTACGCAAAAATTGCTGCGCGTCATGAGTTACGACATTGACTTTAAACAAAAGGTGCGCCCTGGCGACAGCTTTGAAATGTTCTTCGAAGCCAAACAAAACGCACAGGGAATCAACACACCTAACAAACTGCTCTATGTCGCGATGACCGTAGGCGGCGACACAACAAGCTATTATCGTTTCCGCGCTTCAGACGGAACGATTGATTTCTATAACGCTCGCGGCTCTAACTCACGGAAATTCTTGATGAATAAGCCCGTGAAAGTCGGTCGCTTCACATCAGCGTTCGGTTATCGCGTCCACCCGCTCTTAGGCATACGCAAATTCCACAGTGGCGTTGACTGGGCCGCCCCCCGCGGTACGCCGATTATGGCGTCCGGCAGCGGCACTATCGAAGAAGCAGGCTTGCATGGCGGGTACGGACGCTATATCCGCATCCGGCACAATAACGGCTACAAAACCGCATATGGCCACATGCATAAAATTGCTTCCGGCATCAAAAAAGGCGTGAAAGTGCGTCAGGGGCAGATTATTGGGCAGGTCGGTTCTACCGGCATGTCAACGGGACCCCACCTGCACTTTGAAGTTCTCATCAATAATCGCCATACAAACCCGATGAAAATTCGCACGCCGCGTAGCCGTCAGCTCAGCGGACGCCAATTCGCCGACTTCAAAAAAGAACAAACGCATATCGATGCATTGCGCGTGCGCGCGCCCATCGAAACAAAAGTGGCAACCGCTGAAAATTGATAGCTAGTGCATTGATCCAAACGGAAGTTACACTGGAGTCTGGTAAAATCGATGCAGAAACAAAGATCTAGTGCACTGCCATATAAATCATTTGAATGTGTCAGTGCACTAGTACAGCCCCGCGAGCCAAGTTCGGAAGCGCGCGGGGCAAACGCATTAGAGCTTCCCGAGCGGAGCTCAGTTAGACAGAGCTTTCGCGGAACACGAACATAACGTTGGAACAGCAACGGTGCGGCAAGATAGGTAACGAAAACTTGCCGCGTTCAATTGTGTTAGTCTGTTGTAGATTTCCCTTTCGGCTTATAGCTCCGGCACGAGAATGTCTTGATGCTAACTCCTTGTAAGTCCCCAACGAATGGGGAGTTGTTCGTGACAGCATCGTGCCGAATCAATAAGTCCAACATCACCCTACGAATCAGAAAGCTAAGCAGGCTTTCCAAGGGCAACCAACGAATGCGTAATGCTCCCAGCCCCACGTTTTCGCCGTCATTTCCTTAAGACGCGGGAAGGCGCAAAACGACAGATCAAAGCGCGGGCATGACAAATTCCCCGTTGGATAGACAAAGAAATTCTGCTTTGGCGTTTATTTGCGAGCGCACCAATGATCATACCACGGCAAACTACCAACTACACATGCGGCCCTGTTTCTCTGTTGGCGACCGCCACGCTTAGCGGCCAGCCGCTTAGCATTTCAGAAACAGAGCTTGCCCGCCAACTCGGCGCCGCCCCTGGCGCCAACACCGACAATGCGTCCATGGCAGAATTCGCGGCCAAACACCTGTCTGTTGCCTCCACAGGCGCGGAAAACTGGAGCGGCGGCCTAGCTATCGCCAATATCCGAAATCCCGACAGCGGAGCCGACCAATATGTCGTGCTGCTTTCGGAAACGGATGGCGTCATCACCTATTACGACCCATACGGCAAAGTAGCCAGCATCCCCAGAAAAGACCTGCAATGGCGTACCTCAGACGACCAAAGCGTCAACTGGTCGCTCAACCTGGCGGCCTCCGCCCCTAATACGCGCGACATTGTCCCCGCCCGCCATACCTTCATTCTGGCCGACGACAAATCGCTACTAAAACCGCAATTCGATACTTCGCTTGTGATTGAAACGGAGACCCTCAACCGCGGACACTCCTGCACCTGGCATCTCGTTACGGGCATCGCCACGGAGGGAGACCAGCTGTTCCTTGATGGCGTGCCGGTCTGGGATGGCGACATCGTGTGGATGCGGCCCGATCCGGTAAATACCGCGCAATATTACGAAATGCTGCGGCATCTTCTGGGGAAGCGGGGCGTTTTCCTCAACACGCCGGAAGCCATTTTGAATTACCACGACAAGCACATGGCCGGAGAATTCCGCAAAGACCGCTTCACGGTATCGTCGGAAGAGGGCATTGCGACCATCTGGCGGACAATGCACTGGCGCGGCTACCAGAAAATTGTCATCAAAGCGCCGTCGCGGTTTGGCGGAAAAAACATCGCATTCGCGGCGAGCGAATCAGAAGCCATGGAGCATGCGCGGCATCTGCTGCCTGATTCGGGCTATGTTATCGTAGAGCCGTTTGTTCCAGAGCCGGGGCGGCCGCATGTGGATACGCGCGTGATCGTCTGCAACGGCGAGGTTGTTGGCATCGTAGACCGTGTCGCCCCGAAATCCGGCGCGTTATGCAACATGCATCAGGGAGCCGACGCGCGCGCAAACAGCGGATTGTCAAAAACGCAACAGAAACTGCTCGACAAGGCCATTGAGAAAATCGTGAGCCTGGACATTTTTCTTGTGGGTATGGATTTTCTGGAAGACGAAATCACTGAAATCAACGTTTCGTGCCCGTCGCTTGCCAAGCAAATCAATCAAGTGATGGGTATAAAGTCCGAAAAAATATTTGTGGATATGGCCAATCAGGTAGCGGACGAAAAAATGAAGCGCCTGCGCGAAGGGACATCATAGCCACACCATATCACGAGGGCAGGGCGTTTGCTCTGTCCTCGCTCTTTCGTGCAGATGTCCCTCGCGCACTTTTTCCTGACAAGCCGTTAAGATTGCCCCGGCTCTTCTTGCTTACCGAATACGTCTTCAACCGTCAAAGCGCGGTCAGACTTATCGTCGGCTTCCTCGGTATGGTCGTGCGATACCTGATCGTCTTTACGCAACAGCACCGACGTTGACGCCGTTGTTTCCTCAACCGGCAGCAGCGTTCCCACTGGCTCAATGGGACCACCAGCTTCTTTTTCAACATCGCGACGTTCCTGCTCGGCGCGGCGCGCAGCACGGCGCACCTCAGCGTCCAGGTCGATTTGCGAACAAATCCCCAGCGCGACAGGATCATTCGGCTGAAGATTCGCCGAATTCCAGTGCGTACGGTCGCGAATCGAAGCGATGGTTGACTTCGTGGTGCCGACAATGCGCATGATTTGCGCATCACGCAGCTCCGGATGGTGCTTCAACAGCCACAAAATCGCATTCGGCCTATCCTGGCGGCGCGACAGCGGCGTATATTTTGGCGAACGCTTGGTCTTAACCTCAGGCATGGCCACTTTCGATTTAGCCAGCTTCAGGCGGTAATTCTGATCGTTCTGCGCACGAGCGATTTCGTCACGCGTGAGCTGACCAGACGTGATCGGGTCCATTCCTTTAATGCCGTGTGCCACATCGCCGTCCGCGATGCCTTTCACTTCCAGCATATGAAGTCCGCAAAAATCGGCAATCTGATCAAACGTCAGCGAAGTATTATCGACCAGCCAAACGGCTGTGGCTTTGGGCATCAATGGCGTTTGCGTCATAAAAATCTCTCCACAGTCCCGCAAGGCTTGGCCGCTCACGGGAGGTATTTCGTTCGTGATGCTTGGAGAAGCTTCGCTCGAACCTAAGCTTGAACATTGATATAAGCCTTACTGAGGAAATAGGCAAATTTTCTTAAGAGCAAGCAAAAAAGCCGGATAAAGATTTCAACTATATCCCGCTGGCGAGGTTCACACCCATTGGACGCAAGGCGTTCAAGCGAACTTGGCCATCGGAAAAGCTGTATTCGCTCTTATTTTCGCAACTGATAGTTTTGTTTACGGTGATAAATCATCTTTTTCCGAGTAAAAATCTTGTCCGATGAGGTAAACTCTTTCGATCCGTTCGTCACATTTCGGAGACAGCGCAATGATTGAGAATAAACGCTATCTTGCAAAAATAGCGCGCCGGGAACGTCTGGAAGCATCGCAAGAAAAGGCTGACACTTTTGTCAGGAAATCAATCATCGGCGATTACTTTTCGGCTGATTATGACGCCACGCCCGCCGGTACGTTCCAAAATCTCGACAAAATCAATCTGCGCTGGCTAAGGCCTGACTGGTTCGAGTATATCCCTGATCCGGAGCGACCTTTTTCCTTCACGCGCGCATCTGGCGAGGTGATTACGCCCAACCAAATGCTCACCGATGGCGGCACCATCCCGCGTGCGCTTTGGGTGAAGCCAGAATTTTCGCCCTGGTGCTATACGCCTTGTTTTCTGGTGCACGACTGGGAATTCGATCAGCATCACGCTGAAGCCTCCGCGAAAACCTTCGAGGATGTGCGCGACACGCTCGCCGAAGGGCTGAAAACGCTGATGGAAAGCAACGAGTTCCCAAAAGGAGAGCGTATCTTCAGCGCGATTTATGCAGGCGTCAGCACGGATATCGCCCGGGAATATTGGGATAGCGATGAGTGACGCGACGGGCAGCAAACTGCCCGTCTTGCTACGCCGCCCTACGCCGCCGCCGGAGCAGAAGCAGTCGCCTTGCCAAACCGGCGTTCACGCTTGTGGAAACTGTCCACCGCCTCCGCCAAGTCATTGGCGCTGAAATCAGGCCACATGCGCGGCGTGAAATACAGCTCAGCGTAAGCACATTCCCACAGCAGAAAATCGGACAGCCGCTGTTCGCCGCCCGTGCGGATAAGCAAATCCACATCACGCGACGCATCGCCGCCGGTAATGAGTCGCGCGAAACCCTCACGGGTGAGGTCTTCAGGGGTCGAAGCTTGCGCTGCCGCCCGCAAAATCGCGTCCCGTGCGGAATAGTCGATTGCCACGCGCAAATGCAGCTTTGTACCGCCCGCCGTCGCCGCCTCAGCGCGTGCAAGAGCTCCCGACAGACCGTTTGGCAAGCGGTCGCGGCGGCCGATAGCGGTGAGGCGCACGCCCTTTTCGGCGAAACGAGCGGTCTCACGATCTAGGTAGCACCTTAGCAAATTCATCAGCGCGTTCACCTCGGCCTGCGGACGTTTCCAGTTGTCGGATGAAAACGCATAGAGCGTCAACATGCCGATGCCATGTGTGGGCGCGGCTTCCAAAATGGGCTGGATGGTTTTCACGCCCGCCTCATGTCCAGCTGAGCGCGGCAGTCCACGCGCTGTAGCCCAGCGTCCGTTACCATCCATGAGCATGCCAACATGAAGTTTGGATGAGCAATAGCTTTGCATCATAAAGTCTCCTTACAAAAAAAGGGAAACACGGAAGGTTAAGCAAGAAGTGTGCGTAGACTGCCTGCAGGAAGGTCATCTTCTTCGGCGGCCTGGGCGGCATCACGGACCACCTGTTCCAGCACTGAAAGATAATCGAGAAAGCGGCGGCGTCCTTCCGAGGTGAGGTGGCAATTCGTTTGCGGGCGGTTGCCTTCGTAGCCTTTGCGGATTTCCACCAGCCCGGCTTCCTGAAGCACCTGCAAATGGCGACTCAGATTGCCGTCGGTAAGGCCGCAAAGCTGCTTCAAGTCTGCAAAAGCCAGCCCCTTCGGGTGCGAGATTAGCGAGGTGAGCACGCCCAGCCGCGCTTTTTCGTGAATGATGCGGTCAAGCCCATCATAAGAGAAGGGCGCGCCGTCAGTATTGGTCTTCGTCATCGGATTTCCCAAAGGCATAATACATAATGGCTGCGGTGAGGAACTGCCCGCCAGCAAAGGGAATGCCCATATGCCAAGTCGATAGCAAGTGATCCTGACTGGCGAGCGCCAGCACCGTAAGCCCGGATAGCAGATACCACGCGCCAGCAAAAGCAATCCCGCGCGGCAGTGCGTGAACGGACGCAAAAATACCAACGCTCACAAGAACTTGCCACAACCCCGGCAGCATCCATATTTCTTGCGGCGCGAACTTGATGAGCACAGCGGCGAGCAACGCGCCAACCGCGCCAGATGGCAGAAATTGCTGAATGGCGTTATAAATCATCACGTCGGCGAGACCGGAATGCAACCGCCGCGAGCGGCCCAGCATTTCCGCGCCGATAATGCCAATTGCAACGAGCGCCGTAATCACCCATCCGGCCAGAAACACGAGCGGCTGCTCGTTAGCATCGGCGAACCACAGCGTTTGCGCGGTGGCGGTTATGAGCGCCAGAACGCCAGTTGCCGCAAGCGCCATCGGGCCGTAGCCGCGAAATGTGGTGCCCGCAGCAATCTGGTTGCGGATGAGAACTATATCGGCGAGAGCTTTGTCGAGGTCACGCATGGTAAGCGTCCTATTGGATCACACCTGATATGCGAAAATATCAGATCAATCCGATCCATCAGCAATATTGATCGCGTCACTTTGCGATACAAAGTAAGCACGCCTATTAAGTGATAGCAAGCGGAATATGCTGCGAGCGCATACGTATGAACGCCTAAAATGGCCACGGTTGTTAGGGGAAAACCAGCAATGGCCAACACCCATTCCAAGGAGGAACCGTGCATGAATTCAGGAGCAATTAAAAGCCCTTGGCGGACGTGGCCGCGATGGCTGCTCACTATGGCGATAGGGCTGGCCGTGTTTTTTGCGTTGCCGGTCGCAATCCAGGGGCAGGCGCAAGCAAAGAAGCGTCCCCGTCTGGTGCGAGTGTTCGTCGCGCTGGCTGATAATGAGCATCAGAGTATCGCGCCTGTTCCCGCCGCCATCGGCAACGGCGATGACGCCGCGCATAATCTTTACTGGGGGGCGAGCCTTGGCTTGCGCACGTATTTCAGACGAGCCCGCGCGTGGAAGGAGGTTTCTGTTACGAAAAACCCCAGTGCGGCAGTGCTGGAGCGCGTCGTGTTCCGCCACAAGGCCAGCGGAACGCTGATGATTGCTGACGCTTATCGCGGGCAAGAGATCATCCAAGCGACGCGCGACTTTTTCCGCGCAGCCTCCGGGCACGATCCTGAAGTAGCAGAGCTGGCGAAAGCACTCGGCAATGCCAAGCCGGAGCAGCAGCCGTTGAAACCTAGCCTTGTTGTTTACATTGGGCATGACGTGTTGATGGAGCCGCTCGCGCTGGGGCAGTTTCTCGTTACGCCGCGTCATCATAGCGCTGGCTCTGATGAGCGTGAGGCCATCATTCTGGCTTGCATGAGCCAGAGGTTTTTCGCGCCATTCTTGCGTCCGACCGGCGCGAAGCCGCTTTTGTGGACCAGGCAACTCATGGCCCCGGAAGCGTATACGCTCAAAGGGGCGCTCGATGGCTGGATTGCAGAGGAAAAGCCGAAGAGAATTCTCGGACGCGCAGCGGCGGCTTATGCGCGGTATCAGAGAATTTCGAAGAAAGCGGCGCGCGGGGTGTTCGCCACAGGATGGTGATTACAATGCGGCTAGTGCATCGATCCAAACGAAGGCTGCAGCCGAGTTTGGAAAAATTGATGCATAAACAAAGAGCTAGTGCACTCATGCATGAATCTTCTGAATGCGTCAGTGCACTAGTAGAATAACGCTACTTGGAATTACGCCGACATCACCTTTGCGTGTAGGCATGTCCCCTGAATTGCAATTCAAGGTTGAGTTTGATATTCATGGACTTTGTGTATTGGAAAATTCTGGCGCGTATCCTGCGCACGCCCCATTGGCTCTGCTCTAAAAAATGCCGCCTTAAAAGCTAGGGCGGCCGGATCCCGATGGGGGCTAGGATCCGGCCTATTGGGCACTAGAGAGGGAGAGGACTGGTCATGAAAAGCCAAGTTACGCAACGCAACGCTTACTAAAACTGCGCCAACATATTGACCGCAAAAATGCTTTATGGGCCATGCGGACTGCTGAAACGCGTTCCAAATAGGAAGCAATTTGTAATACCTTAGAGGCTTCATGCTTCTTGCTGACACACTTAACGCGAGCATTCTTAAAAATCAACTACTTTAAGGTGCATAATGGCGCATTTTTGAGGATAAGTTGTGAATGAAGCGAACTTTGCGAGCGGTGAAATGCCAACGAATACCATGATGTCAAAACAAGACGCTGATAAATCAGCAAAAATCGCCATCGTAACCGGAGCGGCACATCGTATCGGGCGCGCCATTGCCTTTAGCCTTGCTCAGCAGAATTGGCGCGTTGCCATTCATTATCACCGCTCGCAGGACGAAGCAGAGATGCTTGCAGGCGACATCGATCCCACGGGGAAACGCGCGACCGCCGTTCCGGCCAATCTGAGCGATATAGATAGCGTTCGGCAGCTTGTTCCGCGCGTGACAGAACATTTCGACGAAGCCCCCCACTGTCTTATCAACAACGCTTCTCTATATATGCCTGACTCCATCGGCCAGCTCGACCCGGCCCAATGGCAAGCGCATCTGGATGTGAACCTGCGCGCGCCAGTCTTGCTGGGCGAAAGTCTCGCGGGACACCTCCCTGCAAGCGAAAATGGCAACATCATTAACATTATCGATCATCGCGTGATGCGCCCTACCCCTGACTATTTCTCATATTCGTTGAGCAAAGCCGGCATATGGTGGGCAACGCTGACAATGGCGCAAGCACTGGCGCCCCGTATCCGCGTCAACGCGATTGGCCCTGGGCCGGTACTGAAAAGCATTCACGAAACACAGGCGGCTTTTGACGCGAAATGGAGCTCAACACCGCTCGGACAAGGGGCAACGCCAGACGACATCACGCGGGCCGTGCACTTCCTATTAATGACGCCGTCAATTACTGGCCAGATGATTTGCCTCGACGGCGGGCAAACTCTAGGCTGAACTTTTAGTGGAACTCCCGCTCACTGCGTAGTGGTTGTTGCAAGCGCGAGGCTCATATGCGATGTGCATAATGGTTAATGCCGTATTGAGCTTGCGCCACGAATCCGCCTAGCTTTTATTTGCACATAAAGCTTTGCTGAGGATGGATGCTCAACCGGAAAGCGAAAGCGCATCGGAATTAATCATGATTATGAAATTAGACACTAGCCGTACTTTACGGTTCATAGGCCTTGTGTTTGGCCTCGCTTTGTTTCTTGCGCCGCATAAACAGGCATTCGCGCAAAGCATCGTCGTGCTTGTGAACGATGAACCTGTTACTTCATATGAGTTAAGGCAGCGACAGCGCTTTCTGGCGTTGACACGCGGCATTGGCAAAAGAATGAAGCAACGTCTGAAATCGCCGAAAACGCAAGAGCAGTTTCGCGAATTCGCAATGAAAGTGCGCCCTTCCTCAAAAGAAGAAATGAGGGAGCTGCAAAAGAAATTCGTTCAGCATATCCAGAAGCAGGTGGTTGCCGAAACCGCCAGATCGTCGCGAAAAGTTGCACTTGAACAGCTTATCGAAGAGCGGCTGATGCTTCAGGCCGCGAAACAGCTGAAAGTTGCCGTTTCCGATGATGACCTGCAAAGCATTTTGAAGCGCATGGCTCAGCGCAATAATAAGAAAATGACGGTTAAGCAGTTTTTGGGGCAGCTACGCAAGCAGGGGATAGATCCTACCACGCTAAAAGAACGGGTGCGCGCGAGTAACTCGTGGCAAAAAGTGATCAAACGGCGCTATGGCGGGCAATTGCAGGTCGAAATGCAGACCATCAAAACCACCAGCAGCACCGATAAAAACGGGGCCACAGTCGATGTTAAGATTGTAAAGTTCGCAATCGCCAACCCCAAAAATGAAAGTCTTGTTGCGCAACGTCTCCTCGAAGTCGAAAAAATGCGCAAGAAATTCAAAAGTTGCGGCATGCTAAATGGATTGCTCTCTGGGGTAAAAAACGCTTCCGTCCGAAGTGTTACAAATGTTAAAATCTCGAAGTTCCGCGGTGAAGTTCAAGCAGCTCTGAAAAAAGCTCGCACGGGACAAATGACTCCTCCTGCAATCCACGGCGGCGCTATTGAAAGCCATGCGGTTTGCAAAAAACGGGAGACGGTTGCTTCCGGTGTGAGCAAAAAGAAAAACAATACTGCGAGTAAACTCCAAAAGACTTTCAAGCTGTATAGCCGCCGCTACCTGAAAGACTTGAAAGACCGGGCGCGCATCGAATATCCCAACAAAAAAAGAAGCCGGGTCGGAGGTTGATCATGACAACAAAACCGGTTGCCCTCACCATGGGCGACCCGGCAGGCGTTGGACTGGACATCACCTTAATGACTTGGCTGCGGCGGAACACAGACAACGTTCCGCCGTTCGCGTTTCTGGGTGATGCTGGCGCGCTGCGCAGCCGGGCAAAACAATTGCGACTCAATGTACCCGCAATCCCCGTGGCGCATATCAGCGAAGCGGAGACAGCGTTTACCTCCATCTTGCCCGTGCTTCCTATTCCTGTTCCGCTGGCTGAGCCTGTCGAGGCCGGCTCGCCATCATCCGCCAACGCTGCCGCAGTTAAGGCGTCGATAGAGGCCGCTGTAGCGCTTGCGCAAAGCGGCGAAGCGAGCGCTGCCGTGACCAATCCCATCGCCAAACATGTGATGGCGGCGGCAGGGTTCCCGCATCCAGGACACACCGAATTTCTTGGCGCGCTCGCCCGTGACCAGGGAGCAAACGCCACGCCGGTGATGATGCTCTGCGGGCTAGATTTACGCGTCGTGCCAGTGACCATCCACATAGCGCTGGCCGATGTGCCCAGCGCGCTAACGCCAGAGCTTATTGCCAGCACAGCGCGTATCGTGGCGGCTGATTTGCGCCGCTGGTTTGGCATTGACGCACCTCGCCTGGCAGTGACAGGGCTAAATCCACACGCAGGCGAAGGCGGCCTAATGGGGACCGAGGAACAGACGATCATCGCGCCTGCTATCGCGGCCTTGCAAGCCGAGGGCTACGCCGTTACCGGACCGCACCCCGCCGACGCGCTGTTCCACGCCCGCGCGCGCCAGAACTATGACGCGGCCATCGCCATGTATCACGACCAGGCGCTTATTCCGCTAAAAACGCTTGCGTTCGACGAAGGCGTGAACGTAACGCTTGGCCTGCCATTCGTGCGCACTTCGCCGGACCACGGCACCGCATTCGACATCGCGGGGAAAGGAAAGGCGCATCCTGACAGTCTGATCGCGGCGCTAAAGCTGGCCGCAAAGATGGGCGCGCAAGGAAGCGGTGACAGTGGGAGCGTACCGGCAGGATCGCATCCATGAACGGCGTACTAGACGACACACTCCCCCCTCTGCGCGAGGTTATCCGCGCGCTTGCGTTAACGGCCAAGAAAACGCTGGGGCAAAATTTCATCCTTGATATGAACCTCACCCGGCGGATTGCGCGCCAAGCCGGATCACTGGAAGGCGCAACCGTGGTCGAGGTGGGACCAGGACCGGGCGGCCTTACCCGCGCGCTGCTCGCCGAAGGCGCGGCGCATGTCATCGCCATTGAGAAAGACCGCCGCTGCCTGCCCGCGCTGGAGGCCATCGCCGCGCATTATCCGGGACAGCTGACGGTGGTGGAAGGCGACGCGCTTGCTGCGGACTGGCCTTCGCTGCTGCCCGCGAAGGAGAAGCGCGGCCCGGTGCGGATTGTCGCCAACCTGCCCTACTCCGTTGCAACGCCGCTCCTCACCGGCTGGCTGAAGACCGAGCCGTGGCCTCCCTGGTGGGATAGCATGGCCCTGATGTTTCAGCAGGAAGTCGCCGAGCGCATCGTCGCCGCGCCTGGTGGCAAGGCTTATGGACGCCTTGCGGTGCTTTCGCAGTGGCGCGCCGAAACGCGCATCGCGCTGCGTCTGCCGCCTGCCGCGTTCACGCCGCCGCCGAAGGTCGCATCCGCCGTGGTGGAGTTCCGTCCGCGCGCTACGCCGTTGCCAGCGGGCAGCGCTGAGATGCTGGAGCGGCTCACGGCCGCGGCGTTCGGCCAACGCCGCAAGATGCTGCGCGCCGCATTGAAAGCCACGCCGGGCGCACTCGAAGCGCTGACCACGCTCGGCATAGACCCAGCGATACGCGCCGAGCGGCTAAGCGTGGCTGAATTCTGCGCCATCGCGGAGATGATGGCTGTTTCGTATCAATAACTGGCAGCCGCAGGGAATACGCCTGAACTCTTTGTAAGAGCTGAGTTGGCTGCTAACCGCTCTTATTCACCCGCCGCGGGAAAACAACCGTGTTTAGTAGAAACCGACGTCAGAAGCTGTGAACGCTACAGGCAACCACCGCATATCTGTTTTCCGTTACGCTATGGGAACGCTGCCAGGCGCTGTCACTGTCACAAGGGCAATCTCCGGCGGCACCATGAAGCGCACGGGCACTCCTGTCATGCCCAGACCAGCTGCAACCACCAGATTTCGCCCACCTTCCACAATGTGTCCATAAATGAAACGCTGGCCGTAGGCAGAAGGAACAATCGGGCTGCCGATATAGGGAAGCCACACTTGCCCGCCATGGGTATGGCCGCAAAGCGTTACCGTCACCCGATCCGGCACGCGCACGAAAATATCTGGCTCGTGCGCCAACAAGATAACCGGATCTTTGTCGCGCATGGTTGGGCGCAACGTGCCGGGCAGATCGTCTGCGCCACGAAAACGGTGGTGGCCAAGATAATGGGCGATCTGGTCGCCTAGCCCTGCCACCCAGAAGCGATAGCCGTCCTGGTCAATTTTCACGGTCTGGTTTTCCAACACCGGAATGCCCACCGCCTTGAATTCCTTGCGGAGGACGCGCACGTCAGCGTCCCACCAGTCGTGATTGCCGAGCACGGCATAAACGCCGAACCGCGCGCGCAGCCTGCCGAGTGCACCTGTCCACTCTGGCACTGGCACGAGGTGCGTGCTCCACTGCTGAATCCCCCAACTTGGAACAAAATCGCCGAGCAGCACGGTGATATCCGGTTTGAGCGCATTGGCCATCTCAACGACATGCTCGATATGCGAAACAGGCGTCCATGGCTCGATCACGTGCATATCGGTGATGATGGCGATTTTCAGCGGCGGCGTGGCGGCAGGCCAGGAGGCGTGTTCCACGGTCCACGGCGTAACTTGCACGCGAAAGCGCGGCTCTATAATAGAGGCGTAACCGCCTACCCCCGCGCCCGCCCCTACGCCGAGACCCGCCAATTGTGCTGTTCGGCGAAGAAATGTTCGTCTTGTGATCATGCGTGCTCGTGAAATTGCCGCGCTTCTGCTGTAGATACTGCGCTGATAGCTCTCTGCCTAAAAATTCAGGCAATATTGCCGCGCCGACTACTATTGAGGCGGTATTCAGCATCATATTTGATGAACAAAAAGTGATGCGCAGAGAAGTTTTGTGGCGCTTTTCCGTCCCATTTGCCGATATCGTTGGCAGAGGGAAGGACTTTCGATAAGCTTGGCAGTCTGTGAGTGATGCCTTTGGAGGAATTGCAGCAACATGATGCGATATCTAATACTAGCCGCCGCCGTGCTTCTTGCCATGGTTCAGACGGCTGATGCCAAGAAAAGGCATCATCGGCATCACAAGAAAAAGCACCACCATGCTCGGATTGTCATCAACTCGCCGATAGCTAAGGATGTGTTCGGCATTCAGGACAAGCCGTCTCAAGGGAAAGCGCGCGCCATCGGGTTTTACTCGAAAGGCTGTCTAGCAGGAGGGCAAGAGCTTCCGATTACTGGCAAAGCGTGGCAGGCCATGCGCCTCTCGCGCAACCGGAATTGGGGGCATCCGGTGCTTGTCAAATTCATCAAACGCATAGCCACGGAAGCACAGAAGCA
>JARRLC010000099.1:0-9267 GCA_037387425.1 Alphaproteobacteria bacterium
TCGCAGAAATACACATGGAGAGGCACCGTTTCCAGCACCTCTCCAGTGATAGTTACCCCGCTAGCCCGCATGTCAGCGGGCAACTAGCCACGCCTTAGGAGCGCAACTAAAGGTTGTATAATATTGCGATCACAATTTATCAAGCATTTTTTGCGGATTGCAAAAACACTCTTCCTTGTAAAAACAATGACTTACAGAATGCACCTTAAACTTGCCGCGCAAGATGTTGCGCAAACAACACATATTCTTTCCCCGTAATTAACCACGATAGCAATCGGCCCATCGCACCCCTTACGCGAATCATTTAGATTCGCCGCAAGAACCTAAGGGGCAAGAGGGCTATATGTCCGCAATATCTATGCAATCCAGACGACGTGGCGTTCCTCAGAAAAGCGTGGGCGAGCTTCTACCAACGCTCATGCGTCCTGCATTTGAGAAGTTCGGCTTTTCCGCCGCCGCCATCTTGACGGACTGGCCCGCCATCGCAGGCGCTGAAATCGCGTCATACACGGCGCCGGAACGTCTGAAATGGCCACGCAACAAACCGGAAGACGGCGTCAACGAACGCAAACAGAGCGGCGCTACGCTCGTGCTGCGCGTCGGCGGCGCGCGCGCAATGGAAGTAGAATATATGCGTGGACAGCTCATTGAGCGCATCAACGCCTGCTTCGGATATCGCGCGGTAAGCGAAATCCGCATTGTGCAGGCGCCGGTTGAAAATGCATCTGCTGCCTCTAGCCGTAACCGGAAAGCGCCCGCCTCACCGCCGCCAAGCGACATTTCCGGATTCGACGATATCCAGGACGAACGCTTAAAATCCGCACTTGCCCGGATGGCGTGCGGCGTCCCGGCGTAACCCCCAACATTTTGAAGCCGCCAGATTAACCGCCTGCGCGCGCCTTTTTGGCTTTTTGCTCCCCGTTATTCGTCTTTCTCAACGTTGTGATGCGCTGAACACTCGACAGCGAGCGTCTGAAGTTTTATGTGATAAGCCTAATTTATTAAGTGCCAAAGCGGGATTACATCGGCTGCTATAATCTAAGGAGTGACGAACGTGGGCATGAAACTGCTATCTGCTATGGGCGTAACAGCGCAACTTAAGGCACGCTGGTTGATTGGCGCGACACTGGCTGTTTCCGTTGCGGTAGGCCCGGCTATCTTCGCTGCCGGATTTGCAACCGCTGCCCCCGCCGCCAGAAATGCCGATATCCCGGTTGTCGAACTCATGAAGCCTGGCGAACTGCCAGATAAGTTCCTCGGCAATGCCGATGCCCCGATTACCATCGTGGAATACTCTTCCATGACCTGCCCACACTGCGCCACCTTCCATGACGAAGTGTTTCCAGAGCTGAAGAAAAAATACATCGACACTGGCAAAGCGAGATATGTCCTTCGCGATTTCCCGCTCGATAACATCGCCGCCGCTGCATTCATGTTGGCGCGCTGCGTGGATGACTCCCGGCATTACGATATGATCAAAATCCTGTATGCGCACCAAAATGATTGGGCCTTCAATAAGTCACCGATTGAAGATCTGAAAAGATTTTCCAAGCAAGCCGGGTTCACTGATGAGATGTTCAACAAATGCTTGAGTGACACGAAATTGCTGAAGTCCATGGAAAATGACCGGGAGCACGCCAATAAGGAATTCGCCATTCACTCCACGCCTACATTTTTCGTTAATGGCAAGCGTTTGAAAGGCGGCCATACGCTTAAAGAGTTTGAAGAATTGATTTCGCAAGTAGAAACTGCGAAATAACGGGATGCGCTGTTTCTCTCATCTTATCCGGCATGGGCAACAATCCAGGCTGGCCGCATATTTCGCTGCAACTCTGTTGCTGGTTGGGCTTGCGTTCAACGGGATAGGCGCTGCGCGCGCGCAAGGGGCTGATTGGCCAGGAGATGCAGGGGAGCATTACGGCGTCGCTACGCCCATCTCCCAGGCACAGGCCGACCCTAATCTCAAAGACCTTATGGCTGCCGGGCTTCTTCCAGAAATGACGCTCGGCAAACCTAACGCACTGGTTACGGTGGTGGAATACGCTTCGCTCGGATGCGCGTTGTGCCGGGCTTTCCACAAAGTCACGTTCCCGCGTTTCAAGCAGGAATATATCGACACTGGCAAGGTTTACTTCGTCTTCCGCGAATTCCCCATTGGCAAGTCGTCCGTCGCAGCAGCAATGGCCTCGCGGTGCGTCCCCGATAAACGTTTTTTCACCATCATCCGCAAATTTATGAACTCCACCGGACGGTGGAACGCACGCGAACCAAACCTCAACGCCATCTACAAGGTTGTGCAGGAAACCGGCTTAAGTCGCTCAGCATTTGACACTTGCATGGCGAATCAAAACATAAAGGATGGGGTTACGCAGGTGAAACAGCGGGGGCGGTCGTTTGGCGTTAAGGGTACGCCAACCTTTTTCATCAACGGCAAGCGTGTGCGCGGAGCTTTGACCTTTAGCGACATGAAAAAGCTGGTCGATGTTCGGCTAGTTAGTGCGCGCGATCCGAAGTAGCCCTGTTTGTCTGCTCACTTAGATTCAGCGTTCGGCGCAGTTGGCTCCGGAGGCGTCTGTGGGCCATTGAGGGATAGCCAGTGCAGATCACACGTCTACGCTTGTTGGGCTTCAAATCATTCGTCGAGCCGTCCGAGCTGCTTATCGAGCCGGGGCTAACGGGTGTCGTCGGCCCGAATGGTTGCGGCAAATCCAACCTTTTAGAAGCGCTTCGCTGGGTGATGGGCGAGACGTCGTACAAAAACATGCGCGGCGGCGCCATGGACGACGTGATTTTCGCGGGCACCGACCACCGCCCGTCGCGCAATATGGCCGAGGTGACGATCACCCTCGACAATCGCGCCCGGCGCGCGCCCGCCGAATTCAACGACGCCGATGTGCTGGAAATCTCGCGCCGCATCCAGCGCGAGGCCGGATCTAACTATAAAGTCAACTCTAAAGACGCCCGCGCCCGCGACATTCAGCTTCTGTTCGCCGATGCCGCCACCGGCGCGCGCTCTCAAGCGTTGGTGCAACAAGGCCAAATCGGCCAGATCGTCAGCGCCAAGCCGAAAGACCGCCGCCGCATCCTGGAAGACGCCGCTGGCATCGCCGGACTGCATGGCCGCCGTCACGAAGCTGAAATGCGTCTCAAGGCCGCCGAAACCAATCTTGACCGTCTGCGCGATGTGCTGGGGCAGCTTGGCTCGCAACTGCAAAACTTGCGCAAACAGGCGCGTCAAGCCAAGCGCTACAAAGAGATTTCCGCCGAATTGCGCATGTGCGAAGCGCTGCATCACCATCTGTTGTGGACCACCGCCAGCGAGCAAGTCAACGCCGAGGAAGAATCGCTTCTGGAAGCAACGCGCGCTGTCGGTCAGTTCACGCAGGCTGAGGCCGCCGCAATGCGTCTGGTTACCGAGGTCGCCGAGAAAATCCAGCCACTTCGCGAGGAAGAAGCCACCCGCGCCGCCGTGCTGCACCGGTTGGGCGTAGAACGCGAGACGCTAGATCGCGAAGAAGCCCACGCCAAGGATCGCCGCCGCGAGCTGGAAACACGCGTCGTGCAACTGCAAAAGGATATCGAGCGCGAAACGGAATCTATCGGTGAGGCGAAAGAGCTGCTCAAAAAACTCGCCGCCGAGGAAGAAGAGCTGCGCGCCTCCGGGGGCGACGACGCCGAAGCCCGCGAAACGCTGCAAGAAGCCGTAGCTGAAGCCGCTGACGATCTTTCCGCCGCTGAAAGCGCACTGCAAGAGGCCACCGCCAGCGCCGCCGAAGAACGCGCCAAGCGCTCGCAAGCCGCAACGCGCATCCATGAATGTGGCGAGCGCGTCACCCGGCTGGCCGCGCAGGCTGCCGAGCTGGAACGTCAGGTCGCCGCCGACGCTGTTTCCGATGAGGCGCTGGCCGAGGTCGAAGAGCTGGCCGAAATGGTCGCCATCAAGAGCGAAGAGCTGGAGGCCGTCGAACAGCAGGTGTTTGACGCTGAAGCCGCCTTGCCCGAAGCCCGCGAGCGCGAGCGTGAAGTCCGCGATACCGCCGCCGCCGCGCGTCTCAAAGCCCGCCAGCTCGAAACCGAAGTAGCCACGCTCATTAAGCTTTTGAAGCCAGCCGAGGCTGCGGAATGGCGTCCCGCCGTGGACGCTGTGAAAGTCGCGCCCGGCTTTGAGGTGGCGCTGGGCGCTGCGCTCGCCGACGATCTGGAAGCCGGCCTGGATGAAACCGCGCCCGTCCGCTGGACGCTCGTCGCCGCCGATGGCGATCCGGCCTTGCCCGCTGGTGCTGAGCCGCTCAGCGAGCATGTGACCGGCGCGCCCGAACTCGCCCGGCGCTTAGCGCAAATTGGCGTGGTGGATCGTGCCGAAGGCAAAGCGCTTCAGGCGGCTTTGAAGCCTGGGCAAAGGCTCGTTTCGCGCGAAGGCGATGTCTGGCGCTGGGACGGCTTTGTGGCCGCAGGCGACGCGCCCTCCGCCGCTGCAAAGCGCTTGGCCGAACGCAACCGGCTCGACGCGCTGGAAGAGCAGGTTGACGCCGTAAGCGCCGAAGCCGAAACCGCCGAAACCACGCTTGAGGCCGCCAGTGAGGCCGTTGCGCGCGCACAAACGGCGGAAAAACATTTACGCGATCAATCCCGCCGCCTGCAATCCGAGTTGGCCGCGTTTCGCGACAAACAGGCCAAGGCCGAACGCGCGCTTCAAGAGCACAAAACCCGCTCCGCTGCGCAAAACGAAGCCTTACGCCGCATATCCGAAGCTCATAACGACGCCATACGCGAACAGACCGAGGCCGAGCAAGCCCTTGAAGCCTTGCCCGCGACCGCCGATCTCGAGGCACGGCTCGTGGCCTGCCAAGAGGACACCAGCGCCAAGCGTAACCGCTTCACCAGTATCAAGGCGCAGGCCGATGGTCTGGAGCGTGAACTTCGCGCCCGTATCAGCCGTCTGGAGGCCATCGACGCCGAGCGTAAACGCTGGCTGAACCGCGATGGCAGCGCTGAAGCGCAGATTTCCACGCTGCAAGAGCGTCTGGCCGAAGTGCGCGAGGAAATGGCCGAACTCGCTGAGTTGCCCGACCAGATCGAAGCGCGCCGCCAAAAGCTCTTAAACGCCATCAGCGAGGCGGAAAACACGCGCCGCGAGGCCGCGAGCCAGCTCGCCGAGGCAGAAAACACCGTCCGCGACCAGGAGCGTGAGCTTCGCGAGGCGCAAACGCAGCTTGGCCGCGTCCGTGAGGAGCGTGCGCGCATCGAAGCCCGGCTGGAAAACGCCCGCGAGAAGCGTCGCGATCATGCACAGGCGATCCGCGATAATCTAAACTGCGCGGCGGAGGAATGCCTTTCCATCGCTGGGATAGAACCGGGCAAAGAGCTCCCGCCCATCGAAACGGTGGAGCAAACCATCGTGAAGCTGAAGGGCGACCGCGACCGGCTGGGCGGCGTTAATCTGCGAGCCGAGGAAGAAGCGCAAGCCATGGGCGCCGAATTCGACGACATGGATAAAGAGCGCGCCGATCTGGAAGAGGCTATCACCAAGTTGCGCGGCAGCATCGTTACGCTCAACAAGGAAGGCCGCAAACGCCTGATGGATGCCTTCTATACCGTGAACGTGCAATTCCAGCGACTGTTCCAGGTGCTGTTCGGAGGCGGCGAGGCGGAATTGCAGCTCATCGAATCTGACGATCCGCTGGACTCCGGCCTGGAAATTCTCGCGCGTCCACCGGGCAAGAAGCCGCAAGTGCTCACGCTGCTTTCCGGCGGCGAGAAAGCGCTGACAGCTCTGGCGCTCATCTTTGCGGTGTTTCTCACCAATCCATCGCCGATCTGCGTGCTCGATGAAGTGGACGCCCCGCTTGACGACGCCAACGTGCATCGTATGTGCGCCATGCTGGAAGAGATGACCAAGACCACCGACACGCGCTTTTTGGTGATCACGCATAACCCGATCACCATGGCGACCATGAACCGGCTGTTCGGTGTGACCATGCAGGAAAAGGGCGTGAGCCAGCTTGTCTCGGTAGATCTACAAACCGCCGAACGCTTCCGCGAGGCGGGGTAAGCCATGCATGTACGCGATTGCGAAACGGCGGATATGGAAGCCGTGACGGCGATCTACGCAAATTATGTGCTTAACGGCACAGCTACATTTGAAGAAGCGCCGCCAACCCTAAACGATATGATCGCCCGGTTTGAAGATGTGCGCGCCAAAGGTTTGCCTTGGCTGGTGGTCGAGGCTAACAGCAATGACGGCGAAATTGCCGGATATGCTTACGCCTCGCCGTACCGTATGCGCTCAGCCTATCGGTATACTTTAGAAGACTCTATATACGTGGCGCCTTCCCATTCGCGGCAAGGGGTGGGGCGGGCGCTGCTCTTAGAGCTGCTGCGTCGTTGCGAGGCTTTGGGATACCGCCAGATGATTGCCGCGATAGGCGATAGCGCGAATGTAGCCTCCATCGGATTGCACTGTGCCCTAGGCTTCGAACACGTAGGTGTATATCGCAGTGTCGGCCTGAAATTCGAACGCTGGTTAGACGTTGTTTTGATGCAGAAAAGCCTCGGTGAAGGCGGTAAAAGCGTTCCCGCCACCTTCTGAATTGCAAAACTATGGTACTGCACGCATAATTCTTTTACATATCAGTGCGTTACAATATTCCTTGCATAGCTTGACATGCGCCCTCCCCCTGAATAAGGTGCGCGCAGAATTACGTGCGTGTATACAATCGGTTTTCTGAAGAGGTTTCATGACCCAGTCGGCTTCGAACGGGGGACCGGATCAGAAAGGCGAGCCAGACTTTAAAGAGATCAAGGAACGGCTTGATGATCTTGGTGATGGTCTGGAGCGTGTACGTGAACGGAATGCCCCACCTGAGATTTCATCCGATAAACGCGGTAAAGCAATGGGGGTTGCGTTCCGTATTGCGATCGAACTGGTCGTAGGTGTGGTATTTGGTGGAGTGGTCGGCTGGGCGTTCGATAGCTGGCTGAATACAGCGCCATTGATGTTGATTATCTTTTTGTTGTTGGGAATGGCCGGGGGGCTGCTCAACGCAATAAGAGCCGCTAAAAGTATGCAATAAAACCTTAAACCACGAGGGATGGGTAACAAGGTGTCAGCGAAACAGGTGATGGCACAGGCTGCCGGAGAAGCGCACAACGCAACACAAGCGCACGGGGCAGCAGCGGGACATGAAGCGGCTCATGGGGGCGGCTTTCACATCGATCCGCTTCATCAGTTTGAGATTAAATCAGTTTGGGAATGGTTTGGCGTCGCGCCCAAATGCATGGGCTCAAAAGCAGAGTGCCTCAGCGCCTTTACCTTCACCAACACGGCGCTATTTATGGTCATTGCCGTACTGCTCATCAGCTTTATGATGTTCTACGGCGCGCGCAGCCGCATGCTGGTACCTGACCGGCTCCAGTCTCTCGCCGAACTGACTTATGAATTCGTAGCAAAAATGGTCCGCGATAATGCCGGACAAGCGGGAATGCAGTATTTCCCCTTCGTGTTCTCCATTTTTACATTCATCCTAGCTCTCAATATGCTGGGGATGGTGCCGTATGCTTACACGTCTACAAGCCAGATTATCGTGACGTTTGGCTTGGCGATAACGGTCTTTACCACCGTAACGCTTATCGGCTTCATAAAGCACGGCATCAGCTATCTTAAGATATTCGTGCCAGATGTGCCGGTATGGCTTCTTATCGTGCTGGTTCCAATCGAGATCATTTCATACTGCATCCGCCCGTTCACTCTCGCCATACGTCTATTCGCCAACATGATGGCCGGACATATGATGCTGAAAGTGTTTGCCTATTTCGCGGTTGCACTAGGACTTCTCTACGGCATCATGCCGCTCTTCTTCATGCTCGCTTTCACAGTCTTGGAAGTGCTGGTTGCTTTCTTACAGGCTTATGTGTTCGCGGTGCTGACGTGCATCTATCTCAACGACGCCCTCCATGGGGGGCACTAATCAATTTGCCTCTAAACATCCATCCAACTTAAAGGAGCAATTCGGTATGGAAGCAGAAGCAGCCAAGTTTATCGGCGCGGGGTTAGCAACAACCGCCCTTATCGGCGCTGGTATCGCTATCGGTAATATCTTCAGTGGCTACCTGACAGGCGCATTGCGCAATCCGTCAGCGGCCCCAGGTCAGTTCCCTAACCTGCTCATCGGCTTTGCGCTGGCTGAAGCAACAGGGCTGTTCGGGCTCGTCGTAGCGCTGCTCATCCTCTTCAAGCCGTAAGGATTTGCAGTTTCCGCAACGCGCTCTTTGAGGGGCGCATTGCGGAACTTAAATCCGTTAAAAAGAGGAAGACATGCCTCAGTTAGACGTTGATACATTTGGACCACAACTGGTTTGGCTGGCGATTACGTTTTCCGTATTCTTCCTAGTCATGTGGCGTCTCGCTCTGCCGCGAGTGGCTATGATTCTTGAAGAACGCCGTAACCACATCGAAAGCGATGTTGCAAAGGCAACGCGTCTTCGTGAAGAAACAGCCCAGGCGCTGACCGATTACGAAACGGCGCTCGCCGAGGCTAAATCACGGGCGCACGCCATGGTGAAGCAGGTTCGCGAAGATACAGCCGCAGCCTTACAAAACCAGAGAGCTGAATCCGATAAGGCCATCGCTGCAAAAATGGAAGAAGCTGAGCAGCGCATCGGGCAGGTGCGTGACGCCGCTGTGACCCATATTAGCGAAATCTCGACGGATGTAGCACAAGCTGTAGTTGCTCAGGTTATAGGCGTGACTACAGATAGTGGTGAAATGCGCTCTGCTGTTAACGAAGCGCTTGGAAAGTGACGAAGGTGTGATATGGTGACCACTCCCGAACTTTGGGTTCTGATATCCTTCGTTCTATTCGTGGCGTTGCTGGTATATTATAAAGTACCGACATTGGTGTTAGAAGCTCTGGATAATCGCGCTGAACAGATTCGTAGCGAACTTGACGAGGCCCGCCGCCTGCGTGAAGAGGCGCAATCTATTCTGGCAGACTATCAGCGCAAACGCCTGGACGCCGAAAAAGAAGCGCAGGATATTGTTGCGACGGCACACAGAGATGCTCAAACATATGCTGAAGAACAACGCAAAGCTATGACAGAGCTTTTGCAGCGGCGCATGCATCTAGCAGAAGAAAAAATAACCCGTGCTGAGGAACAGGCCGTTCAAGACATTCGTTCTAAAGCAGCCGACGTTGCTATTGCAGCAGCGGAGATCGTAATCGCGCGTCAACTCAAAGCTAAATCGGCACAAAACTTGGTAGCTAAAAG
>JARRLC010000100.1:0-15178 GCA_037387425.1 Alphaproteobacteria bacterium
GATAAAGAAAATCTGGCGCTTACTGCCGTATCTATTCTTCAACCAGCCTGCTTTATTTTGTCGCGGGGGGGAAGCCGCGCTCAGCTTTTAAGTTGGTACATATTCAGCGTTTTCAAGCATATTTGTGCATCTCGCTTGTGGAATGAGATTGCCAACCCATCTCATACAAAGTGAGACATATGCTCTACTCAGGGCCAGGGGAGCCTGCAATTGCTGTAGCTCTAATTGCAGGCCGCCAAAACTTGGAATAGTTGAATGACGAAAAATGGCCGCGCTTTACCCGCCGGCCACAGCGCTGCGGATCGCGGCGATATTCGCGGCATATGCTTCCTGAGTGCCGCCCTTGAACACTGCCGACCCGGCGACCAGCGCATTCGCACCTGCCTCAACCACTGAGCCTGCCGTTTCGGGAGACACGCCGCCGTCAACTTCCAGATCGATGGGCCGATCGCCGATCATCGCGCGCAAACGGCGGATTTTCTCAAGCTGCGACGGGATGAACGCCTGCCCACCAAAACCGGGGTTCACGGTCATCACCAAAATCAGGTCGAGCTTGTCGAGCACAAATTCCACAACGCTTTCCGGCGTGGATGGGTTGAGCGACACACCAGCCTTCTTGCCGAGCGAGCGGATATACTGAAGCGAGCGGTCAAGATGCGGTCCTGCCTCGGCGTGCACGGTGATGATATCCGACCCAGCCTTGGCGAATGCCTCAATATACGGATCGACGGGCGTGATCATCAAATGCACGTCCAGCACTTTGTTTGTGTGCGGGCGGATGCACTCCACCAAACGCGGCCCGAAAGTGATATTCGGCACAAAATGCCCGTCCATTACGTCCACGTGCACCCAATCGCACCCGGCGGCGTCAATGGCGCGCACCTCTTCGCCGAAGCGGGCAAAGTCAGCCGATAAAATCGACGGTGCGATCAGTGTTTGTTGTGTCACGAGCGTTCTCCCATCCTGCACATCTCAAATTTTGAGGTTCTATAGCCCAGACGCATTCACGTGGTTCATGCGTCAGGGCATTATTTTTTGCCTTTGCATCAATTTACCAAACGACGGCTTACCACCTTATGTGGTTTGATGCGTTATTGTATGCAATGTTTTTGGCGCGATGGAAAAGCACACTTTCGTAAGGGGCCGGATAATTCTTCGCTTACCGGCCACGCAGCTTCGCAAACAACGCTTTCGACGGATACGAATCAGCAGGCAGACCTAACTTTATCTGCGCCTTACGCACCGCCGCGCGCGACTTCACGCCCAGCTTGCCGTCGATTTCCCCAACGTCATAGCCGTGTTTCGTCAGCAAACGTTGCAACTCCTTCACCTGCCCTGCGCTGAAAGCCGGTAGCGGGCCTCTGCCGTGGTTATAGGCGGGCGCTCCGTCAAGCCGAGTGGCGTAATATGCAGCGGTGAGCGCATAGATGAGCGACTGGTTCCACTCGGTATAAACACGGAAGTTATTATAGCCGAGGAAAGCCGGTCCGTTGCGCCCCATCGGCAGGATAAGCGAGGCGGGCAAATTATCAGCAGGCAACTGCTTCCCGCTTCTGAGTTTGACGCCCCATTTCACCCAATCCGAGCGCGGGTGCTGAATGGAAATATCGGCCTCCTGCCAGGGCATTTTTCTTGGCACGACGACTTCTTGCAACCAGGGCTCACCGCGTCGCCAACCGTGATACACCAGCAGGCGCGCCGTGGAAGCCAGCACGTCCGGCACGCTGTGGCGCAGATCGACCTTGCCATCGCGGTTAAAATCAACGCCGAATTCGTAATAGTGGGCGGGCAGAAACTGCGTCTGGCCGATTTCACCGGCCCACGCGCCAACGAGTTCTGAGGGGCGGAGGTCGCCACGCTCAACGATCTTCAATGCGGCGATAAGCTGCTCGCGGAACATTTCAGGACGGCGGCAATCGTAAGCCAACGTGGCCAGCGAGCGCAAAATGGGGCTTTTGCCGTTATTCGCGCCGAAATCGGTTTCCAGCCCCCAAAAGCCGACGATAACCGGTGCGGGAACGCCGTATTTCTTCTCCACACGCGCGAATATCGACCGGTGCTTCCGTATCAGGGAGCGGCCTTTCTTGAGGCGGTAAGCAGCAACCATGCGGCCGGAAAACTTGATGAATGTCTGCGAAAACACGCCTTGCGCACGATCTTTACGCACAATATCGGGAGCGTATGTCACCCCCTGGAGCGCAGAATTCACCGTCCGCTGCGAGATCCCCATACCGACGGCCTCGCGTTTGAAGTCTTGAAGCCAAGCCCCGAAACTCTGGCTGTGGTTGCAGGTGAGAGCGCGGGCGGGCGCAGCCAAAACTGCGGTTCCGGCTAATATCGCCAAGGCATATGTCAAAAACTTCACGCGCATTATTAATCCCCCCTGCAAGGAAGCTGGAAAATTATGTCACTTTGCCGATAGGCGCCGTTGCGTCAAGCGCTTAAACGAGCCTGCCAACTGTTGTGCATTGGTTATTGGAGTTATTTCGGAGGAGCGACGGCGCCACGCACAGCACCCATCGGCGGTTCGGGGTCTCTTTTCTTTCCGAACAGGCGCTCCCACCAATTCCGCTTTTCTTTGTAATTGGCGACTTCCCCTTTATACGGCCCTTTCAAGGTCTTGGTCTCACCGGTCGTTGTGAGCAACAAACGCAGTTTTGCGCCTTTGGGCAGATCAAGCTGCGCATCATCCGCCAGCTTGTCGCCAACCGAAATTTGGGGGGCTGAAGACTCCAGTACCTCCATCTCGGCGAGCGCCGGTTGCGCCAACAGGAATATCGCCATTCCAAACGCTGCCAAGCTGACAGCCCCTTTTTTTATTTTTTGTCTCATGCCTATCTCCTTGATACGTATACCTATGTTTTTATTAGCGCGCTTTACGTCGCTATATTGTCTGGCATGGCGTTGCCACCATCGCCTTTGCCTTTGCCTGTATTCTCGGCGGTTGCCTCCAATGTGATGGCTTCGGGCGCGTCTTTCGCATGTCTATGAACCAACGGCACTTTTTGCGCCACGACACGAATTCTGCGCAGTACGCCTTTGCTGTAATGAGCGCCGGTAACCCCAGCCGTCCACGCCAAGAGCAATAGCGTGGTAGGCAGAATGACCGCGTATACGCTAAACAGCACGCCCCCTGCTATCCCCAAAACGACAAGCCCCGAAACGTAGAACACCCAGTCCAACCGCTTGCTGTCCCATTGCGAGCTGACGAGAAAGCCGAAAAATGCCGTCAGCATCAGAATTATAAGTTCGGCACGCCACGGGATGGTGTACAGCGAACGCCCGTCCAGATACTGCGCAAGAATTTGCGCCTGGATCAATACGCCGGGCATCTTGCGCCCATTCCAGATAGACAGAGGCGTGATGTGGCGGTCTTGTCCGGGCATGTCCACGCCGACCAGCACATATTTGTCCTTCAAGGCGGTGCGCCAGCTTGGCTTCAAAATGGCGTCCATATCCGCGCCGGGCATATGGCGGGGGATGCGGAAAGTCGGGAACAGATCGCTCCCCGCCGAAGACAGAAGCCACGCAATATGCCGGTTCATCGGTTCTGCTTTCGGACCGTTCACGCCCGCCACCGTCGCCGCGAAGCTTTTGCTATATGGCGAATCAGAAAGCCCCGCGCCGATATAGCGGATGACTTGCTCATCAAGTTTCATCCTTTCAAGCTCGCGCCCGAGAAACACTTGCCCTGCCTGAGCATTCGCGCTCTTGATAAAATTGTCCTGATACTGGAAATTTTCCGGTTTCACGTTGAAGCGTCTGTCTATCGCGCCCACCACGACAGGCGCCTGTGCATTCTTGATCGCTTCTATCAGATCGGCGGTTTTTGCGGCCTCGCTTTTGCGGTCATAGAAGAAGTCCAGGCCGATAGCTTTCGGTTTGGCTGCATCTATGGCGCGCACCAAGGTTGCCATTAATCCGCGATCTGTGGGCGAGAGATAATCATACTCGGCAAGGGTGTCCTCAGTGATGAGAATAACCGCGATATCTTTGCGCGGCGTTTTGGCAGTTTGCGAAAACAAGTAAGTGCGCCAGTCATACGTCCATGAGTCGGGGCCTTCCGGTTTGTAGCCTGTCATCGACATAACTACGAGCGCTCCAGCAACAACGGCCGCCCACGCGATCCCTGCGAACACAATCCGCCAACCAGCTGAAGTGGTTTTAGTTGTCTGTTTTGACGCCTCACTCATTATGCCTGCCCCTCATTATTATGCAGTCCACTGCCAGAAATATAAAAACACTGTCTATTTATTGCAATTCACCGCCAGCATGTGCCGTTTTTTTGTGGAAATCCCACAGATATGCAGAAAATTCAGAGCACTAGTTGAGGTTATGCTAAATTTTCCGCATGTCGTCGTAGTTGTTTTACAGCTAAGTTGTGCCGATAAGCCATTGAATCTAGTTCTGTTTTTTCTATGCGAAGCTTTACGGACGCACACGCAGGAAACTGGAGGCATACTTGCTTCGCCCTGTACTTGCGAGTAACATGAACCACTTAGCATGAATAATGGATGAGATGAGGAGTGTGAGGCACAAAAAATCGATTCGTTAACCATACGATGATTAATAAGTTATTATCCATAATGACTTTTGCCTACGTTTTTAATAAAAATAAAATTGTTTTTAGCAATAAGTAGGCCGAGAGAGAACGCAAACGCACTTTTTCTGAAGGCACACATCATGAAAGCTTACGTGTTAGCCGCGTTATTGGCATTACCGCTTTTCGTTTTTTTGGCGCCAGAGGCGTCTGCAGGATATCGTTGTTGCGGCGGGTATTCTGATTACGAACCGTCTCCTGTTCGCCTGTTCCGGGTGCGCAAAACCGCAGTAATTTTCGACCGGAACGATTGGGACAGCGCCACTGAAATCCGCATAAAAAGAGGCGCAGTGATACGCGCACAGTGCCGCGTTGGGTGGTGCCGTATTCTCTCAGGCAGATATAGACACGCATATGTGCTGGAACGCTGCTTGCGTCGGTTCTACCACCATTACACAGACTACTATCGCAACGATTGTGGAAGGTGTTCCTACCGCAACAATCGCCGCTGCGGAGGGTGTTACAATCGCCGCCGCAATTACAACTCTCGGCATTATCACAACCACCGGCACTACCATCGCCATTACCATTACCGTTCGTGGTATCCGGGATATGACGACTAATGCGCAATGAAGTGGCGTACGTTCCCCTGAAGACGGGAGGTTGCGCCAACTTGCCACCAGATATACGCGCTGATTGACCTAAACGCGGAAAGCCGCCGTCCTCTTAGACAACAGGGGGCGGCGCTTTTATTTTTGGGGGAAATACGGAAAAATGCCTGCGCTTTAATATGGGGCAGCGCCCGAAAGTTAGCCCTCCCCCCTGGCGTCCGCGAGCGCAATATATTGCTGCACCACATCCGCCGGAAGGCCATCTCCCGCAACGCGCCCCTCGTGGAGCAGGATAGCGCGGTCATAATCCGCGATCAGTTCAAAGTCGTGCGTAATCGTGATGATGTTCTGCTGTAATCCCGCCATGACCGAAGCCAGCCGTCGCCGGGCGCGTAAATCAAGCGAGTTCATCGGCTCGTCGAATACGATATAGCGCGGCTCCATAATCAGCACTGACAAGAGAGTGAGAAGCTTTTGCTCGCCGCCACTCAGCAGATGCGCGGGCGAATGGCGCTTCGCTTCAAGCCCGTGCGCGGCCAGCATAGCATCCACACGAGCCGTCACCTCGTCTTTGGCAAGGTTCATGTTCCACAGACCGAAGGCAAGGTCTTCTTCCAGCGTGGGCATAACGATCTGATGCTCCGGGTTTTGGAACACATAGCCGACCAGTCCACGAACCTTCGCCGCTTCGCGTTTTGTGGATAAACCGTCCACCAGAACATCGCCGCTATCGGGCAAGAGCAACCCATTGAGCATGCGCGCCAGCGTGCTCTTACCGGAGCCGTTTCCGCCGATTATGGCAATCCTCTGCTCATCAAAACGCAACGTAATGTCGCACAGCGTAAAGGCGTTATTAAAACAATGGGTTACACTTGAAATTTCGATCATATGGTCTCTTGTGGCCGTATGGGGCTGGTAATTTGGAGACGGGAGCACGCGTTGCATAGAGTACTTTAATTCTATTGTACCTAACAGCGGTGAGAAATGGCATGAGCGAAACGCTTTTTCCAGAGTTAGAACATGATCATCGTATCTGCATTGATCAAGGGATCAACCGTGCCAAGCAGATTTGCTCCCGCGAGGGTGTGAAATTTACGATGCTGCGAGAAAACGTACTGCGGGAACTTTTGGCGTCACATCAAGCGCTGGGCGCTTATGAAATTATCGAGCGTCTGAGCAAGCAAGGCCGCAAGCTTTCTCCGATTTCGGTTTATCGTATCATTGACGTGTTGCTTGCGGTGGGGCTGGTTCGCCGATTGGAAAGCAAGAATGCGTTTTTTGCCTGTCATCTTCAGCATGACCACGTCAATTCGGTGGTAGTATTGGTGTGTCACCAATGCAATCGGGTGGTGGAAACTGAAGTGCCCGAGGCGGAACAGGCGATACAAGCTCTCACCAAGGCGAATAATTTTGCGATTTCGAATACGGTTTTTGAAGTCCATGGCTCCTGCCGGGACTGTCTGGGGACATGAACACGCGCGTATTTGTTCCCGCAACCTTCCGCGTAAAAGTTTGACGCGCCGCTAATATTGGCGGAATAGACGTTGGAAAAGCGGGGCCAGCTCTTTTTCATATTGTGAAGCGAATGCATCCAGCGCGCTGTGCCAATCATACAAGCCGAAGCTTGTTACGGTCATCAGCAGCTTGAGGCGCATTTTCCTGGCGCTATGCCGCCAGCCCCGCACATCTTTGCGGGCGCTTCTGCAGCTCCATTTGTAGAGTTCTAAAATCGAAGCGTTTCGATGCCGCCGCTCCAGCAGCCGCCGCGAGGCTTGCAAAATGCGGATAATCTGATGGCGCTTCAGCGCTTCTGATAATTTTTGCTGGGCGGGCAAAGCTTTGAGACTGTAGCACACGGGTTCGTCTATTTTGACGAGCCGCCCCGCTGCGGCGACGCGAAGCGCCAATGCAAAATCCGGACAGGAAATCAGATTTTCAGGAAGCGGCATGCCTTGCCTAGCTTTACTAGCGCGGTAAAGCGCGCGGGATGTTAATAGATCCATCGCCTGGATAAGGTGCAAGAGGGCATCGGTGCGTACCTGGGACGCATAAGAGACCGGCCGCACGGTGCTCAACTGGCTGATCGGCAAGGGCGAGACCCCACGCGCTAGTGTGTGCCCATAAACGATGTCAGCTTCATCCAGGGTGGCCAGCTCCGCGAGATATTGGGTTGAGCCGGCAATGAGCGGAGTATCGCAGTCGCATAAACGGAGCCATTTGTTCTTAACGAGTGGAATGGCTCGGTTATAGGCAGCATAAACGCTACGATTTCTCATTTTTATGAAAGTAACGTCCGGATGCGTGGCTGCGAAGACTTGGCAGATATCGATGGAATTGTCGGTTGAGCCTTCATCGACAATAATAATTTCGCCATCGGTCTGGCTGCGTTCAATAGAAATGCTTTTCAATACGCACGGCAAGTGCGTCGATTTGTTGTAGGAGGTTAGGACATACGAAATACCCGCCATGACTCACCCGCAGTTTAGGGGAAATGCAAACAATCATTCCCCAACGGGCGGCATTATCAGCGGTTACAAGCACTTAAAGCAACTTAAAATAGTGCAAATCAGATATGCTCGCAAAGATTTAAACAGCTTCGCGGTCCCCCTGTGCGTATTGGATGTCGTACAGTCTTGCGTATAGCCCGCCCATACCCAACAACTCTCGGTGTGTTCCGCTTTCGGCGAGCTCGCCTTTATCGAGAACCAGAATGCGGTCTGCGTTCAAGACGGTTGCCAACCGATGCGCGATCACAAGTGTGGTGCGACGTTTGGTAAGCTGCGATAGCGCGTGCTGGATGGCCTGTTCGGACTCGCTGTCGAGAGCGGAAGTTGGTTCATCGAGCAGGATGATAGGGGAATTCTTCAAGAAAGCGCGCGCAATGGCGATACGTTGTCTCTGGCCGCCGGAAAGCTGGCCGCCAAGTTCACCCACCTGTGTATCGTAGCCCTGCGGCAGGTCCAAAATGAAATGGTGGGCATAGGCTGCTTCTGAGGCGGCGACAATCTCAGCTTCGGTTGCGTCTTTCATGCCAGATGCGATGTTTTCGCGAACTGTGCCTTCGAAAAGGAATACATCCTGGCTGACAAGCGATATCTGGCTGCGAAGCGAGGTAAGCTGCGCATCTTTGATATTTTGCTCGTCAATACGGACCTGCCCCGATGATGGATCCCAGAAGCGCAAGATCAAATTCATGATCGTCGATTTCCCGCTTCCCGAAAGTCCGACGAGCGCGGTGGTCTTGCCAGCTTCTGCGGTGAGCGTCAAATCGTTGAGGACTGGGGTGTCTTCCTTATAGCTGAAGTTCACATTATCAAACTTGATCTCGCCTTTCGAAATGACCAATTCGGGAGCATCTGGTTGTTCAATAACGGTCGGTTTCGTGTCGATGAGTTCGTACATCATCCGCACGCCAATGAGCGATTGGTTAACCCGCAATTGTAGACGCGCTAGACGGCGGGCCGGTTCATAAGCCATCAACAGAGCGGTGATGAACGAGAAGAATTCGCCAGGCGTTTCATTATAGGTAAGGCTGCGCCAGCCCGCGTAAAAGACAACCCCCGCCACGGCAAAACCGCCGAGCGTATCCACCATCGGATTGACGCGCGCATTAATAGAGATGATCTTATTGCCGATCCTTTCCACGGTGGAAACGGCGTCGTTCATGCGTGATTTCATAGAATTTTCAAGCGTGAACGCTTTGACTACGCGAATGCCCTGAGCCGTTTCCCGCATGGTGTTGACGATCGCGCTCATGGACAATACTTCGCGCCGTCCAATGTTCCCGATGCGTTTTACCAAGCCTTTCTGGATGAAAATCCCAACCGGAGCGCCAAGCGTGCAAATCGCAAACAGCATAGGTTGCTGAACGATCATTACGCCCACAAGACTGATAAGCGTCACCAGATCGCGGCCAAGGCTTGTCGCCAACAGGTTGACGGCCTCGCGAGTGGCTTGGGCGTTTTGGGTGATGCGCGTAATCAGGTCGCTTGAGGCATGCGTCTGATAAAAATTCATATCCTGGGAGACGAGGCGATTAAACATACGATTTTGAGTGTCGGCTACCATGCGATTGCCGATACGAGCCATCATCACTTCCTGAAAATACGACGCAGTTCCTTTCACCGTGTAGATAGTCAGGACAACCAGGGGAATCCAATACAACGCGTGTGGATCATGCTTCACGAAGATCAGGTTGATAACGTCCTTCATCAGATATGCGGCGGCAGCCGTGGCGCCGGACACCAAGAACATCAAGGCGAATGCGACGGCGTACCGTGGCGCATATTCCTTCCATCTCTCTGAAAACAACCGTTTGATGAGTTTAAGGTTGTCGCTGGACATAAACTTCTGAAAACTGCTCATGGGAAAAAACATGTCCGTTTATTGTTTCTGACTTAATAGCGTGTCAGCCGCTGCTCGGATAGCCTTTTGTCGCATACATCGTTAAGCATCAAACGTTTTTAATGCATCGTTCGTGCACAGAGAATGCCGCCATATAACGCAAACCTGTGGGAAAGAGTTTAAGCTCTTCACGGCAACGTCTTTACAAGAACTTGACGTAATTCAGGAAAATAGCATTTACGCGCGCGTTGCGCCAAGCTTTGATGATTACACACAAATATTATTGCATACATGCATTGCGAGCGATCTCACCATGTGCCATCATTGCCATATGAAGCAGGATAGTGTCCCTGTGAGGACAAACATACTTTTTGTCTGTCTCGGCAATATTTGCCGTTCGCCAATGGCTGAAGGATTGATGCGACATATGGTCAAGCAGTCAGGGCTGCATGATCGTATCGCATTAGATTCTGCAGGCCTTGGGAGCTGGCATATCGGCCACCCGCCTGATGAACGTGCGGTAGAAACACTTTCCATTCGCGGGGTGGAGATTTCCGATTTGCGCGCGCGGCAAATTTCCGTGGACGATTTCGAGAAGTTCGATCTCATTCTGGCAATGGATAGATCAAACCGACAGGCATTGGCGAAGCTGGCCCCGAAAGACCTGGGACATAAAGTTCATCTACTGATGGAATACGCCCCCAATCTTGGTGTGCATGAAATCCCCGACCCCTATTTCGGTGGACGGAAAGGGTTCGATTATGTCGCCCAACTGATTGAAACGGCTTGCCGGGGGGTATTGCACAACTTCGTGGCCAAACCTCACCTGAATCCGACCTCACGAAACACGTCTTCGTTGAAAGAGGAATAGGTTTCCTCAATCACGTACGGTCCGCCGCCGTGGTTCGCCTTCGAGGAATACAGAACGAATCGCTCGACCAGGAACGGCTGGCTCATGGCGCCTCCGAAATATGACAAATAGTCAGCGACGGCTGAAGCGCGCGTGTCATGCAGACGCGCCAGCGTGACGTGCGGCGTGAAGTTCCGGCTTTCCGGCGGAAGGCCAGCCAATCGGGCCGCGCGTTCATGCGCTTTTTGCAGATGGATGAGCGGTTCTGACAGTTGAAAGCCCGCCCATAAAGCGCGCGGTTTGTTCCCGCCGAAGCTCCCCAATCCGTTGATGGACAGCTCAAAGCTTTCAAACTGGATTTCCTCAAGCGCGGAAGCGAACGCGTTTGCTGTAACGTCGTCCACATCTCCGGCGAAACGCAACGTGATGTGGTAATTTTCCTGATCTATCCAGCGCGCTCCGGAGAGTTTCCCGCGCAGCATGCTAAGACGTGCTGCAACGTTGGAGGGAATTTCAATAGCTGTGAAAAGACGTGGCATGGCGCGCCTCCCAATAACGTTTGTAGACTTGATAGATGTGGGAAGTTTTCGGTGATTGTCTTGCGCCATTCCTCCTTAGTTGCCAGATGAATGTAGCCAGTGAGGCTATACTTAGTAGCTGCGTCGCTAGCGACCTCCATATATAAGCCTAAGCTAGTATTAGCTTCACAGCTATGAACAACACAAAAGAAATTGTACGACAGCTATTTTAGCAGATTACCTATCAGGTTGAGAACATTTTTACGCACTTGGTGGAAAGCCACAACATGCCACAGCGGCAATTAAGTGCGCAAAAATATGAAAAACAACACGAATATCGCCAGCGGTATCAGTAATGGCCACAGCTCGGCAGGCGGCTTCGGTGGCGGCGCTTTCGGTTTCGGTGCTGGAGGCACATGACGGCCCATAAGCGGCAATTGCCCCGTACCACCACAAACGCCGCATTGTATCGGCTGGATGGCGGGCTTGCCGTCTTTGGTAAAAATCACATGGTGCTCGCCCGACCCCTTGCAGTGAGGGCATTGGATCATGGGCACCGGATCGGCCATCGTTTGCTAATCCCGTTTTTGAGAAACTCCACACGAATTAAATAAAATCATATATGATTGCAATTGTCTTAAATTCTATCCGTTATGAACGTTTTTCTTGTCGGAGCGCCACGCTTCAACCTGCTCCACCTCGCAATTCCATCTGCTCTTAATCTGATTGGAGCCGCAGGGTGCGAACACCTCACGTTCGCCACGCTTTAGCCAAAGTCACACCGTTTTGACGCGAAACCGCCGTTTTGTCGTGGCCTGCCCGCAACATGAAGCTGTAGATTGCGCACAGAATATCAGACATCTGTTTACGCCGGAGGCGGAGTATCTTACCAAAGTCACAGCGAGTCGATGGGGAAAAGGCTGGCTTATAAACGTCTGGACTTTGGCTTTATGAGTATTTTTTCCGGCCAAGCTCTAGGGGGCAGAAGCAACCGGCACGACCGTGCAAAGCTATCTGTAATTGGGAAGCTCGGCTTTTACTATGGGCACTTTAAGGAGACGGATATGATTGAGGGATTCACAAAGACGGCTAGCCGTATTGCGTTGGTTGCGGCCGCAGGACTTCTCGTAGGCGCGGCTATGACACCGGCGAAGGCTGCTGATCTTGGCGGTGGATGCTGCGCGGATCTCGAAGAACGTGTTGCTGAGCTTGAAGCCACAACGGCTCGCAAAGGCAATCGCGTTGTTTCTCTGCAAGTTTACGGCCAGGTCAACAAAGCGTTGATGATCTGGGATGACGGTATCGATTCGGATACGTTCGTGGTCGATAACACGCTGGCTTCCAGCCGGTTGGGTTTCGCTGGTACGGCTAAGATCAATTCGGTCTTGAGCGCTGGCTACAACATGGAATTTGAACTCGTCGATGCGCGCGCTGACATGGTTTATAACGGCGCAGGCGGCGACGATCCAGAAGACAGCAGCGGCTTACACCTCCGCAAGAACTTCTGGTACCTTGAACATGCGCGTTTGGGCCGCATCAGCGTTGGTCAGCAGAGCACCGCTGGCGATGGCGCAACGGAAGTTGTGCTGAGCAACTCCATGCGTAATGCCGACTCAAACATTGGCGCAAACCTCAGAATCCGTGATTCTTCTGGCGGCTACAACGCCCCTCTGAATACCACGCTTTGGTCCCCAGGCTACAACCAGTGGGCTAGTGATTTCACAGCAGACAGCATTGACGACGTGATCCGTTACGATTCACCGTCAATCTACGGCTTCATCGTGTCAGCCTCTTGGGGGGATGATGACTTTGCCGATGTCGCTCTTCGCTTCAAGAGAGAATTCACCAATTTCCGCGTCGCCGCTGCCATTACCTATCAGTGGGATGATCGCGATGGCGGTGACTTTGACTCAGAAGTACTCGCGGGCTCTATCTCAGCCAAGCATTTGCCGACAGGTCTTTATGCGGCGTTTGCGGCTGGTGAACGCGAATACGAAGGCAAGGACATTGAGGACGAATCGTTCTGGTATGTTCAGGCTGGTATCGAAAAGAACTGGCTGTCTTATGGCGCCACGACGCTGTACGGCGAATACGGTAAGTATAATGGCTTCTACCAGCCGAACGTTGCCGAAAACGACAGCGAAGCAACCCGGTGGGGTGTTGGCCTCAACCAGAAAATCAACTCGGCGGCGATGGATGTCTACGCTCACGCCACTTTCTGGAGCTTTGAAGACAACACGAATACTGACTACGAAGACCTGACGACGGTTGTCATCGGTTCGCGCATCCAGTTCTAATTCAAGAACTGCGATATCGCTTAGGAGAGGCCGCCTCATAAGGGCGGCCTTTTTCTTTATCGACGCTTCATCGCCACCGTATGCAATGCAATGGCCGCCGCGTTCGAGACGTTCAGGCTGCGGATTGCGCCGCTAGTCGTTAACGCACAGATGGCGTCGCAATTCTCACGCGTCAGCCGCCGCAAGCCGCGATCTTCCGCCCCCAACACGAGCGCCAGTTTATCCGACATAGGAAGATCTTCCAGCGGCCCGTCCGCATCTGAGTCCAGCCCGATGCGGAAGTATCCCTGCTCCCCCAACTCACGCAGCGCGGTGGCGAGATTTGCAGGCAGCATCACCGGCACATGCTCCAGCCCGCCGGACGCCGCCTTCGCCAGCACGCCTTGCAACGGCGGACTGTGCCGCGCCGTCATGATGAGCGCATCGACGCTGAATGCGGCGGCTGAGCGCAAAATCGCCCCCACATTATGCGGATCGGTAATCTGGTCCAGCACCAGCACCAGCCGCGCGTTATCAAGCAATTCGCGTCCAGGCTCCGGCAGAGGGGCAGCCTCAACCAGAATGCCTTGATGCACGGTCGTATCACCCAGCATGCGGTCCAGATCTTTGGGACTCACGGTGTGAACAACGCCACGCTCCCCTGCCCCGGTGGAGGCAATGCGCTGCGCTGCGTTCGGCGTGGCGTGAACAGCATGAATGACGCGGCTGGGGTTGGTAAGCGCAGCAAGCGCGGCATGCAGACCATATAGACGCACAGAGCCGCCTTTTTCCCGGCCGCGAGCAGGCGCATGGCGCTGAGTTGAAGGCGAACGGTGCGCGGATCGCTTATTGCGGTCAGGTTTCATGGACTGTCTTTCGGTGGGGACGACTGGCAAGCGCGCCAACCGCGCTCCCACATGTCGTACTGACTTTATTTCCCCTCGATATAATACGTTACAAGCCGCGCAGGGAGCATTTCTTGCATTTTTTTCGTGAGTGGCGCGTGCGCGCGATTGCATCGCACCGCGAGTGATGGTACTAACGGCAAGTCGCGACGCAGCCGTCTGGTTGTTCGTCAGAGACTTTTGGTTTCTGGCAGCGCGGCAATCTCCCGGAGGGGTGCCCGAGTGGCTAAAGGGGACGGGCTGTAAACCCGTTGGCTATGCCTACGTTGGTTCGAATCCAACTCCCTCCACCATCTTACCTGCATGTAAGCCTGTGCACGCTCTTCCGCATTCATCCATTGGTAAATGAGCATATGACTTCAAGCGAAAACCATAAAACGCTTCAGTCGTATGAAGATCATATCCAGGAATTTATCGCCAAAACCTACCCACAGGTCACGGGGGGCGTGAAGAACTGGATTGATACGGTGCTGGACGGTTTGCCACTGGGAGCGAAAATCGTAGAACTCGGCAGCGCTTCCGGACGCGATGCGGCCTATATGACCTCCAAGGGCTATACAGTCGAATGCACCGACGCCGCGCAGAGCTTTGTAACGCACCTGCAATCCCAAGGTTTAAATGCGCGCGTGCACAATGCAATCACTGATATATTTTCACAAAGCTATGATCTGATTTTTGCCAATGCAGTTCTGGTGCACTTTACACGCGAAGATACTGCCAGTGTCATTCAAAAACTGCTTTTAGTGCTAAATGACGGCGGCCGCTTTGCTTTCAGCCTGAAGCGAGGCGAAGGCGAATTCTGGACGGACGCTAAATTGAACGCTCCCCGGTTTTTCTGCTTCTGGCAGCGCCCAGATATTGAAACGCTTCTAACCACCTCAGGTTTCGCGCGATGGACCGTTAGCGAAGATGGCTCAGGGCATTCCAGCGGCGAGTGGCTGCACATTATTGCGCACAAAGCTTGAACCCAAGATCCATGGCCGTTCCGATCCCCAATTTTCTGATGTATTATGCTTCATCCGATCCATCAGGACGCCCCCATGAAAATTGCGTTACGCAACCGATACGGCAAAACATTTTTTGCCCACCTATTCCTCACAGAAAACGCTGAACGTATAGTTTTCGTGCAGCATG
>JARRLC010000101.1:0-15688 GCA_037387425.1 Alphaproteobacteria bacterium
GCCACGGCGCGGTGCGCGTGACCGACGGGCGTTCAGCCCGGCGAACGGGGCGCGTGGTGCAATTCGCGACCGTTGTCTCGCCGGAATTCAAGAAATGGCTGAAGGTCGAGGCGGCCTCGCGGGAAAAGAGCATGGCGGCGCTGCTCGACGACATGAAAGACGCCTACATCGAAAAATACGGAGACATGTGAGCAGGGGAGTGAGTGATGTTGTCGTTCCTGAAACGCAAGCCCGAACTGTCCATGCCGGTTGAGGCTGCGCCGGTCCTTGCTGGCTGCGATCAGCCAGCATCGCAGCCGGTGCGCGGCGCTTGTCTGGCCGCGCCAAACAAACAACCGCAGCCTGCGCCGCAACCGGCGGCCAAACGCAACCGCCAGCAGAATATCAAGGTCAGCGACGATTGCGCCGCTGCCTTTGCCGCCATGGCCAAGGCTCTGGGCCTCAGCAAGGCGGCGCTGTTTGAGGATTTGGTCGCCGAGCGGCTAGACGAGCTGCAACGGCGCGGTGTGAGAATCGAGGTTTAAGCTGAGTAGGGCGTTCCCATGTCGCGCGTTCAGGGTGGAATTCATCCATTGGCGCTCCGGGCCAGTCAGGCAGCGGCCATGCTGGGCGTGAGCGAAAGCCAACTTCGCCAATGGGTGATCGAAGGAAAAGTGCATCGGCCATACCGCGTTCGCCGAAACGTGGTGTTGTTCGATGCGCAGACGCTCGCGGCCGACTGGGATCGCATGAAGGACGAAGCCAACGCTCTCCCGGCGAACGGGAGCGGCGGGCCTGAAACCGATGAGGAGCCTAATCCATGGGACGATATTCTTCGCTGATGCGGCGGCCTCCCAAATACTGCCACGGTTATATCGACTGCCGTGGCAAGCCACGCTGGTATCTGCGGCGACCCGGCTATAAACGGGTGCCGTTGCCAGGGCTCGTTTGGTCGCCGGAATTCATGGCGGCCTATGACGCGGCTATGGCGGGTGAAAAGCCCGAAATCGGCAAGAGCAAGATCAAACCGGGCAGCATTGCCGACCTCATTGCGCAATATTTTCAGACCGCTGCGTTTACCCGTTTGTCGGACGCCACGCGCCAAACCTATCGCGGCATATTGGAGCGCTTCCGCGAGGACTATGGCGAGCTTCCGGTCGCGCGCCTCGAAGCGCAGCACATAACGGCGATCCTCGATAAAATGGCCGCGACACCTGCGGCGGCGAACAATCTGCGCCGCATGCTGCGCACGATCATGAAGCTGGCCACGAAACGGAAAATGATCAAGTCGAACCCGATGACCGAAGTGGAGCCGATCCGTTACAAGGTAAAAGGGTTCAAGGACTGGTCCGACGCCGAAATCAAGCTCTTCACCGACGGCTACCCCCTGGGGACGCGCGAACGCCTGGCGCTGGAATTGCTGCTCTGCGCCGCGCCCCGCCGCAGCGATGCAATTCTTATCGGGCCGCAGCATCTGTCGGGGGGACGGCTTATTTACCGGCAGAAAAAGACCGGAGCCGAGATCGATATTCCGATCTTGCCGCAACTCCGGGCAGCCATAGAGGCGATGCCGTCTCTCATGAGCCAGACCTATCTCTTGCAAACGCAATTCGGCAAAGCGTTCACCGGGACCGGCTTTTACAACTGGTTCACGGAGAAGGCGCAGCGGGCAGGGGTGCCGAAAGGCCGTTCGCCGCACGGTTTACGCAAAGCCTGTTGCCGCCGTCTGGCCGAAGCGGGGTGCTCGCCGCACGAAATCATGTCGGTGAGCGGCCACGAAACGCTGAAAGAGGTCGAACGCTACACGAAGGCCGCGAACCGTGCGCGGCTCGCCGACAGCGCCATGGATGCCCTGAAAACGGTGCAAAAAGAGATCGTGGTGCCGGTGAAACCGGATTCGGGATTGGCTAACATGATCGGAACGGTTAGCCAATCGACAAGCCAAGACATTGATTTCTTAGGGGTAAAATTTACGGGATGGCGGAGAGGGTGGGATTCGAACCCACGGGACGGTTGCCCGCCCGCCGGTTTTCAAGACCGGTGCCTTAAACCGCTCGGCCACCTCTCCATTTACGCGTGCGTGTTATAGCGCCATTGCCTACGAAGCGCCATACGATTTTCCACAGCAATGTGTTACGTCTCGTGTGCCGTCATGATGCAGCGACGTCAAGTGAATTCTCAATTTTCAACGCTGAAAATGCAACGGACTTTTGCCCTGCAGGTTTTGCAGACTGGCATATTAGTGTGCAATCGTAGCATGTCGGATGGTGTCCATATAGTTTACTCCCAATCCCTAATACCCCATAGATGTATAGGCTAATCGTTGAAATGATACACGTTTCGTGCCATCAGTGAACACACAAGCGGTGTTATTGAATGCACCTGCTCGCCAAACTCTCAGCTACAAGCTTTTGTTTGGATTGATGTAATTACAGCCGCTATGAGTGGCTTGAAACGTGTTTTCACAAGACTGGAATCGCTATGGCAACAAATCAGTGGCATTACTCAAATGACGGACAAGTCAAAGGTCCGTACAATGACGAGCAACTTAAATCACTTTGTGAAGTCGGAACTGTAACTGCTAAAACGTATGTTTGGAAACCAGATTATCCTGATTGGAAACGTCTAGCGGAATCAGATTTCCAGTATAAATCAGCTATTATGTCGCAGCCGATGCCTTCGCAGCCACCTGTTTCGGCAAGACAAGCTCCGTCGGCGAGTGCGTCATATCAAGCCGCAACGAATGAACTGTATGATGATGACTATAATTATGAAGTAGAAGACCTTTCGTTATGGGAATATTTCACTAGAGCAATCACCTCAAAATATGTTGACTTTCAAGGGCGAGCCAGAAGAAAAGAGTATTGGGGGTTTGTGTTATTCAATTTCATTGGATTGTGTTTAGCATTTGCGGCAGGCATTGCAGTTGATACGGTAATAAAAACGATCACTTCCTATAGTTGGGATGCGCCGATAGTTACCAGTTTATTAACATTAATATATTTAGTGGGGACACTATTGCCGGGCTTAGCTATTTTGGCGCGCAGGTTACATGATATCAATCTTTCTGCGTGGTTTATATTGTTGCACCTACTTCCTTATTTAGGAGGTATCATTGTTTTCATCATGACAGTTCTGTCATCGTATCCGGGGCGCAATAAATATGGCCCATCGCCCGTAGAGCCGTTTGCCCCTCAAAGAGATTACGCTTGACAAAAAGCCGGAATTCATTCCGGCTTTCTTTTTTGTTCTTGAGAGTATACTCCGCATCCATCTGTTGTTACTTCACCATCAGCTTTTAAGATCGGGGATGTTACTGTAGAAATCGAGCGTTTCTGGGTTAGCGAGCGCTTCCTTGTTTTTCACCGCGCGCCCATGCACCAAATCGCGCACGGCGATTTCAGTGATCTTGCCCGACTTTGTGCGCGGAATATCCGGAACCTGCACAATCTTGGCGGGCACGTGACGCGGCGTCGCGCCATTGCGGATTTGCGTTTTGATCTTCTGCCGCAGCGTATCGTCAAGCGTAAGCCCCTCGCGCAGCACCACAAACAGCACTACGCGCACGTCATTATCCCAATTCTGGCCGATAACAATGGCTTCGCGCACTTCGTCAAGCTGCTCAACCTGACGGTAAATCTCCGCCGTGCCAATGCGCACGCCGCCAGGGTTCAGCGTCGCGTCCGACCGGCCATGAATGATAAAACCGCCATGCTCGGTGCGCTCGGCGAAATCGCCGTGATGCCAGATGTTATCAAAGCGGGCAAAATAGGCATCGTGGTATTTCCGGCCGTCTTCGTCGCGCCAAAAGCCAACCGGCATGCACGGGAACGGTTTTGTGCACACCAACTCGCCTTTACCCGTGCCCGCCGGCATCGGCTGACCGTCCGCGCTGAACACGTCCACAGCCATGCCTAACCCCGCGCCCTGGATTTCCCCCGCCCATACGGGCAACTGCGGATCGCCCAGCACAAAGCACGAGCAAATGTCGGTGCCACCGGAAATCGAGGCGAGGTGAAGGTCTGGCTTGATGGAATCGTACACGAACTGAAAACCTTCCGGCACCAACGGCGAGCCGGTGGAAGTGAGCATACGTAAACGTGCGAGGTTGTGCGTTTCGCGCGGTTGGTGTCCACTCTTACGTAGAGCGTCAATATATTTAGCGGAGGTGCCGAACAGCGTCATACCCTCGGCGTCGGCGTAGTCAAACAGAATATGGCTGCTAGGGTGGAAGGGTGAACCATCATAAAGCAGCAGCGTAGCGCCGCTTGCTAGCCCGGTTGCGAGCCAGTTCCACATCATCCAGCTTAATGTGGTGAAATAAAATACTTTATCGCCAGGTTTGATGTCGCAGTGGAGTTGATGTTCTTTCAGGTGCTGAAGCAAAACACCGCCCGCGGAATGCACGATGCATTTTGGAACGCCCGTCGTGCCGGAAGAAAACAAGATGTAAAGCGGGTGGTCAAACGGCAGCCGCTTATAATGAATGTCACGCGCGGCATAAGGAGCCAGCGCGTCCACGAGAGAGATAGCGTTTTGCGCCACTGCTTGGGATGGGGTGGGCGTGAGAAAAGCCGCGTCGCTGGTCGATGTTGCATCGTAAGGCGGCGCGGCCTCATATGGCACAATGAGCGTCGCTGCCAAGTTGGGGAGCGCTGCACTGATGTCACGCACTTTCGCGGCCACATCAATGGGCTTGCCGTTATACACATAGCCGTCGCAAGCGATGAACACTTTCGGCTCAATCTGCCCGAAGCGATCGAGCGCACCCTGCACGCCAAAATCAGGCGAACACGAAGACCAGATCGCCCCCAGCGATGCCGCCGCCAGCATCGCCGCAATAGCCTCCGGCGTGTTCGGCAGCATCGCCGCCACGCGGTCGCCAGACTTCACACCGTTTGCAAGCAGAAATTGCTGCAACCGCGAAACCAGTGAGGAAAGTTCAAGCCACGAAACACGGCGCTTGATTTTGTCCTCCCCCCAGAACACGATGGCATCACCCTGCCCTGATTTCGCCATCAAATTTTCAGCGAAGTTGAGCCGCGCATCAGGGAAAAACGCCGCACCCGGCATTTTATCACCGTTCAGGAGATATGGCCCTTGCCCCTTTTCGCCTACGACATCGCAAAAATCCCACAAAGCAGACCAGAAAACCTCTGGCGCTTGCACGGACATCGCATGAAGGGCTCGCGTATCACTGACAAATGCGTCATAGTGTTTGGCAAGAAACTGCATGAAACCTGTGAGATTGCTTGCCGCAACCGCATTTGTTCCGGGATGCCATAACGGCTTTTCAAATGACATGGTAATCTCTCCATGGTTTTGCCGCGCGAATGCCACGATTTAGGCCGAGGAAGATGGCGCTAGTTTTAACAGCAGCGAAGTTTACCGGCTTAGTAGCAGAGTCCTCAACCATTTGGGCAATAGAGATAAATATTTCCCCGCTAAGGTTGAGCCAAATGATGATTGACCGCGTATGAGATTGAAAATCCCGTTTTTCAGTTTCGCAATCGCTATTGCCGGGATTTTTTTCACGGCATCGGTGTTCGCGGTATTTATCCCTCATATCGTTGACTCTGAACCAGTGCGAGCGCGCCTGCTCAAGGAATTGCACAAGTGGACTGGCGGCGATGTTACGCTTACGGGTCCGGTTACTGTCAGCAGTTTCTTTTCCGTAGCTGTCGAAGCTCAAGATTTACACATAGATCGTCCTAAGAAACTCTCTAGAATTACAAGCATTTCTGCTGGAAAAATTGTAGCGCGCTTGTCGTGGATGGCGCTAATCAAGGGCGAAGTCGATTTTGACAAAGTTAAAATCCAAAATGCCGAAATTGGCATGAAAAGCGCCGATACCCGCGAAACCTTGAATGCGATGCTAAACGTCTTATCCGCGCCGCGCCGCGCGCCATTTGGCACGCTGAGAATTGACGATAGCATATTAACGTTCCACGCCTCTCCGGAACATCCCGGCAGACGGGTGAATATCGAGAGTGTCATTCTGAGCTACAGAAGCTCTGGCAGCCGCATTTCCGTTAACGGAGATCTGCTATGCCAAGGACAACAGCTTGGTCTGTCGCTATCGGCCACCACGCCTTCTCAGCCGCAAAATGGAAACAGCAAACGCACGCCGATCTCGCTTCAGGTGAAAGCGCCGCTCCTCGATGCGCGTTTTGACGGCGAAGTAGATTTTTCACGTCAATGGAATGCAACAGGCTCCATAGATGCGCAAACGCCTGATATGGCAAAGCTGTCAACATGGCTCGGCGGCGTTTCCAATAGCATTCCGCCAGAAGCTTTGTCGGTGAAAGCTTCGTTAAAGGTGGCGAATAAAGAGATTAATTTACAAGATGCTGAATTTTCACTTGGTGCGCAAACGGCCACGGGGAATTTGAACATTGCGTTTCAAACGCCTCAGCCAGGAGTGGAAGCTCCAGGAATAGGCGCTACAGGGCCTGAAGCTCCACCAGCAGCAAGCGGACCGGAAGTGGAAGGCTCGCTGGCCTTCAGTAGTCTGCATCTTGATAGCTTCTTCACTAACGGCACACGTCCGCCACAAGCGATCCGCTCAATCGCCTCAGACTTTTCGCAAGTCGATTTGCGCATATCCGCCGACAGTCTGCGCTGGCAAAATTTCGAAACGGGCGAGGCAGCTTTTACCCTATCAGCGCGATCAGGCGTGATTTCCCTCGAAGTTGCCGAACTGGTGTTTCTGGATGGTTCCGCGCGCGGACAAATCGTTGCGGACACAAGCGTCGATCCTATTCAAGTGCAGGCGCGTCTGAGCGTGGAAGAACTCAACGCCAACAGTCTTTTAGCAATTCTGAAGCAACGCGACTGGCTGACAGGACGCGCCAACGCCGATATCGAGGCGGAGATGGTGTGGGGAGGCGCCCGTCCGTTTTGGGAGACCGCTGAAGCGCGTGTGAGCGTGGCTTTTACGGATGGCGGGCAAATCCGGCTCGATATCCCGCGGCTGGCTGATACTGTTACCGGCAACGCATTGAATGGTTGGGATGGCATCGATTTCACCAGCGCCGACTTCAACGAATTGCGTTTCAAACTGATACTGCGAAACGGCTTGCTGACATGCGATAATGTTGAGCTTTCAAGCGCGGACGATATCGTCAACGGCACCGGCTCGATCGATTTTCCCAAAGGATCGCTAAACTGGCGCTTTTCAGTTTCGCCACGCGCCCCCGGAGATGATTTTACCCGCACGATACGGCGAAGCAGCGTTGAGTTTCGCCCCGGCCTTTCCATCAAAGGCGCCATCATGCATCCGACATTTAGCACCGCCCGGCTTACCGACAATGCCCCGGCTGATCCGCCAAAGGCTATCGGCCTTGAGGAAACACCCCACATATTAGATGTGCCAGTGGTTTCTGCTGCGCAGTCCGACGGGCGTTAGAAGGGGATGCGTTAGCGCGTACTAGTGCACTGACGCATTCAGAAGATTCATGCATGAGTGCACTAGCTCTTTGTTTATGCATCAATTTTTCCAAACTCGGCTGCAGCCTTCGTTTGGATCGATGCACTAGCTCTCAGTTCTCACTTACCTCAGCCACGTCTATTCTCGCTTCGGCAAGGCGGCGGTACAATGTACGCACACTGATACCCAGCTTGCGAGCCAGCGCCTGACGCGTCCCACGATGCGCAGCGACCACTTCGCGCAAGGTCTGATGCTGAATTTCGTCCCAGCTTGTCGGAACGACCGCAGACGTCGGAGCAAGCGCAAGAGAATGAGCAAGCGCACTTGCACCATTGCCGCCGCCATTGAAAGCCGCGAAATTGATCGTTTCGCCACTGAGCACTTCGTCTGGCAGATGCTCAGGGCGTAACTCGCTACCGTCGCAAAGCAAGCTGGCGCGCTCCATGATGTTACGCAGCTCACGGATATTGCCGGGAAAGTCATAAGTCACGAGCAGCCGCATAGCTTCAAATGAAATTTCCAGCTCACGCTTCGTGGAAACGCGGCGCAGCAATGTCTCAGCCAACTCCGGGATATCTTCGCGACGTACGCGCAAAGCGGGCAAAGCAATCGGGAAAATGTTTAACCGGAAATATAAGTCCTGCCGGAATGAGCCTTCTCCTGCCATATGGCGCAACGGTCTGTGGGTAGCAGATATGAGACGGAAATTCGCTTTACGCAAATCGGTACTGCCAACACGCCGGTAAGTGCTTGTTTCTAAAAGGCGTAATAGCTTGACCTGCATGGAGAGAGGGATATCGCCGACTTCATCCAGGAAAAGCGTTCCCCCTTCGGCAGCCTCCACCAGCCCGGCCTGGCGCGCCACGGCTCCTGTAAACGCGCCTTTCTCGTGACCGAAAAGCTCGCTTTCGAACAGCGTTTCAGGCAAACCGGAACAATCCAGCACCACGAACGGCGCATGCGCGCGGGAGCTGGCGTCATGGATGGCGCGGGCCACGAGTTCCTTACCTGTGCCGGACTCGCCTTGCAGCAACACAGCGGCATCCGATGGCGCCACACGGGCGATCAGCTCCATTATGTGCCGGAATGCAGGCGAGTGTCCGGTCAGCCCGTGGTCGGGATCAACCGCTCGGGACACAGGTAATTCTTCCAGCTTTTCAATGTAATAGGTGATAGCGCCGTGTGCATCTCGCACTGGCGAAACTTCAATTGCCTCATATATCTCTCCTGTCGGCGCATGATGCAAGTGCAACGCCTTTTCGCGTCGCCCAGACCGAAGGCACCGTGAGGCAGGACACAGTTCACCCATCTGATCGCAAGGAACCTTGTAATTGTGCGAAACTTCGTAGCATGTCAACCCCACAATGTTAGCGCAGTCAGTGCATTTGTCGCGATAGGCCGCATTGGCCGCTAAAATACGGTGGTTCCGGTCGCAAAGAATATGTGGTTCAGGCAGGCTTTCCAGAAAGGAAGACAGCGCTGAGAGTGTATCTGAATGCATGTGCCAAACTGCCAAATATGACATCGTTTCTGCCATTATTTTAATAAATGGCAGCATTCTCGCAATGCGACATAATGCAACCTGCGTTTAATTTCTGCGTATTTCTCCGCATGCTGCTTTGGCATGAAAATTGAATGTATGCATGTGGGAGCATCCCTGCCGTGCCCTCCGATAGTTTTTTGCTGCCTGGCAACCTGTTTGCCGGGGGATGGGGACTTTCATCATAATCAAACTCTGCCTGTTGGTGGGGTTGTGGTTCATCTTTGTGCATGGTGCTCATGTCCCTGTGGACACCAACACTATGGCAAATCACGCAACATTCTCGTACGCCATTTCCTCACAAGGAGAGCCGAATGGCCACTGAAGCACTTGTTGATCTGTCGCGGCTGCAATTCGCTGCGACTGCCATGTATCACTTTCTCTTCGTGCCCCTCACATTGGGCATGACTATGATACTGGTGATTATGGAAGCCGCCTATGTGATGACCAACAAGGTTATTTACCGCGACATGACCCAGTTCTGGGGAAAGTTGTTTGGTATTAACTTTGCACTTGGTGTCACCACTGGCATCACCATGGAATTTCAATTTGGCACTAACTGGGCTTATTACTCGCACTATGTCGGCGACATCTTTGGTGCGCCGCTAGCTATTGAAGGGTTAATGGCCTTCTTCCTGGAGTCCACCTTCATAGGTCTGTTCTTTTTTGGCTGGAACCGGCTCTCAAAAGGACAGCACTTTATGGTCACGCTGTTGATGGGTATCGCCACCAATCTGTCCGCCTTGTGGATCCTTATCGCCAACGGCTGGATGCAACACCCGGTCGGAGCAGAGTTCAGTGACGTGACCATGCGTATGGAAATGACCAGCTTCTGGGATGTGCTGTTCAATATCGATGCGCAAGAGAAGTTCGTGCACACTGTTTCAGCCGGATATGTCACAGGCGCCATGTTTGTGCTGGCAATCTCCTCGTATTACTTGCTGAAAGGCCGTGATATCGCGTTTGCAAAACGCAGTTTCCGTATTGCGGCAGCGTTCGGTTTTGCCGCAGCTTGCTCCGTGATCGTACTGGGCGACGAGTCGGGCTACACGATTTCCGAAGCGCAGCAAAGTAAACTGGCTGCCATGGAAGCCATGTGGGAAAGCGAACCCGCTCCCGCCGGCTTCAATCTTATCGCCTGGCCTAACGAAGAGAAGATGAAGAACGATTGGGAAGTGAAAATCCCATGGGTTATGGGCTTGATTGGTACGCGTAGCACAACCAAGACCCTGCCTGGCATCAAGGAAATCCGCGAGAAAAACCGCGGGCGCATTGTCTCCGGTATCGAAGCTGTTAAGGCACTCGAAATCTTGCGGCAAAACACAAATGACGAAGCGGCGAGAGCCACGTTCAATAAGCATAAGGCCGATCTCGGTTTCGGGCTTTTGCTGCGCAAATACACCAAAGACATGAACCAGGTTACACCTGAGATGATCGAGAAGGCCGTTGCCAGCACGATCCCCTCTGTGACGCCGATGTTCTGGACCTTCCGCTTCATGGTTGGGCTGGGCTTCATGTTCCTTCTTTTGTTCTCCCTGTCCCTGTGGTTCAGCATAAAGGACACGTTTATGCAAAAACGTTGGCTCTTGCGCTGGGCGCTGTGGTTCCTGCCCATGCCGTGGATTGCATGCGAATTGGGATGGTTCGTGGCCGAATACGGGCGTCAACCCTGGACGATCTATGGCATTTTGCCCACGCACATGTCGGTGTCTACGCTAACGGTGGAAAGTCTTTACGGCTCGCTGGCTGGCTTCGTCGGTTTCTACACGTTGCTCCTGGTGGTCGAACTTTACCTGATGTTCAAGTTCGCCAAACAAGGCCCTGGCAGCATCGGAACTGGCCGCTACGCCAACGAACCCGTTCACGCCTGACCAATATGATCACCGCGATCTAACAAGCATCGCGGGACACTAAGTACGCCGCGATGAATTGAACATCGCGGCACGCCAGAAGGATACAAACATGTTGTTTGACTATGAAATCTTGAAAATAATCTGGTGGCTTCTGGTCGGCGTGCTGCTGATTGGCTTTGCCATCATGGACGGCCACGATATGGGCGTCGGCACACTTCTGCCTTTCGTGGGTAAGAATGACGTCGAACGTCGCGTGATCATCAACACCGTCGGCCCGCACTGGGACGGCAACCAGGTGTGGTTCATCACTGGCGGCGGCGCTATCTTCGCCGCATGGCCGCTGGTCTATGCAACTGCGTTCTCGGGCTTCTACTGGGCCATGCTTGCTGTGCTGTGGGCATTGTTCTTCCGCCCGGTCGGGTTCGACTATCGCAGCAAAATCAACAATCCGTTGTGGCGCAGCACGTGGGACTGGGGACTGTTCGTCGGCGGCGCCGTGCCTCCGTTGATCTTCGGCGTGGCGTTCGGCAACATTCTGCAAGGCGTGCCGTTCCACTTCGATCCGAACCTGCTGCCATATTATGAGGGGACGTTCTGGGGGCTGCTTAACCCATTCGCACTGCTGTGCGGCGTGGTTTCCAGCACTATGATCACTTTCCACGGCGCTATCTACCTGATGCACCGCACAGAAGGTGAAGTATATCTACGCGCCCGCGCAGCCGCCACAATCATGGGACTGCTGATGCTGGTGGGCTTCACCCTTGCCGGTGTCTGGCTGTGGATGGGCATTGAAGGATATGTCATCACGTCTCAGGTCAATCCTTCAGCACTGCCTAACCCGCTCGATAAGGAAGTCGCGCGTCAAACTGGTGCATGGCTGTCTAACTACGGCACGTATCCGTGGATGCTCGCGGCTCCGGTGCTGGCATATGCAGGCGCTCTGGTAGCAATGCTGCTGCTGCGCGTCGGACGCACTCTCACAGCATTTGTGTTCTCGTCGCTGGCCATCACCGGAATAATTGGCACGGCTGGCGTGTCCATGTTCCCGTTCGTGATGCCTTCGTCCACGGACATGAAGTCATCGCTGACGGTGTGGGACAGTGTGTCGAGCCATCTCACACTCACAGTCATGTTATGGGCAGTCGTGATTTTCATGCCGCTTATCATCATCTACACCAGCTGGGCTTACAAAGTCATGGCTGGCAAGGTGACGGCGGCTTACATCCGCGAAAATGACCATTCCGCTTACTAAAGGAGACGCTATATGTGGTACTTCGCTTGGGTTCTTGGTCTTGGCTTTGCGGTCTTATTATCCGTCGTTAATGCGATGTGGTATGAGGCGCAAGAAGACGGTGAAACTATCAGCAACGGTGGGATGAATATCCGTGACGCTGCCATCGCCGAATAAAGATCGGGATCAACAAAAGCAACACCCGCCGCGAGCCAGCGGCGGGTGGGGCTTTCTCGCGTTGCTGATCGCCATCGGTGTAACGCTGCTGATCACAATCTATCCGCATGCCGCTGCGCGCGATGACGGATCGCCCGATATGATGGCGGCGGCGCTGATGTTTTGGGCCATGAGCGCAGGATTCGTGCGAGGCGTAGGGTTCATTCCCCACAACAAGATACTCGCCGCGATTTTCTCGCTTCCGGCGGCGTTGTTGGCGCTGGCAGCAGGCATAGCACGGCTGTATTTGTTTTAGCGGCGCGATAAGACGGTAGCGGCATCCGCCCATTTTTCAGCGTCGCGCCCGCAAAGCTCAGCTAGTGACGCGACGCCTTCCCGCTCCATCTCCGCCAGAAGCGCCCGCTTGATGGAGCCTATCAATCCGCTCCCACGATATATCAGCCCTGTGTAGAGCTGCAACAACGTCGCGCCTGCACGGATTTTCACTACGGCCGTCTCACCGGAATCGATGCCGCCCACCCCGATAAGCGGAATTTTGCCCTCAGTCATCAAAGACACCCGCGCCAATATCTGCGTGGAGACCGCGAACAACGGACGTCCGGAAAGTCCGCCCGACTCGTTTGCATGGCGCGAATTGGGGATGTTTTCACGCGATATGGTCGTGTTGGTTAGCACGATGCCATCGACCTGCTGCCGTATCAGGCAATCCGTAATTTCCTTCAAGTCATCATCGTGAAGGTCGGGCGCGAGCTTAACCAGGATAGGCCGATGCGGCTCGCCCTCCCCTTCAAGACGCCCGCGCACCTTCTTGAGACGCGTTAGTAATTCTTCCAAGTGTTCTGGCGCTTGAAGATCGCGCAGGCCCGGCGTGTTCGGCGATGAAATGTTGATGACGAAATAATCGGCGACTTCCGCAAACGCTTGCAGTCCCAGCGTGTAATCCTCAGCCGGGTCGAAGCTGGCTTTGTTCATGCCGATATTGACGCCGATAATGCCTTGCACACGATTTTGCAAACGCCGCAATACGACTTCATGCCCTGCGCCATTGAAGCCCATCCGATTGATGACGGCTCGCTCGCGGGGCAAGCGGAACAGCCTTGGCCGCGGATTTCCCGCCTGCGGAAGCGGCGTAACCGTGCCGACTTCAGTAAAGCCGAAGCCCATGTTGAGAAGCGCGCCCGGCACGCGCGCGTCCTTATCGAACCCCGCCGCCATGCCTATGGGATTAGGGAACTCCCGTCCCCAGACAGTCTGCCGAAGGCGCGGATCGTCGTCACCGGCGTGCGCGTATAGCCCAGCCTCAAGCGCTTTGAGCGTCATTTCGTGTGCGACCTCAGGAGGCAGCATCCGCAAGAACGACTGCGCGATGTTAGATAAGTTCGCCATCATGCCCCTTTTTCGCGCCGTCATGTCGCTTTGGAGGGGGGCGCAGCTAACTCCGCCAACCGCCGCACGACGCTCCGCACGCCCTTAAGCCGCTCTTCCGCGTTATCCCAGTCAGCTTTTACCACCAGTTTATGGTCTTGTTGCAGCTTCACCCCGGCATCGTTCTCTGAGATGAACGTTACCAGCCCTGCTGGGTTGGCGTAAGTATTGTGGCGAAAAGCGATTGTTGCGCCTTTTGCTCCGGCGTCTACCTGGGAGATGCCCGCCCGGCGGCAATAAGCTTTGATCTGAACGACCGCCAACAGATGCTGCACTTCCACCGGCAGCGGGCCGAAACGATCGACCATTTCCACCGCGAACGCCTCGATTTCGTCGCGCTCCGTCACCGCCGACAGCCGCCGGTAAAGCCCAAGCCGCGCCGACAAATCGGAGACATAGGTTTCCGGAATGAGCACCGCGCTGCCCACATTGATGGAAGGCGACCACTGATCGTCGTCGCTAAGCCCAGCAGCGCCGCCTTCGCGCAACGCCGCCACCGCCTCTTCCAGCATGGACTGGTACAGTTCGAACCCTACCTCGCGTATGTGGCCGGACTGCTCTTCGCCCAAAAGATTGCCCGCACCGCGAATGTCGAGATCGTGGCTCGCTAGCGTGAAGCCCGCGCCAAGACTATCCAGCGATTGCAGCACCTTAAGGCGCTTTTCCGCTGTGGGCGTGAGCTTCCGATTCGCCGGGATGGTAAATAGTGCATAGGCCCGCGTTTTCGAACGCCCTACCCGCCCACGCAACTGGTAGAGCTGCGCCAGCCCGAACATATCGGCGCGATGCACGATCAGCGTGTTCGCGGTGGGAATATCGAGGCCAGATTCCACAATGGTGGTGGAAAGCAGCACGTCGAACTTGCGGTCATAGAAGGCGGCCATCACGTCTTCGAGCTGGCTGGCGGCCATCTGTCCGTGCGCGATGGTGAATTTCAACTCCGGCACCTGCTCACGCAAAAAAGCGGCCACTTCTTCAAGGTCGGTAATGCGTGGACACACATAAAAACTCTGCCCGCCGCGATAGCGTTCACGCAACAGCGCCTCGCGGATCGAGACCGGGTCAAACGGCGAAATGAATGTACGCACCGCCATGCGATCCACTGGCGGCGTAGCGATGACGGACATTTCTCGCACGCCCGTGAGCGCCAGTTGCAGCGTACGCGGTATAGGCGTCGCGGTGAGGGTCAGCACGTGCACATCGGCCTTGAGCTGCTTGAGGCGCTCTTTGTGCTGCACGCCGAAATGCTGTTCTTCGTCCACGATCAGAAGGCCAAGATTGGCGAACTCGATATTCTTGGCAAGGAGCGCGTGCGTGCCAACCACAATATCGACTTTGCCTGCTTTCAGCCCCTCGCGGACCTCCGAAAGCTCCTTGGCCGCCACCAGCCGCGAAGCTTGCGCAACAGTCAGCGGAAAGCCTTGAAAACGCTCGGTAAAGGTCTGGTAATGCTGGCGCGCGAGCAGTGTCGTCGGTACGACAACGGCCACCTGCTTACCGCTCATCACCGCCACGAAAGCCGCGCGCAACGCCACCTCGGTTTTACCGAAGCCCACATCGCCGCAAATCAGCCGATCCATGGGGCGGCCTTTGCCCAGATCTTCGATGACGGCTTCGATGCTGCCCGCCTGGTCGTCGGTCTCGTCATATGGGAAACGCGCGCAGAACTCGTCATACAGACCGTCCTGAGTGGTGAGCGCGGGCGCTTCCTTGGTCTCACGCTCGGCTGCCACCTTGATGAGACTGTCGGCGATATCGAGGATGCGTTTCTTGAGCCGAGCTTTGCGCGCCTGCCACGCAGCGCCGCCTAACCTGTCAAGCGCTGCGTCGGCATCGTCGGAGCCGTAGCGGGTGAGCAAATCGATATTTTCCACCGGCAGGAAGAGCTTGTCGCCGCCGTGATATTCGATCTCAAGGCAGTCATGCGGAGCGCCTGCCGCCGTGATCGCCTGAAGCCCCAGAAAACGCCCGATGCCATGGTCGGCGTGCACCACCAGATCGCCCGGCGATAGCGACGAGGCTTCCGACAGAACATCGGCGCCTTTGCGGGCCTT
>JARRLC010000102.1:0-8969 GCA_037387425.1 Alphaproteobacteria bacterium
GATGACGCGCAGCACGGCGAAATTGCCGCTGCCCAAAAACTTCGAAGGTGTGCTGGCCTTCAAATCATCCGCTGGCGATGGCGGAGAACACCACCGGCTGGGCTATCGCGTGAATGGCGAGCTGAAGGTGAAGGAGCTTGCTGAGGAAAACTCAGCCCAGAAGGGCATGCTCTCGCCTGTGAAGAACCGGAGCGTATCGGAAGCGTCACAATCAGATGCGCGGCCCCAGACGCAGCAGAATGACACAACACCAAAACGCGCCGACAACCCAAACGCTTTACGCAATTCGCTTTCACACGACACAGATAGGACTGGACCGCCAGCCAGCAGTAACCTTTCATTCGGAGCGGCGGTGCTGTTCGCGTTTCTCGGCGGGCTTATCCTCAACCTGATGCCATGTGTGTTCCCGGTGCTCTCGCTCAAGGCACTGTCGCTTACGCGTGAAACTGCCCCGCATGAGCGTCACATCCACGCCAGCGCCTACCTTACCGGCGTGCTCGTGAGTTTCGCGGTTTTGGCCACGGTGCTTATCGTGCTGCGGGCAGGCGGCGATATCATCGGCTGGGGCACGCAATTTCAGTCGCCTGCGTTCGTGCTTATCCTGATGGCGCTGTTCATGGCGCTTGGGCTCAATATGTCCGGCGTATTCGAACTCGGCGGACGGCTGGCTGGTGTGGGCGACAAATTTACGCATATTCCTGGTTTCACTGGCTATTTCTTCACCGGCGTGCTGGCGACCGTCGTCGCAACGCCATGCACCGCACCGTTTATGGGAACGGCGATCGGCTATGCTTTCACACAGCCAGCGCCGCGTCTGATAGCGGTTCTGTTGATGCTGGGCGTCGGTTTCGCCTTGCCGATGGTGGTGCTCAGCTACACGCCTGCGATTGGCCGCTGGCTTCCGAAACCCGGCCCCTGGATGGCGACCTTCAAAGGCGCGATGGCCTTCCTGCTATATGCAACGGTCGGCTGGCTTTTGTGGGTGCTGAGTGTGCAACTCGGCAGCACTGGCGTACTCGGCGGACTTATCGCGCTTCTTGGCGTGGCGTTCGCGGCTTGGCTGGTTAGCTTGACGCAAGAACCGCATCCATTACGCAGCGGCGTAGCGGTGGCAATCGCCGTGGCGGCGATCTGGGGCGGCGCAACGATTCTCCCCACGCCCTCTGCCAGCGGAACAGCCGTAAACCCATCCCCTGCTGCTCAGAACACGCAAAACACTTCCGGCCTCACCTACGAGCCGTTCAGCACCGAGCGACTAACGACTTTGCGCGCGGCAAAAAAACCGGTTTTCGTGAACCTTACCGCTGCGTGGTGTATCACCTGCAAAGTCAACGAACGTGTCGCGCTTAGTTCTTCCGCCATTACCGAAGCATTCGCAGCGCGCGGCATTGTGCTGCTAAAAGGCGACTGGACCAACGCCAACCCAGAAATAACCGCCATATTACAAAAGTTCGGACGCGCAGGCGTGCCGCTCTATCTGCTTTACTCAGGCGATGGCGGCAAGCCGAAAGTCTTCCCGCAACTCCTGACCGAAAGCATCGTGATGGACGGGCTTACCGCAATTCCGCTCAAGAAACAGGCGCAGAAATAGCCTTTAACGTAATGTACGGAAACGTAATGTACGGATTTCACGGCTCGCTAGTGCATCGATCCAAACGAAGGCTGCAGCCGAGTTTGGAAAAATTGATGCATAAACAAAGAGCTAGTGCACTCATGCATGAATCTTCTGAATGCGTCAGTGCACTAGCCGCGTTCTGTTTGTCCATTTCCATCAAAACATACCCCACGATATTGGTTGTGATGTGGGCAACAATAAGCGGCGTCAAATCGCGGAACCACGCATAAAGCAAGACCGCAATCAATCCTGCCGAGAAAGTCGATGGCGTTGCGTCCCATCCCCAGTTGGGCACATAGGCAATTGTAAGCGCCGCAGTGCTGATGAGACACGCCATCCACATATGGCCCGTGATAGAACTTAGCCGCTCAATAACAAAACCGCAGAACAGAATTTCTTTAGCGAAGCCGAACACGATAATCATGAGAACAATATACCACCATGGCATGTTCAGCGATGTCGCCTGCCTTTGCTCGAAATCCTTCAAGCCCAACCAGCCAGGCAGAGCCAATAGCAGCGGCCACAGCAAATAGATATTTGCAACGGCAAGCCCTACCCCAAAAAAACAGTGTCCAATGTAGGTTGCTTCAGCCCAATGGACGATAGTGGCTGCTTTTCCCAGAAAACAACTATAGCCAGAAGCACAAGCGTAAGTGCTACATATCCTGCGACAGACACAAAATGCACGCGATGTCCGTTTATTTTTTCACGGCCTTTGATGTAGCGCGCCAGCAGTACAACGCCGAACAGCCCGAACAGCGCAATCCCCAACCCTGTCAGCGTCGCCAGGCTCATATGGCGCCACAGCCTTCACCCACCAGCACGAACGGCGCCCAGTATTCGGGATGCGCTTCTTCCGGCGCTCCCTTGTCGATAAGCTCTACCATCGCGAGACGCACCGCCTCAGCCGGGGTGCTGTCATCCTTGGCGATGGCGTTAAGCACCGATGTCACCAGCTTCACCGTTACGCGCGAATTGGCGGGCCAGTGTGACGCAAGCACCGAGCGCCCCCCTGCATAGAAGAACGCGCGCGCCATATCTGTAAGCGCCTCGGCGTTCTTAGCTTGTCCTTCGTCTGTGCTCGTTGATGATAGGATTACCCAATTGGCGTCCAGCTTCAGCCGCAAGATTTCGGACATCGTGAGCAGCCCGTCATCATTGCCTTGCGCCTTCGCAGGAGGCGTTAGAATAAGCCCCGGTTCATCGTTAGCGATGAAATCCCTTGCAAGCACACCATGCGTTGCAAAATGCAGAACACGGTATTTCGCTAGTTTTTCTTGTTCGCTTAACACTTTGATGCTGGTTTCGGAGGCTTTGCCGCCGAGCAGCACATCATCTGCGCTGGCTTTTTGATCGCGCGCCAAAGCACAAATTTCATCGGCGGTTTCCGGCAACGGAGGCTCTTTCCGGATGAGATCGGCGATGGACTTTTTGCCTTTGCGTTTAACCGGAGTAAGGCGGCGGCTCAGCTTGCTCTGCTTTTTATCCGCAGCGGCTCCTGTATGATCTGTTTTGGACTGCTCTGCCGTAACTACACCGCATGTCTGCTTCTCACGCGCTATTTTGGCGAGCGTTTTATAGCGCCGGTTTTTCCCGTTAAGCAGCGGATTGCCAATGCCGAGATAAGGTTTTTCTGCCTTGCTGGCCTTGGCGAAACTCCGTGGGTTTTTAAGCGACGACACTGAGGGCAAAATGGTGAGCGCATATTTGCGAATAAACCAGTGCACCTTGCGCATGCCCTCCGTATCCGGAAAGGCGGTTTGCGGTTTATTCGTCACCAGCGCCTGGAACGGCAGTTTCGTCAACGCGCCTGAAGCGACGATCAGCAGCTTTTTGTCCTTAATCTGGTCCTCGACCTTGGAGAACAACGCCTTATAGAGCGCATACGAGCGGCTGGCGTCAAAGGGAAGCGGACGCCCATTCTGGTAGTCCTTCTTTGAATATTTAACGCCCAATTCCTTGGCGCATTTCGTGTCCTTAGCCCAGGCGTTTGCATCAAGCCCGCAGCGCAGCGCGTTAACCTCGCGATGGAGTTTCGCCGTGCCGATATCGGCGCTCACCCAGTGCATTTTGCTTTTCGTCACGACCCAGACGAACGTTTCGCCTGCTAATGGCGCTTTTTCCGGCGTGTCGAGGAAAAACACCAGTGCTTCATCAGAATTCAAAAGGCCCTGTACATCCTCGGCGGGCAAAGGCGACAGACTCGTGAGCGAGGCATATTTAGGGTAATCTTCTGCTATCTCGCTGTTGATTTCTTTCAACTTATCGTCAATGGCTACTATCTGCTTGCGCGCGACCTTCTTGTCTTCGGCTTTTTTATCTTTTGCTTTTTTAGCTTCAGCTTTCTTGACTTCAGCCTTCTTATCTTCTGCTTTCTTGTCTTGCTGTTTTTTATTTTTTAATTTCGCATCTTCGGGCGAAGGCTCAGTCTTTCCTTTATCCGATCCCAGCTTGATCAGTTTTTCGTTGAGAGCAGGCCATTCGCCGAGCAAATCCCGCCGTTTGCTCAGCAGCTCATCAAGCGGACTGCCAGCCTGAACCAACTTCTCAGCCAGCGGCGCAAAAGATTGTAAGCTTCGCAAATTTTGCGCCCACTGCGCGACCTCAAACATTTTCGCCGCTGTTTCAGACATTTGCACCGGAGAGGCTGCCGCGCGATACGAGACTTTCACCAGCCGCCAGAAGCGCTCATGTTCCTCGGCGCGCTCATCCGATGTCTCCGAGGGTTGCTCACCGCTCACGCCCGTTGTTCCATAACGTTTCTGCCGGATAAGCTGCTCTGTGCTGGCTTGCAATATTTGTGCGGCTTCGCTCCACTTCTTTTGCTGGTATTTCAACTCGGCTTGCTTACTCAGATTGGCGGCTTGCTCGGCGTTTGCCGCCTTTGCTTCCTTAGCCGCATCATCCACCTTGGCTGCTTGAACGACATTGGTCAGAAAAGCCGCACACACAAAGGCTGCGCAAAGCCCCACCAACATCGCGAAACGTATTGCTGTGGACTTACTGCGCATTCCATCCCTCCTTTACTGGGCTTTTCATTTTTGTGAGCGGCGTGATTGTTGGCGTATAGAAATGGCTACAACGTGGCCATCGTAAAAATTCCGTAAAAAAATACGTACACCTATCTTCTCGCCTGTCTTGCCAGACTTGTCATTGTCTCCAATTTTCCCGCAGCTTTAGCGCCAAGTCTTCTGATATGCACCGCTTGTGGAGCTTTGCCCCTCGGTGAGAGCGCCCAGCGCGCCTGTGGGAATGGGCTCGCCACGCGCATGCGCTTCAACAGCGGCCCGGAAAGTGCGCACCACGGAATCGGTATATTTACGGCTGCGCTGGCGGCCTTCGATCTTAAGTGCGGTGGTGCCTGCCTCGGCCAGCGCTGGGATCAACGCGCTGGCGTCCAGGCTGGCGGGATCTTCGAAAAGATGGCCCGTAACGCCGCCCGCACAGAACTTCCCCTTGCAGAGTGTGGGATAAGGCATGGGCTGGTCGTCTGACACGCGATTAATCGTGAACTCGCCCAGCTTGGAAACAAGCTCGCCGCCTTCCTGACGGTAGCCCACATGGCTTGCAGGCGAACACACGCCGTTCATGTTTGGCGAGCGCCCCGTCGCATAAGACGACAGCGAACAGCGCCCCTCCGCCATCACGCAAAGCCCACCGAAAACGAATACTTCCGTTTCGCAAGCGATATCGCGGTTAAGCGTGGCGATTTCGTCAACTGTCAGCACACGCGGCAGCACGACGCGCTTCACGCCAAAACGCTCCACATAATAGCCGATGGATTCCGGATTGGCCGCAGCCGCCTGCACCGAGAGATGCAACCGCGCTGTGGGATGTTTCGTGCGCGCATAATCCAGAAGCCCGATATCGGCGAGAATTATCGCATCCGCTCCCAGACGAAAGGCGTCATCCACTGCCGAATGCCATAAGCCCATATCGCCCGCGCGCGGAAACGTGTTGAGCGCAACAAGCACCTTCACACCACGGCTGTGCGCCAACTTGATGCTCTCGCCCAGTTCATCGCGGGAGAAGTTCAGCCCCGGAAAATTGCGCGCGTTGGTCTCGTCGGCAAATCCACAATAGATGGAATCCGCACCGGCTTCCACAGCGGCTTTGAAAGCGGCTGGCGTTCCGGCAGGACAAACCAGTTCCATGCGGCCTAGCGATGTGAGCGTGTTCTTCATAGCCCCCCTCCCTGATTGCGCGTGAGCGGAAGCCCTGTGATCTGCTCAATGCGCGGCGCGGCCAACCGACCGAAACGCTCAAAGATATTGCCCAGCGGCCCGAGTGCGGCGGCGGTTTCGGCCAGCAAATCGATTTCAACTGCATCAAGCGCGTTTCTGAGCGCCAGCACGGCCTCCATATCGCCCTCAACCAGCAAATCGCGGGAGAAAAACACCGCATCGCCGTCATACGCGCCATGAATGAGACCGATCAACACCGACAACGGCCCGGCGATACGCGCGTCCGGCTCAGGCGCTTCCTCGCGTGAGCGCAGCACGTCCACCGAAGGGTGGTCAGCGCGCGGCTCCAGCAGAAACACAAACGGTAAGTCGGTTGGTTCAATCAGGAAGCGCTTATCCGCGTGCGCACCAAGCCGGGGGAAAATGCCCGGATGCCGCTTTGCTATCGCCTGCACCACCCGGTCAACCGCGAAGGCCAAAGGCGCCAGCGGCAAGGGCTTCAGCCCAAGTTGCACCATGGACGGAATGGAAAACGCGGAATTCGGCGGTTGTGACATTTAAGAGTTCTCCGGTAGCGAAAAGGCGCGGCTTATGCTTTTCATAAACTCGACTAAAAGTCATGAACGAAAGACACAGAGCCCGCAAGACGATGATGGGCCACCCGCCGTTAAGGAGCAACCCCTTCCCTATGCCTATCCGCGATTTACCCCGTTTCCGCGACTTGAGCGCGTTCCTGCGCCATTTGGAAATGGCTGGCGACATGGCCAGCATTGCCGAGCCAGTGTCGCTCGTCCATGAAATGACGGAAATCCAAGCCCGTGTCTTGCGAAACGGCGGTCCAGCGCTGAAATTTACTCATGCGACGAAGGCGGGCGGCGAGGCGGCGGGGCGTCCTGTGGTGGCGAACCTGTTCGGCACGCGCGAGCGGGTAGCCGCTGGGCTCGGCATCAAAGCGGAGCGGCTCGTTGAGCTAGGCGAAATCCTCACACAATTGCGTGAACCCGCGCCCGTTGATGGCTTTCGAGATGCGCTATCGCGCTGGCCGCTGGTGAAAGCCGCGCTTTCCACCCGCCCTGAGGTGGTGGAGCGTCCGCCTGTGCAGGCCGAAATCCGGCGCGGTTCCGACGCCAGCCTTGAGGCGCTGCCAGTGCAGACCTGTTGGCCGGGCGAGCCTGCGCCACTCATCACTTGGCCGCTTGTGATCACCCGCCCGCCGGATAGTGAGTCCACCTCGCAATACAATATGGGCGTCTACCGCATGCAGGTGTTGGATGGCGGCCGCGCCATCATGCGATGGCTGGCACATCGAGGTGGCGCCAAGCATCATGCGCAATGGGCTGCGAAGGGCCGCGAGATGCCCGTTGCTGTGGCCATTGGGGCCGACCCGGCAACTATCCTTTCCGCTGTGCTGCCGCTGCCGGAGACGCTTTCGGAACTGCGCTTTTCCGGGCTGCTCAGAGGCGAGCGTCCACGTCTGGCGCGCGCCGCCACCGTGCCGCTGATGGTGCCCGCCGACGCCGAAATCGTGCTGGAAGGGTGGATATCGCCAACCGAGACCGCGCCCGAAGGCCCATACGGCGATCACACCGGCTATTACAACGCGGTGGAGCCTTTCCCCGTGATGCGGCTTTCCGCCATCACCATGCGCCGCGACGCGGTTTACCTCACCACGCACACGGGCCGCCCGCCAGATGAACCCTCCGTAATCGGCGAGGCGCTGAACGATGTGTTTCTGCCGCTGGTGCGGCGGCAATTCCCCGAGGTGGCCGATTTATACCTACCGCCAGAGGCATGCTCTTACCGCATGGCAGTCATCTCCATTCGCAAGCGTTATGCGGGGCAGGCGCGCCGCGTGATGATGGGCTTGTGGGGCATGTTGCCACAGTTCTCCTACACCAAAGCCATCATCGTGGTGGACGACGATATCAACGCGCGGAACTGGGAAGACGTGATGTGGGCAGTCTCAACCCGGTTCGATCCGTCGCGCGACCTGATGGTCGTGGACCGCACGCCCATTGATTATCTCGACTTCGCCTCGCCGCTTACCGGATTGGGCGGCAAAATGGGGATCGACGCCACCACAAAAATCGGTGCAGAGACCAGCCGCGAATGGGGCGAGGTTCTCGGCATGTCAGCGGCGGTGAAGGCGAAAGTAGACGCGCTGTGGCCGAAGCTAGGAATATCTTAATGTTAGGAAACAATGCGCATGTATTACGTGAAGAAATACATGCCTTAAAACGCGCTGATCATTGCAACAGCAAACCTCATCCGGGACGTTATCTTTCATCGCGTACAGGTCAAAAACTAACCGTGATGTATATGGTGCGCACGCCATTTCATCGAAACAACATTTCGCTGATCTAGCAATAATTTACGCGCGAATGTGAAACTTAAAAGTCACTGCGCAATTCCATTTGGGATGAACCGCAGACCAGATGCGTAGAATTCCTCAAAGCACCTACTCTTTGGTTGAACTCACTTCACTTTTGGAGTTGGATGGGGCTGCAGTTACCGCATGTATGTAAAGTGGGGGGAGCTTATTTACTTGTGCTGGCGGTGTATCAAAATTCAGCGGATGCGCAGCGCATATACATCAACATAAACCAGGACGTTCAGCCGAAGTTTATATTCGTTGGTGCATAGACAATAAGCAAACGCTACTTACGCATGCATTATGTAAATGCAAAAGTCGCGCGAGCAGAAAAGTATAAAGCGGTAAACGCAAAAAATATGATACTCAGATGCGAAAGGGGTACCAAAGATGAAGGGAATAGTCATCGCGGTCGTTGTGATCGTGCTTGCTGCCGGCGGTTATTATTACTGGCAAACTTCGCTAGCTACAACAACTCCGGTTGTTGAAACGACGACTGCTCCAGAAAAGCCTGCTGCGGAAGAACCCGCCAAGGCTGAAGAGCCTGCTGCAGAAGAGACTGCCGCGGAAGCCCCCGCCAAAACAGAAGAACCTGCCGCTGAAGCCCCCGCTGAGGAAGCTCCTGCTGAGGAAGCCCCCCCTGCGGAAGAACCTGCTGCAGAACCGTCAACCGACAAATAGTTATCTTATGAATTTCAGGCCGGGAGGTACGCTTCCCGGCCTAAGAGCAAAGTTCCCACATTCCTGGGGTTGAAAAGCTTGCAGATATTGCCGACGGCGCACCAGAGGGCGTCAGCTT
>JARRLC010000103.1:0-8954 GCA_037387425.1 Alphaproteobacteria bacterium
TTTTGTTGAACTGGCCACCAAGAACGCGGTGTGGAGCGTCTCGAACGGCGTGTCGAAGGCATTGTTCGAGGGCGTCCTGAAAGACTTCGCCAAATCGGCGGGTGCGGGCAAGAAAAAACCGGATCGTGCTGCAACTCGACGGCGCAGACTGGCATGGACCGGATAACATTGATGTGCCGGAGGGGATCAAGTTCGTCTTTCAACCTGCCCATAGTCCGGAACTGCAGCCAGCAGAGCATCTTTGGGAGTTCGTCGATGAACCGGTTGCGAACACCTTTTTCGTGAACATCGAAGCGCTTGAGAAAGTGGTCAGTGAACGCTGTGTCGCTCTCTCCGAGCAAAATGACGTGATCAGCGCAAGCACGCTGTACCAGCGGTGGTCAAAAACCTCAGCCGGGAACTGATTAGCCGGACTTGGTATCATCTCACCTGACGACGGAGAGAAGAGGCCAGATCGTTGTTTTACCAGCTATCTCATCATTATTCTGCTATCTCATCATAGGCGTGCCAAGTTGCATATCCGATCCACGGAAACACGACCAGCAACCCCACAAATAGCGTCGCAAAACTGATAGCCATCAGCAGCAATATCAACGACGCCCACAACAGCATCGGCCGCATGTTCAGCCATACAGCGCTAACGCTTGCAAGGATGGCTGTCGCGATGCCCACTTGCCGGTGTGCCAGCATCGGAGCAGAAAGCACGCTGATCGTGAATGCGGTAGCCGCCAGAATGCCTCCGACAATTGTGCCGAAAATCAGTAAAGTCGTTCCTTGCCAAGTGGTTATGAGATTGAAGATGAATTCCGACAAAGGCGGAACAGCTTGCCCGCCGAAATACAACGCAAACATGAAAAACGCCAGTTCCACCCATGCGATGAAAAGGAACATCAGCACCAACCCCAGAAGGGCAAGTTGTCCCGGTGCTTGGAACCCCATGAAGATGGCGTTGGCGTTAATCTGTTCACCTGCTTCTCGGCGACGCGCGGTTTCATACAAGCCAACCGCTAAAATCGGACCAATCAGTAGAAAACCGCCAGCTAAGACTAATATCAACGACTGCATTCCGATAGCTGACAGGCCGAACAAGAGACCCAGCGCCACGAGCGTGAAAACCGCTCCATAAGCAATGCTTAAGCGGGGCATCTGAAACAGGTCTTGCCATCCTGCTTCCAGCCAGCGCCAAGGCGCTTCGACATCAACTCTCTTGATGCGAATGGTGCTGTCGCCAGAGACATGCACAACCATGTTTTCTTGCTGTGAGGGAGGTAAACCTTCGTGGCCAATCCATTCATTCAGTACTTTAGGCATAGCGTCCTCCTGCGACAATATGTCGCCACTGTAAGCCTTCAGAATACAGATTGGAAGAGATTGAAGCGCTCAATCACGATATTGCGATTGCCCAGGTAGCACACTGCCTCAATCAACATACTATGTGTTGCCCGATTAGCAGTCGGGCGTGCTGTACCAGCTGCTTTGCGCTTTGCTTGATCGCCCCGTATTCCAGCTCCGCCCTGTTAGATACGAATTTCCGCCTGGTCCACTTCCCCCTTAAGCAAACAGTTCATCGCGAGAATGTGAATACCCGATTACCACAGATTACTTCGGTATCGGCAGGGTTATGAGCTACGATTAAGAATAAGAACTAATAAAAACTCGTTGCCGACAGATAAGCAATGGGGAGGAAACGCGATGCCAAGAAGGTTGCCAGTCTGGGCAAAACAAACTGTGCTGGGCGCAGTTCTGGCCGTAATTCACGGCGGAACAGCGCTCGCGGCCGAAGGACAGCCCCACAATTGGGAAGTCAATTTTCAGGATGCGGCCACTCCCATTGCCCAGTTGATGCATAACTTCAACAACCTGCTTCTGGCGATCATGGCGGCGATTGTGGCCCTGGTGTTGGCGCTCATCGTGTGGGTGGCGATCCGCTATAACGAAAAGGCCAATCCTAAGCCTTCCAAGACTACGCATAACACACCGCTTGAAATCATATGGACGGTCATCCCGATACTCATTCTAGCTTTCATCGCGGTGCCATCGTTCCGGCTGCTCTACGCACAATACAGCTTCCCGAAAACTGATCTGACCATCAAAGCCACCGGTCACCAGTGGTACTGGACCTACAACTATCCGGATTATGGCAACTTTTCTTTCGACTCTTTTATGCTCGAAGACAGCGAACGTAAACCCGGTCAGCCGCGTTTACTCTCCGTAGACGAGGAGGTCGTTGTGCCGGTGGGCAAGGTCGTGAACGTACTGGTGACCTCTACTGACGTGATCCACGGCTGGGCTGTTTCCTCATTTGGCGTGAAAGTCGATGCCGTTCCAGGGCGCGTAACCCGCACCTGGTTCAAGGCGCTCAAACCGGGCGTCTATTACGGCCAGTGCTCGCAGCTTTGCGGCGCCAATCACGCTTTCATGCCAATCGCCGTGCGCGTTGTGAGTGAGCAGGATTTCGCTGCTTGGGTGAAAAAACAACAGGAGAGCGCCGGGATTATCCGGGCAAAGAAAATTGCTGCGCGTGAGGTGCATCGAGACTGAACTTCGTGGCATTTGTAAAATTGGGGTTTGAATATGTTGGATACGGTTCATGCTTTGCATTCAAAAGGTCACGCACCCGGTTTCATCAAGCGCTGGCTGTTTTCCACGAACCACAAAGACATAGGCACACTTTATCTGCTCTTCGCCATCGCCTCAGGCGTTCTGGGGGGCGCTTTGTCGATCGCGATGCGCATGGAACTGCAAGAGCCAGGGATGCAGTTCTTTTCCAGTCCGGCAACTTACAATGTTTTCGTGACGGCGCATGGGCTCATCATGGTGTTTTTCGTGATCATGCCCGCGTTGATTGGCGGTTTTGGCAACTGGATGGTGCCACTCATGATCGGTGCGCCGGATATGGCCTTTCCGCGGATGAACAATATCTCTTTCTGGCTGCTACCTGCCTCCTTTGCGTTGATGATCATGTCGTTGTTCGTGAGTGGAGAGGCGGGGTCGAATGGCGCTGGAACGGCGTGGATCGTTTACCCTCCGCTCTCCACGACCGGTCATCCCGGCCCGGCGGTGGATTTCGCCATTCTGTCGCTGCACCTGGCGGGTGCGTCGTCCGTGTTGGGCGCTATTAACTTAATCACGACCATTTTCAATATGCGCGCGCCCGGTATGACGTGGCACAAGATGCCGTTATTTGCGTGGTCGATACTTATAACAGCGTTTCTCTTGCTGCTTTCCGTTCCGGTTTTAGCGGGCGCAATCACCATGCTGCTTACCGACCGGAATTTCGGTACGACCTTTTTCGATCAGGCGGGCGGTGGCGATCCGCTGCTCTATCAGCATCTGTTCTGGTTCTTCGGGCACCCGGAAGTGTACATCATGATCCTCCCGGCCTTTGGTATCGTCAGCCATGTTGTTTCGACATTTTCGAAGAAACCCATATTCGGCTATCTCGGCATGGTGTACGCGATGGTTTCCATTGGTCTCATTGGGTTCCTGGTCTGGGCGCACCATATGTTCACCTCGGGAATTGGCGTGAACACTCAGGCGTATTTCGTCGTTGCGACCATGATTATCGCCGTGCCGACGGGGATCAAAATTTTCTCATGGATCGCAACCATGTGGGGCGGTTCCCTCCAGTTCCGCACACCGATGCTTTGGGCGATTGGCTTCATCTTTTTGTTCGTCATCGGCGGCGTAACGGGCGTGATGCTGGCGAACGCTGGCGTCAACCGCAATTACCACAACACTTATTTCGTGGTGGCGCATTTTCATTATGTACTGTCGCTGGGTGCGCTGTTCGGCATCTTCACCGGCTGGTATTACTGGTTCCCGAAGATAACCGGCTACACCTATTCCGACTTTCTCGGGAAGCTGCATTTCTGGTGCACGTTCGTATCGGTGAACATTCTCTTTATGCCGCAGCATTTTCTCGGGCTGGCTGGCATGCCACGCCGCATTGCCGATTATCCTGACGCCTTTGCGGGCTGGAACTTCGTATCCTCCATTGGTGCGTATATGTCGATGGCAAGCCTTCTGGTGTTTTTCGCCTGTATGGCGCATGCGCTGATCAAACGCAGACCAGCGGCCGCAAATCCATGGGGACCGCAAGCAGACACGCTTGAGTGGACGGTAAGTTCGCCGCCGCCGTTCCATTCCTACGACGTTCTACCGCAGATCAGGTGAGGAGATGGGCATCATGACCGACACGACAACTTCTCAGAATACAGTAACGGTTCGCTCTGAGGCTTCACTCAGCGATTACATCGCGCTGATGAAACCGCGCGTGATGTCGCTTGCCGTGTTCACCGCGCTAACCGGTATGGTGGTGGCGCCCGGACATCTGCATCCGGTCATCGGGGCTATTGCGATCCTGTTCATTGCGATTGGGGCCGGGGCAGCGGGTGTGCTCAATTGCTGGTATGACGCCGATATCGACCGCCTTATGGCCCGCACGGCAAGGCGTCCGCTGGCGCAAGGGCGGGTTCCCAGCGAGGAAGCGCTGGCCATGGGGCTGTTCCTTGCAGGCTGCTCGGTGCTGTGTCTGGGTCTCATTGTGAACTGGGTGGCGGGTGCGCTTTTGGCACTGACCATCGCTTATTACGTGTTCGTCTACACAATATGGCTGAAACGCCGGACGCCGCATAACATCGTTGTTGGCGGGGCCGCAGGCGCGCTTCCGCCTGTGATTGGCTGGGCTGCCGCAACGGGTGGCGTTTCGGTGGAAAGCCTGATGCTGTTCGCCATCATCTTTTTGTGGACGCCGCCGCATTTCTGGTCGCTGGCGCTGACCCGCACCGGAGATTATGAGCGCGCAGGCGTGCCAATGCTGCCAGTGGTGGCGGGAAAGGCCGCTACGCGGCGTCAAATTCTCATCTATAGCTTGGCGACGGTGATTGCGACGCTTGCTCCTGCCTATACCGGGCTTGGCGGCGGGGCATATCTGGCGGTTGCTTTCGCTGGTGGCGCGCTGTTCCTCGCTCTGGCGGTGCGGGTTTATCTCATTGGCGATAGCGATAGCAACGCCGGAAACAAGGCGGCGCGGCAATTGTTTGCCTTCTCAATTCTCTATCTGTTCGCGTTGTTTGCAGTTCTCTTAGTGGAACACGTTTTGGGGTTGGTCACATGAGTATACAGAACAAAACGTTTGGAACCAAAGATCTAGCCCCCTCGACAACGACCTCGCTTTCACAAGAGGCACAGCGGCGTCAACGCCAGCGGTCTTTGGCGATTGCTTGGGCGCTCGGCGCGCTGACGGTGATATTCTTCGTCGCCACCATAGCGCGCATAGGGAGCCACACCATCAATTAACCGGATTGGACGCCCCATGCAAACAAACGAAAATAACAGGAATGCACTCAGCAAACGTTTCGGGCTGTGGCTGTTCCTGCTGCCGGTGGCGATGCTGGGCTTGAGTTTCGCCGCCGTTCCCTTCTACCGGATGTTCTGCCAGGTGACGGGGTATAACGGCACCACACAGCGCGCCGCGGCGGCTCCCACCCGTGTGCTTGACCGCACTGTCACCGTGCGCTTCGACGCCAACATCTCACCGGCGCTCGACTGGGATTTCCAGCCCGAACAGCGCGAAATCCGCCTTAAGATTGGTGAAAACAAACTTGCCTTCTTTCGCGCCATCAACCGCTCGGACAAGCCGCTGACCGGCACAGCGACGTTCAACGTCACCCCGGAGGCCGTAGGCGGCTATTTCAATAAGATTCAGTGCTTCTGCTTTACCAGGCAGACCCTGGCGCCAGGGGAAACGGCGGAAATGCCGGTGTCGTTCTTCATCGATCCGGCAATTATGGATGATCCGGACGCCAGGGATTTCACTGAAATCACGCTGTCCTACACATTCTTCAAAGCGAAAGACAAGAAAACCGCCGTTAAAGGGGAGGAAGACAACCATGGCTGACACATCTCCCACCAAGCATCATGACTATCTTCTCGTCGATCCGAGCCCTTGGCCGCTCGCTGGGGGCGTGGCTGCTTTTCTCATGGCGTTCGGCGCTATCGTGTGGATGAAATCGCCGGAAGCTGTGCTTGGCTTCAGCGGTCCCTGGATGTTTGGGATCGGTACGTCTGCGATGATTGCCACGATGTTTTTCTGGCTCCGCGATGTTCTTGACGAAGCCGTACACAAACGCTTGCACACACCCGTGGTGCAAACGCAGATCCGCTACGGCATGATCCTGTTTATCGCTTCGGAAGTGATGTTTTTCGTTGCCTGGTTCTGGGCATACTATTTCACGGCGCTGTTTCCGGGCGATGTGCATGAGGTGGGAAAGACGCTCGTTGGCGTCGTCGGACGCGAACAGGCCACGGGCGGGCTCTGGCCACCAGCGCCGACAGGCGACGGCCGTTTCATCTCGACGTTTAACCCTTGGTCGCTGCCATTGATCAACACCCTCATCCTGCTGACTTCCGGCGTCGCCGTTACCTACGCACATTATGCACTGCAAAAGGGGAACCGGCGCGGTCTGATCGTTGGGCTAGTCCTGACCATCGTGCTGGGGCTGATGTTCACGTCGCTTCAGGCTTATGAATATTACCACGCACAATTCACATTCGCCGGACACATCTATGGCTCGACGTTTTTCATGGCGACCGGGTTTCACGGCTTCCACGTCATCATCGGAACGATTTTCCTGGGCGTGATGCTGTTACGCGCGGTTGCCGGGCAATTCACGCCGAAGCACCATGTCGGGTTCGTGATGGCGGCGTGGTACTGGCATTTCGTTGATATCGTGTGGCTGTTTCTTTTCATCAGCATCTATGTTTGGGGTGCGGGCGCGGTGGCAGCACATTAAGGGCATCGTGCGCGGGAGATTTCCATTATGTGGCGCAAACTCGCCATTCCTTTCTTCATGACACTCTCCGGGGTGACAGTGTTGATTGGCCTTGGCGTCTGGCAGCTCGAACGGCGCGAATGGAAGCTTGGTCTGATCGAGCAGTTGAACGCGCGCATCCACGCCGAACCGGTTTCGCTGGCGCGCATGAATGAGCTTTGGCAGGAGCAGGCAAATGGCGATGCCGAATATACCCGCGTGCATCTTTCGGGGCGCTTTTTGCACAGTGAGGAACGTTACCTCTACGCCGCCAAGAATGGAAAACAGGGCTGGGATGTAATCACGCCGCTTATCAGTGCATCTGGCGAAGTGGTGCTCGTCAATCGCGGTTTTGTGCCTGAGAACCGCCGTGATCCTGTCACGCGCAAAGCAGGACTGCTGGCCGGAACCGTGGAGCTGAAGGGCCTGGTGCGCGCCAGCGAACGAAAGACATGGTTCACGCCCGATAATGACCCGGCTGCAAACCGCTGGTTTTGGAGTGACATCCCTGGCCTTATTGCCTCGCTCAAACGAAAGGAAGCCGCGCGCGCTGTGCCATTCCTTGTCGAGGCGGAAGCAGGGCCGCTTATTCCCGGCGGCTGGCCCAAGGGAGGCGTCACCCGCCTGAACCTGCCGAACAACCATCTGGAATATGCGCTTACGTGGTTCAGTCTTGCCGTGGCGTTTGCGGTTATTTTCATACTTTTCGCGCGCAACCGCCTGCGCGAACCGCCGTCAAGCGCGCGCTCGAACGTGGTGGAAATGATAAAGCGCAATGCCGAATACGATAATCGCTCCCGCCTGATGCGATAGCGCCAGATCAAGCCGCACATACGTTAACAACGTGAAGATACCGAGCGTGATTTGTCCAATCACCGCCACCAGCAGCACGAGCGCACTTGCTCGAAACGGCCCAGGCGTCACAAACGTATTGACGAGCGCGAGTACAGCGATGAGATAAGCCAACATCCGGTGATCGAACTGCACTGTCAGCCCATTCTCGAAAAGGTTCGTATACCAAGGCTGCATGTTGCCCAAGCCGTCTGGAACAAGCGCGCCATCCATCAGCGGCCATGTGTTGTAGCCTATGCCCGCGTCCAGCCCGGCCACGAACCCACCCGCCAGAATTTGCAGATAGATAAGTCCGATCAACACCGCCGGGAGCATCTTCAGCCCGGTTGATGCTGTGGCCAGGGTTTGCCGACTTTTGCCCCCCAAATCGAACGCAACCCACAAAATCGCGCCCATCACAATGACAGCCATCCCAAGATGCGCTGTCAACCGGTACTGACTGACGGAAACACGGTCTACCAGCCCGCTTGAGACCATATACCAGCCCAGCGCCCCCTGAAGTCCGCCCAGCATGAAAATACCGCCGAGCTTAGGCAGCAGCGGGCGCGGAATGGCGCCACGCCACCAGAACATCAAGAACGGCAGGAGAAATACGACCCCAATGAACCGGCCAAGAAAGCGATGCCCCCACTCCCACCAATAGATGCCCTTGAACTCGGACAAAGTCATGGAGCGGTTGACGATCTTGAATTGCGGAATTTGCTGATATTTGTGGAAAGCATCCTGCCAACCAGCATCGCTGAGGGGCGGGATCGCGCCCAGAATGGGCTGCCACTCAGTGATGGACAGCCCGGAGCCGGTAAGCCGCGTGGCTCCGCCCACGACCACCATCATGAGGATCAGCGCAGCGACCGTATATAGCCAGACGCGCACCGCAACATGCTGCGGCAAAGCAACGCCTTTTCCCGGCGCCTTTGCGTCCGCGCCGTTCTTATGAATGTCCATGGGCGGTTCCCGGAGTATATGGCGGCCTGCGCCAGTTGCAGTATTGCCTCCAGCGCTTCATCCCACCTCCATCCTTATCGGCGGCGTGGAAAAGTAACAGGTGATAAGCAGCCGAGTAACGGAGATTTTACATTAGCAAAGAGGCCGGTCAAATTGGTTTTGAACGGACCTCTGTTGCCACATTTTTGTTAATTATTTGTAGATGTACAGAAAAACACGCTGCTGCGTCTCGCCCCACCTTCAAATTGAAGCTTGCACGTGGTTTGCCTCTTCCTTGCGTGTTGCCTATTGAAAGCATAGTCATCCGCTCGTTGCTTCTAACATGATTGGTGCGCAGGGTTC
>JARRLC010000104.1:0-8920 GCA_037387425.1 Alphaproteobacteria bacterium
GGAGCTGAGCAGCGATCTCTGGATCGTTGCGGGCAGGTAGCAGGTCGGGGGCGATATATTCAGCCTCAACGCGATCGTCCTCCTCCCTGTGAGTAAAGCAGATATCGCATTGCTGCATGAAGCTGATGAACAGCTTCTGCTCCTGACGCCCGTGCTTCTGCCCACACCCATTCGGCCAGCTCAGAGCGACGGAAACGCCCGCCAGCGCGCTCATCCGGTCTTGATGACAAGCCAGCCGAACCTTCCGATAAAGCTCATGCGGTTACATCTCCCCGCCCCGATCCAACTATTTGGAATCAAAAGCATAAAGCCGGTGCATTTTCGCACCGTAAAAACGGGACGATCCCGTCTCTTGCGTGGAGCATTATTCAGGTGAAATTCTCAGTTTTTCCACGGCTTCGGCCTCTTCAGGTGTGCGTGATGAGTGGCAGGTGTAAAACCTAACACTATCGCAAGTCCGCCCTTCCGGCGTGTGCCTTTTTACGGATGGCTCTTTAGCGGGCAACAAGCACGACATGGAGCCGTTTTGGTCCGTGTGCGCCCATGACGATCGTCTGCTCAATGTCAGCAGTGCGTGAAGGGCCGCTAATAAGGTTGACAGCACGCGGCATCATGCCTGAACCATATACCTCCCTCAGCCGGTTCCAGGCATCCTCGTATGAGCCGAACAGATCATCTGAGCGCAAAACGACAATATGGGTCTCGGGGAGAAAGTTGAGTGTCGTGGGGTTATCGGGGCCGGAGGTGAGGAAAAGTGTTCCTGTTTCAGCGGCGGCGGCGGGAGCGCGGCTGAGCGCAACGAGATCATCCGGGCTCGCACAGCCGGAGAGCCGTTCGAGTTGCGGCGTCCGCTCCCATGGTAAGTTCGACAGCAGTTCATCCTGCCCCTGACGCAGGTGCGCGGGAAGGTTATTTTCGCGCAAGTAAGCCGATATGGCTTCCGGGATTTCGCTGCTATCCTCGACAATGGTGAGCGTCGCCGACTGGCTGTTGAGCATCTCCGCGAACAGGCGAACCCGCTCGTCATAAGGGAGACGCGCCCGCTCAGGGATGAGGCTGGCAGTGTGCGTTTTTAGCCGCTGACTGACGACGTTGAGACGCCCGGCATCCTCTTCCCCCACACCCAGCGATTGGCGTATCCTGGCGAGAATGCTCTCGCTGGCAATTGGCTTGCTCATGAAGCGCCCCCACGTCCGCGGCGTTTACGCCAGAGCTGCTGGAAAGTACGGCCTTGCGGGGCGGGCAAGTCGCGATGCTTTGTCCAGCCCCCGAAAAGAGGAAGACGGCGAAACGCACCGGACCGTCCCCCAAGGAACGCAAGCATCGGCATAACCAGCCCCGTTCCAAACTGATAAAGCCGGTGGCGCGTTGCTGCCCATGCCCAGATCCGCAAAGCCCAGCGCTGCAATACCGGCACGCTCTTCTGGGCGAATTCGCGATCACGCCAATGGCGCATCATATCAGGCAGCGGAATATGCATCGGGCAAACCGCCTCGCAACGTCCGCAAAAAGTGGAAGCGTTGGGCAAATGGCCCGCCTCGTTTACACCGATCAGCGAAGGCGTCAGCACAGCGCCCATCGGACCAGGATAGACCCAGCCATAGGCATGGCCGCCGATAGCGTTATAGACCGGGCAGTGGTTCATACAGGCCCCGCAGCGGATACATCGAAGCATGTCGCGGAATTCCGAGCCGAGCAGCTCCGAGCGGCCATTGTCGAGCAGCACGACATGGTATTCGTCCGGACCGTCGAGGTCTCCCGGCCGTTTCGGACCGGTTGAATAGGTCGTATAGGTGGAAATTTCCTGGCCCGTAGCGGATCGCGCAAGCAGCCGGATGAGCGTATTGGCGTCCTCCAGAGTGGGAACGATCTTTTCGAGGCTGGCGATCACGATATGCACGCGCGCAAGGGTCTGGGTGAGATCGCCGTTGCCCTCATTGGTTACGATGACCGAAGAGCCGGTTTCGGCGATCAGAAAGTTAGCCCCGGTAATGCCGACATCGGCAGCCAGAAATTGTTTGCGCAAGACCTGGCGGGCTTCGTCAACGAGTTGCTTCGGCTCGTCCAGCCTACGCCCCGCGGGCAATTCCTTATGTTTGCTGCGAAAATCGGCCTCGACCTGCTCTTTGGCGAGATGAACCGCCGGGGCAATGATATGGCTCGGATGTTCGCCCCTGAGCTGGATGATATATTCTCCGAGATCGGTTTCGATCACCTTCAGCCCCGACGTCTCCAAATACGCATTGAGGCCGATTTCCTCAGAGATCATGGACTTGCCTTTGGCGACGCTCTGCGCCCCTGCGCCCATGCAAATGTTCTGGATGATTTCGCAAGCGTCTGTGGCCGTGGATGCCCAGTGTACCTGACCACCGGTTTCCCGCACCTTGTTCTGATAGGCTTCGAGATAAAGATCGAGATAATCCAACGTGTGGTTTTTGATATCGCGCGCCTCATCGCGCAGACGGTCGAATTCAGGCAATTTCTCTCGCGCTGCTGCGCGTTTGGCGACGAAGCCGCGATCCACATTGCGAAGCGCTTTTTGCAACTGCTCATCGACGAGCGCTTCTGCTGCGTTTTGCTTAAAGGCGTGTGATGTGGGTTTCATTTCTGCCCTCGCGCGGTTGCGCGTTGCGATCTTCTCTTATCCGCTTTTATCCGCGTTTGTGTGCGGGAGCCCCGATGGGCGGTTCATCCGTCATTCCGGCAAGAACCTCGGCAATATGGCGCGCTGCAACGGTTTTACCCTCGCGTTTGAGCTTTCCGGCCATGTTCATAAGGCAACCGAGATCACCGGCCAGTACGAGGTCGGCCTCGGACATGGCGATATGCTTCGTCTTTTTCTCAACGATGGCGTTGGAAATGTCCGGGTATTTGATCGAGAAAGTGCCGCCAAATCCGCAGCAAACCTCGGCATCATCCATCTCTTTGAGCGTTAGTCCCTTCACGGATGCAAGCAGGCGGCGGGGCTGGTCCTTGACTCCGAGTTCACGCAATCCCGTGCACGAGTCATGATAGGTGACGGCGCCATCGAATGAGGCATCGACCGCGCTAACGCCGCGTATATCCGTCAGGAAGGATATCAGCTCGTAGACTTTTTCGGCCATTGCGCTGGCGCGTTCGGCCCAATCGGGGTCGCCTGCGAGCAGCTTCGGATAGTGCCGCTTCAATGTTCCCGCACAGGAACCCGATGGTACGACGACATAATCATAGTGTTCGAAGGCTTCGATCACCGTGCGGGCAATCCTCTGTGCGTCTGCCCGGTCGCCATTATTATACGCCGGTTGACCGCAGCAGGTCTGGGCACGTGGAACCTCGACGATACAACCGGCATCTTCGAGAAGCTTCACCGCTGCAAAGCCAACGCTCGGGCGGAACAAATCGACAAGGCAAGTCACGAAGAGGCCGACGCGCGGGGCTAACGAAGAAGACGATGAAGACGGGTTGTCATACACGGTTTCTAACCTTCCCAATTTCCCAATACGCGATTCATTAATCCTCGGGCCTACGGTTTGTAGGCAACAGCCGGAAGCCATGTCGCCAGCGTTGGAATGGCGATAACAAGCGCAAGCGCCACCAATTGCAAAAAGATGAACGGGACAACGCCCTTGTAGATGTCCGTCAGCTTGATTTCGGGCGGGCAAACCCCCTTGAGATAGAACAGCGCGAAACCAACGGGTGGTGTCAAAAACGAGGTTTGCAACGTGACTGCGACCAGGATCAAGAACCACACGAGGGTTGGGTCATCGACCACACCGAACCCCTGGATTTCAAGCCCCAGGCCGCTAATGACGGGCGCCATCAGCGGCAATATGATGAGTGTGATTTCAATCCAATCGAGCAGGAAGCCCAGCAAAAAAACGATAAAGAGGATCGCAAGAACCACGCCATAAGCGCCGAATGGCAGCGCCGTAAGGGCTCGTTCGATCAGGCTGTCTCCGCCAAGCTCTCGCAGCACCAGCGAAAAACACGTTGCGCCAACAAAAATCGCGAAAATATAGGCCGTGGTGTTAAACGTGGATTTACTGACTTCGAAAAGGACGCCTAGCCTCAATTTGCCGTTAAACGCTGCAAGAAGTGTTGCGCCGAGTGCGCCAACCCCCGACGCCTCTGTTGCCGTCGCAATGCCACCGAAGATTGAGCCAAGGACTACAAAGATCAGTAAAAACGGCGGCATAATCGCCTTTAGCACATCCCAGACGACCTGAGCTGACAGAGGCTCTCGGCCTACTGGAAGCGGCGCCGCAGCGGGGCGGACCAAGCCAATAATGAGGAGATAGACGATATACAGGCCGCCCAGGATAAGCCCCGGAAACACGGCGGCCATGAAGAGATCGCCGACGGACACCCCGGCCTGATCGGCCATAATCACGAGCATAATGGACGGCGGGATCAAAATGCCGAGCGTACCCGCTCCGGCAATCGTTCCTGTCGCCAGAGATTTGCTGTAGCCTTGATCCATCATCGGCTTGAGGGAAAGCAGCCCCAGCAACACAACTGAAGCGCCGATAATGCCCGTCGAGGCGGCAAGGATAATACCGATCACGGTCACTGTGATGGCCAGTCCGCCGCGCACACTGCCGAACAGCGCTTGCATCGACTGCATCAATCGGTTGGCGACACCAGACTGGTCGAGCATCAGTCCCATGAAGATGAACATGGGCAGAGCAACCAGAATCCAGTTGTCCATGATCTTGTAAATACGATTGACCACCAATCCCAGGGTCAGAAAATCCAGACCGGTGATTGTCCCGAAATAGATATCTGAGAAATAGCCGACAGCACAAAACATCACGCCGACGCCAGCTAGCACCCAAGCCACGGGGAAACCGGAAAAAAGCAGCGCAATGAACGTAATGAACATAGCGATGACGAGATAGTCGTTGATTTCGAGCCCCATGTTTTCCCCCTAACTCGCACCAGCGCCGAGCAGCAGCGCCCACAATGGCTGGAGGATCTGCACATATATCCGAGTGGCAATCTCCCCAAAATTCGGCCATAGCAGCCAAGTGTACGAAGCTATGGCTCCAAATACTGCAATTGGCGCCGTTACCGCAGTAATATTGGTGCGGAAAAGCTGATCAATATTATGGGTAAGCCGGGAAATGGACGCTAGTATCAGCAATGTGAAGGATACGGGAATGACCGCCTTAATCACCCATCGGCAGCACAGCCCTAAAGGGGCATCCGAACGCTCGTTGACTCTCCAGGAATCAGCAACAAAATCAAGGCTGTTAGAGAGTACCACCCAGCAGAATGGCAGAAGCAAAAACAGGATGCCGAGAACTTCAATCCAGCGCTGCTTACGCTCCGGCAGCCTGTTGAGGATAAGGTCAACCCGTACGTGAGATTCGGTCACTTGCGCATAGGACAGTCCGAACATGACGCCGATCGCATAGAGGTGCCACTGTAATTCTTCAAGCACAACAAGGCCGTGGTGGAACCCATATCTGAGCACGACCTGCAACATGATCACCAAAACAAGGATCACTGCGCCCCAGCAAAGCACGGCCCCAATGTTCTTGATAAGCCTGTCAATGATATTGGCCGTCTCACGCGCTGTCAGCACGTGATGATGTTCAATGATTTCCTCATATTCGTGGACGGCATCCACATCTTTATTGCGCCCTGCCATAACGTTTCCAAAGAAAGCTTATGTTCTGTTTATTCATTCGAGCTACGAGTAACGTGTGATCGCAACGGCCGATAAAGAAATAACCGGCCATTGCTTCTATTTAAGACACAAGATAGTTTACCTTGGGAGAAAAGCGTTTTTCTTCCAGAGAGCGTAACCATCACGGAATGTCTTCAGATCGTCATAGACCTTCTTGAAGGAAGGATCTTTGCTTTCTTCTGCCACAACCTCGTCCCACGCCTTGCGGAAGGTATCGAGATCCTCCTTGGTCCACTGCTTGATGACGACGCCATTCTTTTCGACATTTTCAGTCATCGCATCAAATTGCACGGCCTCGCCCTCGGCGAAGCTGTCGGCCATAGAGGCTTTGCAGACGTTTTCCACCACGGCTTGCTGCGTGTCTGACATGCCTTTCCAGGCATCCTTGTTGATCAGGAGTTCAAACACGGTCGCCTGTTGATGCCAGCCAGGAAAATAATTGTATTTCAGTATTTTATGGAACCCGAGGCGTTTATCGATTGCAGGCATGGAGAACTCGGTGGCGTCAATGGCCTTTTTCTCCAAATTGTCGAAAATCTCACCGGCAGGCAGCAGGGAAGTCGAAGCGCCAAGTTTCTGCACGACTTTACCGCCAAGGCCGAAAAAGCGGATGCGCAAGCCTTTGAAGTCAGCCGCCGTCATCTCTTTCGAATACCAGCCCGATGTTTCCGGAGCGATGATCGCACATGGGAGAACATGGACATTGTAACCGGCTTTGTCATACATCTCCTGATAGAGTTTCGAGCCATTTCCGTAGTAAAGCCAAGCCATATATTCGCCAGCTTCAGGTCCGAATGGGACCGCTGAAAATAGCGGCGAAGCCTTGATCTTGCCCGCCCAATAGCCAGCAGTGGCGTAGCCGGAGTTGACTTTGCCTGAAGAGACGGCATCGAGTATCTCGAACGGAGCAACAAGCTTTTTCGGCTCGTAGACTTTCATTTTAATGCTGCCGCCCGAGGAGCGTTCAAGTTGCTTAGCTACACGCACGATGGGGGTGCCAAGACCGGGCAAATTGGTGCTAAACGCCACCGGTGTCTTGAGTAGGATTTTCTTATCCGCAGCGTTAGCGGAAGCGGACAAACCGCCGACCATGATTCCCATAGCCATAACTGCTGCGGTCAATGATGCGGGGTTCAATCTCATCGCTCTCTACCTCCCTGGATTAGTGATGTTTATGTCGCGAGTGCCAACAGCGATTTGTACGATCGATGTTCCCGCAACATCACAACGCACTACCCAGATGGCGCTTCATCTGCATGGCCCGCTTTCGTTCCAGGCAAACGCATAAGCGATAGATGGAACTAGCGTTTATTGAGCAGATTAATTTACCCGCAACCTATATCTGGGTATCAGTAATTACCACTATGGTCAATTGGTAAAATTAATTTACCAATTTTGCAGAAGGTGATCGTCCTTGACCCATTAATCCGCCTGGCGCAAAATTAATGCCAACTGAAGAGACAAATTTCACGAGGGATAAAACCGGGATGCCGGACAAGATCCGAACGCCAAAGGTCGCAGATGTCATCGCCGCGCATATCGAGAAGCTCATTCTGGAGGGCGTGTTACGGCCTGGCGAGAAGCTCGCGCCGGAACGCGATCTCGCCGAGAAGCTGGATGTTTCCCGGCCGACATTACGCGACGCTTTGGCGAAATTAGCCGATAGAGGTCTGTTGCTTACAAAGCGTGGCGGCACCTATGTCGTACAATTCCTTTCGCCGCTTATGGAACCATTGGCCGCTTTGCTTGCCGATAAGCCGCGTGTGACTGACGATTACTTCGAGTTCCGGCGCTGTGTCGAGGCCGAGGCGTCCGCCCTGGCAGCCGTTCGCGCGACCGACTTGGATAGGGAAGCGATCCGCCAAAGTATTGACCAAATGACCAAGGCGAACGAGATCGAAGACCCGACACAGGAATCCGGGGCCGACGCAAATCTGCATTTGCTGATATATGAAGCAAGCCATAATGTGGTGATGCTGCATGTCATGCGAACCTTATCGGAACTGTTGCGGCGCGATATTTTTTACAAACGCCAGCAGCTTTATCTGCGGTCTGGCGTCAGGGAAAAACTACTGGCCCAGCACTGCGCCATTGCCGAGGCTATCATCTCGGGCAAGCAAAAGGAGGCCAAGGCGGCCGCAGCGGACCATATTTGTTTCACCTTTAAGACGGTGGAGGAGATCCGGCAGGATAGCAGGCGCCTTGAAGCCTCGTTGCACAGGATCGGCAGAAATGACTTTGTAGCTTGAGCGCCGCCTGAAAAAGCGTGTTATTGCTGACCTGTACATTCTGTACGATAATTGCGGGTTTATTAACTATACTGTTGGCCTTAGTCTGTGACTATACAACATAGCCATCGCTAAAATGATCAATTTGAAAGGAGTATATTGTCACGCGCGGACGGGAAGCTGTCATGTCCCCCGCGATGGCAGCTTACGGGGGCAGCAACAGGAGATCACTGGTCGCGAGTAGCGGATTCGACCCGCTGTGTCGATTTTGCGCCTTATCACTACATCAGGTCATCGCGCTAAGCTGACCTTCTCTGGTCGGGCTTGAAAGGTCATCTTTGCTCTGAATTCGCGGTAACGTCAGCACGCTGAACTGGATCGTGGAGACGCTTCTCCATCAGGAAGTTCGTCAATGTAACGCCAGCCCTTTCAATCTGCTGCTCGCGAACGAGTTCCCAACCCCGCTGCTCAAAAAGCCCTCGAACGAGATAGCTCGCCTGCGAATGAAGGCGTCCTATATTGGCGTCACGTGCCAATGCCTCGATCCGAGCGTAAAGATATCCACCGATGCCCTGCCGTTGGTGCCCAGGTGCGACGAAAGCAAGATCTATATAGCCATCGCCGTCGAGCGTCATAAAGCCAACGGGCAGGCCCGCCTTGCGCGCTACAACGGTGTTCTGAGCGGCCAGCCGCGATATCCAGTTTGGCCCCGAAGGAGGCTTCGACGCCCAAGCCTGTCGCTGCTCCAAGTTATAGAATTCAGTCGCGCCTTCACGCACTGCATCGAAGAATATGACACCGAGCTGATCTGCTTCCGACGCTTCGAAGTCACCAATTTCTATGGAGGAGTTCTGCATTTCTGTGGTCCTGCGATAGCATTTCATTGAGGGCAATCGCATCTCAACAATCGCGAGACCGGCAATGTTGCGCATGCCGTTGATACAGCAGTGCTCCAATTGTTGTCATGCGCATACCTTAAGTATACCCTGACTCATTGAGAATCCGCGAAAAATCGCTTACC
>JARRLC010000105.1:0-8894 GCA_037387425.1 Alphaproteobacteria bacterium
AGTTGGTACCGCATACAACATCATCGCTGGATTGGTGGGGGCGGTAATAGCACGTCATGGACCTGAGATTACAAAACTCTTTGGAGAATAAATTTCCGCACTTTGCCACAAGGGTTTCCCCTGCAGCTGCGCTAGCCACGATCTTGCAGGCGCCCACAAATTAGTGTAGTCAATCTGGCATGAGACTTCATCCTCGCGCGATCATAACAAAGCGAATATGCTTGGCCGCCATCGCCCAAGCTGCGCAGCGAATTTGTGGCCCGGCCGCCTAAGGGCGCCGGGAGCCTGTCGCATATTTCCTATCGTCGCCTGTGACGCGTTAGGACGTTCAAACTTTGATCTGCCAGGGATTTACTTCCATGTCTAAAAAGAAAAATGCTGCCCCTAAGGCTGGCAAGCCGTCCGCTAATGCCACTGCTGCCGCCAAGGAAACTAAAGCCGCCGCCCCCACCAATGACGCCAAGTCCGAAAACGGCCGCGACTGGGGGAAGACGCTTTTCCTGCCCAAAACCGCTTTTCCGATGAAAGCGGGCCTCCCTAAGCTGGAGCCGAAGCTGTTGGAGCGTTGGGAGGAAATGAAGCTCTTCCAGCGCATGCGCAAGGAGGCCAAAGGCCGCGAGAAGTTCACCCTGCACGACGGCCCGCCTTACGCCAACGGCAACATCCATATCGGGCACGCGCTTAACAAGCTCTTGAAAGACATGGTGAGCCGCTCGCAATCCATGCTGGGCAAGGATTCGAATTACGTTCCGGGGTGGGATTGTCATGGCCTGCCTATCGAATGGAAGATCGAGGAGCAATATCGCGCCAAGGGCAAGAACAAGGACGAAGTGCCTGTGGTGGAGTTCCGCCGCGAGTGCCGCGAGTTCGCCGAGCACTGGATCGATGTGCAGCGCGAGGAATTCAAGCGTCTGGGCGTGGAGGGCGACTGGCAGAACCCTTACACAACGATGAGCTATGAGGCTGAGTCCATCATCGCCGATGAGCTGATGAAGTTCGCCATGAACGGCACGATCTACGAAGGCTCCAAGCCGGTGATGTGGTCCGTGGTGGAGCGCACCGCGCTAGCCGAGGCCGAGGTGGAGTATAAAGAGCACGTCAGCCACACGATCTTTGTGAAATTTCCGCTTGAGAAAGGCCCGAAAGAGCTGAAAGGCGCGTCCGTGGTGATCTGGACGACGACGCCGTGGACCATCCCCGGCAACCGCGCCATCGCCTATTCGTCGCGCATCAATTACGGCCTCTATGAAGTCACCGACTCGCCGGAAGACAACTGGGCGAAGGTGGGTGACCGTCTGGTCATCGCCGATGGGCTGGCCGAAAACCTGAAAAACGCCGCGCGCATTGAAGACTGGAAGCGGGTTTGCGATGTCGATCCATCCGCGATCGAAGTGTGCCGCCACCCGTTCCACGAGCACGGCTACGATTTCCAAGTTCGCTTGTACGAGGGCGATTTTGTCACCGACGATACTGGCACGGGCTTTGTCCACATCGCGCCGGGCCATGGCGGCGACGACTACGAGCTGTATGTGAAGAACAAAGCCAGCTTCGCCGAAGCGGGTATCCCGGAAGTTCCGCACACGGTCGGCGAGGACGGCTATTATTTCAAGGACGTGCCGCTGTTCGGTGGCGCGGAGCCTAAACGCGTCATCAACGATAAGGGCAAATTCGCGGGCGCTAATGACGCTGTCATCGAAGAGCTGGTGAAGGCGAATGCCCTCGTTGCACGCGGCAAGCTGCGCCATGATTATCCGCATTCGTGGCGGTCGAAAGCGCCGGTCATCTTCCGTAACACGCCGCAATGGTTCGTTGCTATCGACAAGCCCATCAAGGTGAAGGGCGTTAAAACCAACAAGACGATCCGCGACATGGCGCTTTCCGCCATCGACGACACGCGCTTTGTGCCTCAGAGTGGCCAGAACCGCCTGCGCGGCATGCTTGAGTCGCGGCCTGACTGGGTACTCTCGCGCCAGCGCGCCTGGGGCGTGCCGATCACGATATTTCAGCACCAGGAGACCGGCGAGGTCATCCCAAACGCCAAGTTCAAGGGCGCGAAGGAGCTGATCAAGCGCATCACGGCGGCTTTCCGCGAAGAAGGCGCTGACGCGTGGTTCATGGAAGGCGCGCGCGAGCGCTTCCTGGACGGCCTCGTGGACGATCCATCCGCATGGAAGCAGATCACCGATATTCTCGATGTGTGGTTCGACTCCGGCTCAACGCACGTCTTCGTGCTAGAGGCGCGCAAAGATCTTAGCTGGCCCGCGGACCTCTATCTGGAAGGTTCCGACCAGCATCGCGGTTGGTTCCATTCCTCGCTTCTGGAAACCTGCGGCACCCGTGGTCGCGCGCCCTATGATGCCGTGTTAACCCATGGTTTCATCCTCAACGAGAAGGGCGAGAAGCTGTCGAAATCGGAAGGCAACGCGGTGTCGCCGCAAGCCGTCACCAAGCAATTCGGCGCGGAAATCATGCGGCTATGGGTGGCCTCGGCCGACTATTCCGGAGATTTGCGCTACGGCCCGAATATCTTGCAGTCGGCGGTCGAGACATACCGCAAGCTACGCAACACGCTGCGTTTCACGCTCGGCAATCTGGCGCATTACGATTCCAGCCAGGCCGTGCCTTACGCTGAGATGCCAGAGCTGGAACGCTACATCCTGCATCGGCTGGCCGGGCTGGACGACGCTGTGCGCACCGCTTACAACAATTTCGACTTCAAGCGCGTGTTCTCCACGTTGTTCAATTTCTGCACGGTTGATCTGTCATCGCAGTATTTTGACATCCGCAAGGACGCGCTTTACTGCGAACCGCATTCGTCGCTCAAACGGCGCGCGTGTCTCACTGTGCTGGATGAGCTGTTCAACCGGTTGACGGTGTGGCTGTCGCCGATCCTGTGCTTCACCACGGAGGAAGCCTATCTGGCACGCTTCCCAGAGGCAAAAGACTCGATCCACCTGAAAGTGTCGGGTGATATCCCTGAGGAGTGGCAGGACGACAAGCTCGCAGCGAAGTGGGAGAAAATCTGGGCGATCCGCCGGGTTGTCACTGGCGCGCTGGAAATCGAGCGGCGCGAAAAGCGCATAGGGTCGAGCTTAGAGGCCGCGCCCGTGATCTACATCGAGGACGACGCGCTTTACAGCCTTGCCAAACAGGAAGACTGGGCGGAAATCGCCATCACCAGCGCCGCCACGCTGCATGCGGGCAAAACGCCTGGCGACGCCTTCCGTTTGGAGGATGTGGAGGGCGTGGCCGTGGTGCCATCGCTCGCCAAGGGCAAGAAATGTGCGCGCTCGTGGCGGATTTTGCTTGATGTGGGCAGCGACGCCGAGTTCCCCGAGCTGTCTCCGCGCGATGCAGCGGCGGTTCGTGAGTTCGACGCCCTCGGCGTGGGAGCTGGGGCATAAGAACTCGCGGGAATGCGGTTTGCCTTTTTCGTCATGCCCGGCCCTTTCGTCATTCTCGCGAAAGCGGGAATCCAGTAACCACTAACGCTTGCGATTTATTCGCAAGTTCTGCGGCGTTCTGGATGCCCGCCTACGCGGGCATGACGACAGGAGGATGCTGGCACATCAGGTAAAAAACGGCACTACTCGACTACTCTTTTATTATTGCGAGAGAACCATGGATAAGACCTCACCCAACATGTCCGCCGCGCCTAAAGCCGAGAAGCGTCCTGCGCGTTCCACGCATCACGGCATTGAGCGCGTTGACGATTACGCTTGGCTTCGCGCCGACAACTGGCAGGAGGTCATGCGCGACCCGTCCGCCTTGCAAGACGACATCCGCACCTATTTGCAAGCTGAAAATGCTTGGTGCGAGTCCGCCATGGCCGACACCGAGGCACTTCAGAAAACGCTGTTCGACGAGATGAAAGCCCGTATCAAGGAAGACGATTCTTCGGTGCCATCGCCGGACGGTCCGTGGGCCTATTTCCACCGCTTCGAAACGGGCGGGCAGCATCCGCTATTCTGCCGTGAGCCGCGCGAAGGCGGTGAGACGCAAGTTCTGTTCGACGGCAACAAAATGGCCGAGGGCAAGCCGTTTTTTGACATTGGCAGCGTGGCGCACAGCAATAACCATAATTTGCTGGCTTATGGCGTGGACGAGACAGGTTCTGAGCTAAATATCCTTCGCATACGCGATCTGACGACAGGCAAAGATCTTATTGACGAGGTGCCCGATACCGCAGGCGGTCCTATCGTGTGGAGCGCGGATGATCAGTGGCTGTTCTATGTGCGGCTGGATGAGAGCCACCGCCCGCGCCAAGTGTACCGGCATAAGCTCGGCACGTCCGCCAGCGATGATATTCTGGTATATGACGAACCGGACGCCGGGTTCTTCGTTTCTGTTGTCGAAAGCGCAGACCGGAAATTCATTATCATTCGTTGCGGCGATCAGCAGACCTCGGAAGTCCATCTCATTGATAGCGCCAACGTGGAGGCCACGCCTCAATTGGTGGCAGCGCGCGAAAAACAGCACGAATACGAGGTGGACACCTGCGATGGCCGCCTCATTATCCTCACCAATTCGGGCGAGGCGGAGGACTTCCGCATAATGGAGGCGCCGGTTGGCGCGCCGCGTGATGCCTGGCGCGAGATTGAACCGCACAAACCTGGGCGGCTGATCATCGCAATAGATGTCTTCAAAGATTTTATGGTGCGGTTGGAAACGGAAAACAGTCTGCCGCGTCTTGTTATTCGTCGTTGGGCTGATGGGACTGAGCATAGCATTGCGTTCGACGAGGAAGCCTATTCGCTGGGTATGCGTCCAGGCTATGAATTTGACACTGTCAACTTGCGCTTTGGCTATTCCTCAATGACAACGCCCGCCCAGGTGGTCGACTACGACATGAACACGCGCGAGCGCGTTTTACGCAAAACGCAGGAAGTGCCGAGCGGCCATAATCCTGACGATTACGTCACGCGTCGGGTTTATGCGCCTGCGCCCGATGGCGAGATGGTGCCGGTGTCGCTTCTCTATCGCACGACAACGCCGCTCGATGGCTCCGCGCCGCTTCTGCTTTACGGCTATGGCTCGTACGGTCTTGTGATGCCCGCCGCGTTTTCTACCAATCGTCTGAGCCTTGTGGATCGCGGCTTCGTTTACGCTATTGCGCATATTCGCGGCGGCAAGGACAAAGGCTATCGATGGTACCGTGAAGGTCGCCGCGAGAAGAAAACCAACACGTTTACCGACTTCATTGCAGCAGGACGGTATCTGGTGGAAAGCGGCTTCACCCAGTCAGGGCGGATTGTGGCGCATGGCGGTTCGGCTGGCGGTATGCTGATGGGTGCGGTTGCGAACATGGCGCCAGAGTTATTTTTAGGGCTTGTCGCCGAGGTTCCGTTCGTTGATGTGCTCAATACCATGCTTGACGATACCCTGCCTCTCACGCCTCCTGAGTGGCCGGAGTGGGGTAATCCGATCACCTCAGCTGAGGACTACAAAACGATCGCTGCCTACTCGCCTTACGACAATGTGAACACGTGCGCTTATCCGCATATTCTGGCGCTGGCGGGGCTGACCGATCCGCGCGTCACCTATTGGGAACCCGCTAAGTGGATGGCCAAATTGCGCGAGCACAACCAAAGCGCGTGTCAGCTTTTGCTGCGCACGAACATGGAAGCAGGTCACGGCGGAGCGTCCGGAAGGTTCGACCGGCTGAAAGAAGTCGCATTAGCCTATGCTTTCGCTTTGAAAATTGCTGGCAATATACATGTGTAAAAATGAGGCGTGGGCGGAAGAGGTCGGCAAAACAGGAATTATTTTTCTGTGTCAAAACTGCCAGCCTCTTTCGGATTCTACGTAAGCCTCAAAAAGAACTCAGCTCTGCCCTGAAATAGCCGAATCATGGCCACTTGATCGTTATGCAGGGGATAACGATATCAATTACTGCTTTGGCCGTTAAGATGGCAAAACTGTGGGACTGTAGCGGATTTGCCGCATAGGCAGTTAACACAGTGCATGACTGCGCGATTTGACTTGTAACGCGGTACTTGAGTTGACAAGATGCAGCAACTTAAGGTTTAAGAGTGTCCAAATTATGAACCTGAAATTGTTTTCCGTGTTAATGGTAATGGTAAGTGCTCCTGCGTTTTTCTTAAACGGAACCGTAGCGTTTGCGCAAGATGCTCAGGCATCAAAGCTAGACATTGCGGCTGACCCGGATGCGCGTCCTTACGATGCGCAAATTTACCGGCTGTCGGAAATCTTAGGAGCAGTCCATTATTTGCGTGCGTTGTGCGGAGCTGATGAAAACCAGGTTTGGCGAAAACAAATGCACAAACTGGTCAATGCTGAAGGAACCAATGCACTGCGCCGTGCGAAGCTGGTTGCCAGCTTCAATAAGGGGTACCGGGGGTATGCACGGACATATCGGACATGCACGAAACCTGCGCTTTTAGCGATTAAGAACTTTATGGAGCAAGGGGGCAGCATAGCCTACACCCTTGTCAATAACAGTAATCATTAGTGTAAACGCCATCGCCTGTTAATGACAATGTCAAGTCGCCGGTTCAGGTTTTGATCGGCTGTGCTAGGAAGTGTCTGGGAATGGCAGGAACTTTGGGAGCCAACGCGTCGTGTATCGGACGAGAAATAGCGCGATAGTGGAAACATCATACGAAACCAGTGCAACAATCGATGAACAGAAGCAAGCAGCGCTTCGTTACATCATGGATGCTTGGAATGAAGCCCTTTTCGATGGCATCGAGCCGGAGATGTTGGCAAATGCGGCGTTCTTCGCTGCATTATCCGACTTGGTCTCCACCTATGGCGAGGATGCCGTCGCAAAAATGACCGAAGGTCTCTCACGGCGTATCCACCACGGTGAATTCACCTTACATCGAGTGACCCAGTAAACTACGCTCCACAATACTTGAAGGAGCTGCGGGAAGGGCTGGCGTATTCGCGCCATGTCCCATGGTCTGGGTGGCGAACTGGAAGAAGAGCGCGCCACCAAAAGCGAAAAGCAGCACAGCCATTCCTTGGTTGATGAATTTGAGACGGCGCTCATTCACGCGCCCGCGCAGTTTGTTAATCAGATGCGCTAGAACCGCCCACCACATCAGGCTGCCTGTCATTACAGACGCAACCATGATTAACGCCTGAGTATAGTTCTCCGGGCCGATTTTGAACGAGCCCAATCCGCTAAAAAAGGTGAAAAACGCGAAGATCGCTCCCGGATTGAGAACCGTCAGAAAAAATGTCTGCGGCACCGCGCTCGCATGCGGAATCATGCGCCAAATCTGAAATCGCAATGCAGGACGCAGACCTTCCGGCACCCAATCGACAATGCGCCGAAGCTCTGACAGACTGGTGCCGTTTCGCTTCTTGGCAAGTTTAGGCTCGACGGTAAAAAGCTTCACGGCAAATGCAATCAGGACTATGCCGCCAATAAGCTGTAATTCTTGCTGATAAGTAGATATAATCCCCGATATCGCTGTCACGCCAAACGCAGTCAGCGTGGCAAGCAATCCATCGGCGAGCACCGCGCCAACTCCTGCGGTAAAGCCCCCCCAGAAACCACGTTCCAAAGTGCGCTGAACGCAGACGATGTTGACAGGCCCTGTCGGAGCTGCGATGAGCACGCCGATTACCAGACCGATCAGCACAAGCTGGGTGATCGTCAACATGTCTCCCGGATTCAACACCGCTGGCTGGCCCTGTCAAATATTAGGATGGATAAAGAACTGCTTTCGTACCATGTAATCGGCGGTCTTTAAACTTCCGCGACACTATGAGACCGTTTACTGTCAGGAGATGTATCGTATGAGACAAGCAATAACTTTCCCCACGACTCTCGTCCGTAAAGTCCCCTGGTTATTCCTAGCTACCGTTCTAGTGTTTGTCTATGGCTTGGCTGCCATCATCCCTGCATCAAAAGCACAAAGTGCCCAAAGTGCAAAAGCTCCGTCTGCCAAAGCTACACCTGAAATATTGCGGAATGTTGCAACGCTGCCATCCCCCGTCGCCAAAATGCGCACAGAAATTCTGCAAGCGGCGGCCAGCGGTGACATAGAACGCATGCGCGAGCCGGTGGACTTGAATGAAATCCCACCGATGGCCGCAAAAGAAAAGACCGGCAATCTGGTGGCGTACTGGAAGTCGGTTTCAGGCGATGGACAGGGGCGGGAAGTTATGGCGGTGCTGGTCAAACTGTTCCGTACAGGGTTTGTACGTAAGCCGCAGAAGAACGGCGGCACGATGTATGTGTGGCCGTATTTTGCTGAAATGCCGCTTAACAAACTCACGCCAGCCCAAGAGGTGGAATTGCTAACGCTCATTTCGCCCGCCCAGATGAAGGAAATGCGCGCCAAAGGATACTACGACGGATACCGCATCGGCATTGCGCAAGATGGCGTCTGGCATTTCTTTTTAACCGGCGCACCGTGATTGTGGGCGGCGAGGAAGCTTTACCCTAGTCTCACGCTGCCTTGCGCCACCTAAAGCCGTTCCACAAATCTCCGCGCGCTATCCGTTTTCTTGCTCAGCGGCGGCAATCAACGCCAGAGCCTCTTTAGGGTCAAGGGCGCCGTCATACAAAGAGCGTCCGGCGATCGCTCCGGCGATGCACGAATATTCCGGCGTCAGTAGACGGCGAATGTCTTCGATACCTGACAAGCCGCCCGACGCGATTACTGGAACGGAGACCGCGCGCGCCAATTCGGCAGTTGCGTCCAGGTTCAGCCCGGTCTTCACGCCGTCCCGCTCGATATCGGTGTGGATAATAGCGGCGACACCGGCGTCTTCGAAGCGTTTCGCAAGTTCAAGCGCGGTGATTTCGGTAGGCGCAGACCAGCCATGGGTTGCGACTCGGCCGTCCCGCGCGTCGATGCCGACCGCAACTCTACCGGGAGACTTGGTAGCCGCCTCGCGTACTAGGTCTGGGTTAC
>JARRLC010000106.1:0-9403 GCA_037387425.1 Alphaproteobacteria bacterium
GGCGGGCTAGTTTCTCACGCATATATAAGTTTTCCTGATAGCTGCTGATGAGTCGCCAACTTGCCATTAACCGATTAAGTCTGCAAGCGCTGGCTTTGTCGCTCAGCAATTCTCATTTTAGCCGCGGCGCTTGGAAGAGGGCATGGGCGCGCGAATTGTCAAAGTCTGTTCAGCGTGAGCCGGATTCCCAGCGATAACCGCATCCGGTATACGCTCGATCCGACGTCTCCGGGGCTGCTTTTTGCTGATAGCCTGGTGGGATGGAATGCTTCAGCATCTTGGAAACCGTGCGACGGTTGATGCCAAAATGTGAAGAGCTGCGTTGCCGCAAATATGGTCTCCTGGGCCTGTTCAATATCAGTGCATGGGCATAGTGTTGATGGGCAAGTAAATACGTAAAACTCCGTATGCCTCAAGTATTATAGCCAACCATTTGCATAGAATATACAATTTTAGCGTGATTAGAACTGAACATTAGTAATCAAAATAGCGTCAATCGGGTGTTTTATGGATATTACTGGCATCACGATTGCTATACTCGGACTTTTTGTTGCTGGTGTTGTTAAAGGCTCAACTGGACTCGGATATTCGTCTTGCGCTCTACCGTTTATTCGTCTTGCGCTCTACCGTTTCTGGCTACAGCCGTTGGATTGAAGACAGCAATTATATTAGTTGTCGCACCTGCAATGATGGCGAATGTTGCTGTCATGTGGTCGGCGGGATACTTCCGAGAGACGCTCCATAAATTTTCACGGTTTTATGTCTCGACTATCCCCGGCATATGCATCGGAATACTGTCCTTAAGCGCCATTGATCAAAAGGTTGCAGCAATTGTTCTGGGCATCATTATAGTAATCTATTCAGGCTTTTCTGCATACCGTCCCGTATTACATCTCCCCGAACGATTTCACCTGCTCCTGCAATTTCCAGCGGGCCTTTTGAATGGATTTTTCACTGGTTTAACCGGCTCGCAGGTTCTTCCGCTACTGCCTTACATGCTCTCCATCAATCTTGAGCCAGACAGATTCGTGCAGGCCGTGAACATGGCGGTAACGATCTCGGCAGCGATTATGATCATCGTGCTCATGGCATCGGGAATAATGGACTTGCCTGGGCTAGGAATGTCCGTTCTCTGCATTGCGCCTGCTATGGCCGGGATCGCTCTGGGAACCCGGGTTCGCCGCTTTATCCCGGCTACACAGTTTCGAACAGTCGTACTTGGAGTACTTGCTGTAATAGGTTTCGTGCTAATTATAGGCCGATAACTCACAAAACCCTCATCAGACGACCTGAGCGGTGAATATCATCAAGCTCTAACTACTATTCATGAAGGCGCGAATAGTCAGCCCTGCGTTTTCAAGCGCACACCTGAGATGTTTCGCGGCTATGACCGCGTCAGGCGTATCTCCATGAATGCAGATGGAATCGGCCTTAAGCTCGATGTCTTGACCGTCGATGGTGCGCATCTTTTGGGTTTCAAAAAAACGCAGCAGTCTTTCCACCATCTGTCTCTTATCCGAGATCATTGCTCCCGGCTTTTGCCTGGAAACAAGATGTCCGCGGCTATCATAAGCCCGGTCAGCGAAAATCTCGGAGTAAGTCGCTAGGTTCGACTTGCGGGCGGCCAACTCCAGTTCCGTGCCTGAAATCGCCAGGACAGACAAAGATGGCGCCACGAGGCGGATAGCTCGAACAATGGCATCGGCGACATACCGATCCTCAGCAGCCCAATTGGCAAGCGCACCGTGCGGCTTGACATAGGAGACCTTGCCATCCGCCAACGCGGCGGCGCCCATAAGCGCGCCAAGCTGAGTTGCAATTACGCGCTCTATCTCCTGAGTTGTAATCGGGAAACGGCGGCGCCCGAAACCTTGTTTGTCAGGAAAACCTGGATGGGCTCCAATCAGAACGTTGTTTTTTCGTGCTAGAAGCGTCGTTTTATACATGGTTTCAGGATCACCAGCGTGGCCGCCACAGGCAATACTGGCGCTGGTTACGACTTTCAGCATCGCCTCATCGTCTCCCATGCGCCATGGGCCAAAAGCTTCCCCAAGATCCGCATTCAAATCAATGGAATGCATATATTATCCTGAAAGAATTTCTACGCCATGCAGTAAAGTATACTCCATTTCCCACGTGAAATCACAGGAATTCTTACAGATTATATAAAAGCTATAGTTTCATTATCTAGTAGACTTAAATCAATATCATTTGATCAGAGCTATTTCTGCCTGTGGAATCATATATCTAGTAGCCAAAAAGCCAACAGCCGACATATAAATGTCGGCTGCTAAGGTAACTGTAGCCGTTCAATAAAGAACGTTGCTTATCATAAGGCTTACGCATTTAGAATGCGCTGAAAAGCACTCAGGCCGCAGCCGTTTTCTTTGGACGACGCCGCCATCTCGGGCGTTTCTGGTTCGCGCCATCAGTTGCCCCGGTCCGAGTGCGACTGGAGGCGTTTGCGTTCCCCCCATGCGTGCGATTGCCGGAGGCAGCATGCGGGCTATCGCTTGCGACATGCCGTTCGGGCCGCTCAGGCCGTTCGTAGCGCTTTTGACCGCCTGATGAGGGTTTTGCTTTGGCTGCGCCTTGCCGGGCTGCGTCTCGCGGCTGTCCTCGGCTGTTGCCATTCGGGCGTGAACTTCCTCTGGCTTGGCGTTTACCAGCGCCGCGATGCGCCTGACCGCCCATACGCTCGGGACGTTCGCCACTTGCAACATCGATCGTGATGCCCATCAGCCGCTCGATGTCATTCAGTCGGCGAACTTCATCTGTACCGCAGAACGCGACTGCCTCGCCATCGGCGCCGGCACGCGCGGTGCGGCCGATACGGTGCACGTAATTCTCCGGAACTTCTGGCAGGTCGAAATTATAGACGTGGCTAACGCCAGGGATATCGATGCCGCGCGCAGCGACGTCGGTGGCGACCAGTACGCGGATATTACCGTTTTTAAAAGCTCGGATGGCACGATCGCGCTGGCTCTGGTTTTTGTTGCCATGGATGGAATCCGCTGCAACACCGTTATCCACCAGATGTTTCATGAGACGCTCAGCGCCGCGTTTGGTGCGCGCAAAAACGAGCGAAAGCGCATCAGGCTGCTCGCCCAGGCATTGCTTCAAGAGATCGGACTTGCTGCGCGGTCCAATAAAATGCACCGTCTGGCGGATTTTGTCAGCGGCGCGGCCAGGCGCAGCAACTTCAACACGCACAGGATCGCTCAGATAAGCCTGCGACAATTCCTCAATTTGCTTGGGCATGGTCGCTGAAAACAAAAGCGTCTGGCGCGGTGTACCAATCATCTTGGCGATCTGGCGCAAGGCATGAATGAAGCCGAGATCAAGCATCTGATCGGCCTCGTCGAGCACGAGATACCGCGCCGTATCGAGGAAAATAGCCTTGCGCTCCATAAGGTCGATAAGGCGGCCGGGTGTGGCAATGAGGATGTCAGTACCGCGTCCCAGGTCTTTGATTTGAGCCCTGATAGAAGCGCCGCCAGTGACGCAAGAAATACGAAGCGGCGCACCATGACTATAATCACGCATATTAGCGGCGATTTGGTTCACCAGTTCACGGGTCGGCGCAAGAATGAGCGCCCGAGCTGTCTTCGGAACGAGTTTCCGTTTCTTGCTAAGCAGTTGCTGCATGAGCGGTAGGCCGAAAGCAGCGGTCTTGCCTGTGCCAGTCTGGGCGAGGCCCATCAGATCGTGGCCGCTAAGCACCAGCGGGATGGCCTTGCACTGGATAGGCGTCGGCGTTTCGAAACCAAGTGCGCGGATAGATTTTTGGACGGCGGGGGAAAGCCCTAGATCCTGAAACTGTACAGTCATAAAAACCTTTCGATTGGCGCGGCCCGTTATGCTTTGAAGCCGTCCGCCTAGTTTTGACGCGTGATCAGACATAGCAATCACGCGTTTTTGCTTCTGCATGACCCGACATGGCAATCACGCAACGTGTTAAATACACAAACGAACAACCAGCCGTGCGCTAAAGCAGGCGGGCGGACGTTTGTCTGCGGTTGCGATCAAGCACTTACCCCAGAACCGGATTGTCCTGTTGGGTTGGCTGATCGTCAGAACCCCGCGTGAAATGGGAACTTTGCTGGAATTGCGATGCCGTGGCTGGAATGCCAGACAGAGCTTGATGCGCCGTGCACCTGATAAGCGCATTCAATAAGAAAATACGCAGGCTGTGCGGACTGCTCACGCGGCAGCCGGGCGATTACGTGGCAGGTATCGGTTGCTACCGAGAGAAAGTCAAGCACGCATTTTACATGCAAAATTGGTGAAAGCTCGCGCCGCAACGATTTCTCACTGCGGCACGAGCCGAATTGTGAATATATGTGCCCCTAATGTCTCCGCCTTCTTCTGCGGTGCTTCTTGTGTCTTGGAGCCGGCTTCGCGCGGGTCAGCACGATGAAATCCGTGTAAAGGCCGGTCTCACCACTCATCGCGCGATCAGAGATAAGTACGGAAGCGCCTGCCCATGTTAATTCGGCGATACGGTCTTTCGCGTTCTGCGGGATTTGGATGCGATCCAACGCAGCAGCGATGGTCGCCGGTGGAGATTCTACAGAAGCGGTTGCTTCGGCATCCTTCTTTGCATCGTCGTCAGCTTCGACGCTGTTATGCTTTTTTCTGGAACGCCTTTTCTTCCTGATTTTCTTGCGTTCGTAGTCGGGTACAGTTACGCCCCACCAACGCAGTGTTGGCTGTTCAGTCTGCGCGCCAATTTCAGCGTTCGTTGCCACCAAAACATGCGTGCCGATGGGACGCTCCGGCTCATTGATGATCACGCCAACATCGAAAACAGACTTGAAACCCTGGCGTACATACAAGCGGCTCGTTTTGCGGCTGATAAAAACGGAAACAGGCTCCAAACGCCGGTTCGCCACTTTATATGCGATGCGCGCGGCTTGGCGTGCAGCCCGTGCAATTTCCACCGCTCTCTTGGCTTCAGCGAGCGCCTGATCTTTTTCTGCCTGGAAACGATGTGCTTCTTCAAGCGCCTCTCTGGCCAGACGAAGTTGCTCCTCATAGCCTCGACGCTGTTCTTCGGCCTCGGCGATATCTTCATCAACGCGCGCTTTTTTCTTCGCGGCGCGCTGGGCCTTGCGGTCAGCTTTTTCCAGGTCGTATTCGGCCTCACGCAGAGCAGCCTTGGCCGATTTGATGGCCTTGCCAGCAGCGCGTGCTTCGTCTTCTTTGCTGGCGGCGATCTGGTCTTCTACTGTGGCGTCACCTTCAGCGGCTTCCGCCGCGCTGGCGTCTTTCCACGCCTGGGTTAATGCTTGATCTTTGACCTGCTTGAAATGACGGGCCACTTCCAGACGCGTTTGTGCTTCGGCAACACCAGCCTCGAATTTGGCCTTAGCGTCGATTTTCTTTTGATAACGTTCAGCGCTAGCGCTACGGCGCTGAATTCTGCGGGCAAGATCGGCAATTTCGTCTTCCAGATTGGAAACGGCGTATTCGGCCTTGCGGGTCGCTCTTGCAGCTTTGCTCGCGTCTTTACGTTTGGCGTAAACCGCTTTGTTCGCATCCTTCAAAGCCTTTGCAGCGGCTTTTATATCGTCCTGAGCTTTTTTGCGCAGCGCCCAGGCATATTTCTTAGGGTTTAGCAGCTTGGGTGGCGCAACGTTTTTCAGCGATATGTCTTCAAACGCGTTGGGCAGTGCCTGTTGAGGCGCGTATCCGGAAATCGGCGCGGAAACATGCGTTGTCCCTTCGCCCGCGTCAACTACGGCGGCCTCTCCAGGAGCGATATGCATATACGGAATTGGCAAATTCGAATGAGCGATACGTTCAGGCTCAATGTCATGCGGCGCGACGATCACCCGCTGGCCAACCTTGGTGACGCCGTACATGCGCTTGGCGAACGATCTCCGCATACGGATGCAGCCATGCGAAGCCGGATAACGAGGCACCACGCCTTGGTGCATGGCGACGCCGGACCATGTAATGCGCTGCATGAATGGCATAGGCGCGCTGTTATAGAGGTTGGATTCGTGGTAGCGCTGTTTTTGCAGAATGGAGAAAACGCCCGTTGGCGTGCGGTGTCCGCTCCGGCCAGTGGAAACGCGCCCCTGCGCATAGAGCCCTTTGGCCCCATAAAACGAGACATGCTGATCACGAATGGAGACGATTGCGAAAAGATGATCAGGACGTGTTTTCTTGGCTTTCTTGCCGCTTTTACTGCTACTCTTGTCAGCGTCCTTGTAACGTTTCGCAAATGCTGAATTGGGATCGGCAGTACTGAGTGCAAATACTGCGAACAGACAACACACTACTCCAACAACCCAACGCATGCTCCGTAGGCGTACTAGGTTTCCATCATTCTTATACATACGCACTCAGTTACCCTCTTCGACTTAGCTGCCTCATCTCCCAATATAACTTCTAAAGTGCATAAATAACAGGAACTGCACAACAGAGTTCTAAACCACTTCAGCGAATTTAATCGATTAACGCCTATTGTATCACTTGTGGGTCACCCTGAGACGTTTGTGTCGCGATTGTGATGAAAACGAGGCGCTATATAACGAAACATATTCAGTTTGACGCCAGGCCCGATGCAAATGCTCATCAGTTAGCTGAAGCGTTATGATTGCAGGGCTGCAAGCTCAGTTTTCCACAGATTTGACTCTAATGCAGCTATTCCGCATCCGCGAGAAGCCCTATGAGTGCGCGCAGCAAACGGGCCAAGCCAGGTGTTGTGGACGACAAATTATGATAGAAGCTTGGGAGGGGTTGCGTGGACTATGCATATAGCCGCTTTGCCACTCCTCAAGAATGAATGCGGAAAATTTGCTTACATAGTAGACAGGCCCGGCTCGATTACATATAACAGCTCGGCAAGCGCCTTACGGGGCGTGTGTTTCTGGAAACAGTTCGCTAATCAGCGCAAGGTGTTTTCCAGAACTCAAATGGCAATGCCCAGGTAGCTCAGTCGGTAGAGCAGCGGACTGAAAATCCGCGTGTCGGTGGTTCGATTCCGCCCCTGGGCACCATCCACCCTTTAACATCATTGATACGCTGCTCCCACGGGTCTTCAATTTTGCCCGTACGGCTGCAATTATGATTGAAACGATGTTTGTTCACTGGGGGCGCATCATGCCCGCGCGTGCGGCGACGTGAAGATGGGATGGAAGCACCGCTTACGAACGCCTTGCCGGTGAAGCGGTACGAACAGTAAAGATCACGAAAAATTTCCTCCGGGCTGCCAGCCAAAGAATTTTTCTTCTTATCTTTCAACGTGAAAAAGTCATCATGTAGCGAAAGCTACGGACTTGTTCACGGATGACCAATCGCTAAGTATACGGTTCATCACTGTTTGGAATGGGGAAACATCAGCGTATTCAAAGTATTGCCCTACGGTATCCAGGAGCGCCCAGAGGTATAAAACGGGCGTTTTTATCTTTTCTGCCTCTGTCATAAGACAGTTTTCCTGCTGGCGTCACATTTCATAATACCGTATTCCCTTTAGCACAGCACAAATGAATTGCGTGCCGTTAAGTTAACCCAGCTATTGCGATTGCCGTGCTGCCGTGTTCACACATATATAAACATACTGGGACAATTGTATTGAATTGATTCGAAGCCGTCGCGGCTTGCGGCGAAACCGCGAGGTTCGTTGAGGGGTATCTCACCGATAAGGTGATCGGGGGTAAGGAATGAGACTAGGCAGGCATATAGCCGTTATCGGCGCAGGCGTTGTGGGGCTAGCTATCGCTGTGCGTCTGCGGCGCGAGGGATTTCGGATTACATTAATCGACCCCAACGAACCAGGCAGTCAGACATCTTCGGGCAACGCCTCTCTTATCATGACGGGGAAAGCGACACCGCATTCAGAACCTGGTTTGTGGCACAAGCTGCCAAGCATGATGCGCGATCAGAACAGACCGTTCGTTATCCGTCCGCGCGCCTGGCCAAGGCTAATGCCATGGTTCACACGATTTATGAAAAACACTTCTCCAAAGCGCTACCAAGAGCTTAGCGAAGCCCTTGCGCCTTTGGTAATGCCCGCGCTTGATGCCTGGGCAAACCTGTTGAGCCCATCTGACACCGCACGCTATTTGCGCAAGGAAGGGATACTCTACGTATACCGGAAACGCAAAAATCTTGCCTGGGGCAAAAAGGAAGCCGCTATCCGTGAACGTTTAGGCGTTTCGTCCATGTTCATATCAGGGGCAGAGATTCCTGATGTGGAGCCGGAACTGGACCCAACTCTTCTAGGCGGCATTTATTATCCGGAATCTGGCCATACCACTGATCCGCAGGCGGTGTGCGCTGCGTTGTCTATCGCCTACCGAACCAGCGGCGGCGAAGTGCGGCGCACAAGCGTTAGAGCGCTGCGTGAGGGGCAAAACGGATCTGTGCGCGTCGTGATGGACGACGCGGAAATGGACGTGGACGATGCGATCGTAGCGGCTGGCGTCTGGTCAGGCGCTCTGGTCAAGCCGTTCGGCGTCAAGCCTATGCTGGCTGCTGAGCGCGGTTATCATCTCATGCTGAAAGACCCTGGCATTACGTTGCAGCGCCCAGTGTTGGATGGCGACAATTATTTTGTGATGACGCAGTTGGACAAGGGCCTGCGCCTTGCCGGAACCGCCGAATTCGCTGGCCTCGACAGTCCGCCAAACTGGGAGCGGTCCGAAATTTTGCTGCCTCTGGCGCAACAGATTATGCCGAATATCAATGCGGAATCGCCAGCGACACACTGGATGGGGCCGCGTCCTTCTACGCCGGATTCACTGCCGCTAGTGGGCCGCCTTCAGCAGAACTCGCGTATTATCTGCGCGTTTGGTCACGGTATGCTGGGGCTGACATTAGCGCCAATCACGGCCGGGCAAGTGGCCGACATCATCGGGAACCGCGAGCCTGAAATTTCTATTGAGGCGCTCAATCCCAACCGGTTCTAACGTTTGACAGACATCAGGCTTTATAAATGCGTTACGAACTTCAAAAAGCCGCCTGGTACGTAGATCGTAGCGGGGGCGAGCGAGAGGCGGCAACCGAAAGGAACCCGCCTGTTCAATTTTTGTGTGCATTCATCGTTGCATCCGTTCCAGCAATCAATTAGAAGACCATAAACGGCATGCATTGTAGCTGTTTTGTCAAAATGACCTGCGCATATTTTTTTGGAGAGATGGCCGAGTGGCTGAAGGCGCTCCCCTGCTAAGGGAGTATACGGTTAAGAGCTGTATCGAGGGTTCGAATCCCTCTCTCTCCGCCATCCCGTAAATTTTACCCCTAAGAAATCAATATCTTGGCTTGTCGATTGGCTAACCGTTCCGATCATGTTAGCCAATCCCGAATCCGGTTTCACCGGCACCACGATCTCTTTTTGCACCGTTTTCAGGGCATCCATGGCGCTGTCGGCAAGCCGCGCACGGTTCGCGGC
>JARRLC010000107.1:0-8889 GCA_037387425.1 Alphaproteobacteria bacterium
AAAGCGGTATTCAACGCGTTACAGGATCTGCCAGCGGAAGTTCTCTGCTATTACGAGCCCGTTATTAAACGCCGCTATCCGGACTTTATTATTATCGATCCTGAAATCGGTGTGCTCGTCATCGAGGTGAAAGGCTGGCGCGTTGGCTGGATCGAAGAGGCGAGCGACGCCACGGTGCGCCTCCGCCAAGCTGGCCAGGTGCGCGAAGATAATCATCCTTTGCGCCAGGCGCGGAAATACCAGGATCGGCTCATGAGCCTCTGCCAGTCGCACCCCTATGGCGGCATGCTTTTGAATGGGCGCAGCAGATTCAGCTTCGCGTTCGCTCATCTCGCAATTTTGACAGGCATTTCGCGCGCGGACCTCGTCGAAAACGGCTTGAACGGCCTGTTCCCGCCCGGCTCAACCCTTTGCAGCGATGAATGGGAAGATGTCAGAGCGGCTGGTCCAGAGGCCATGCGCCGAGCGCTTCGGGCTGCCTTCGATCCGGACATTCCCCGCCACACTTTGACGGCGGATCAAGTCAAAGTGCTGCGCGGCATCATTCATCCTACGGTGCTCCTGAATAAGTCCTCACCGAACCATGCTACCGGCGCGCCCACCGATCTCCGCCTGCTCGACTTCGAACAAGAACGCAGCGCCCGCGATATGCGCAGCGGACATCGCGTGATTTACGGCGTGGCCGGGTCGGGCAAAACCGTGATCCTCATGGCGCGCGCGAAATTTCTTGCCGAGGAAGACAAGAACAGGCGCATTTTGCTGCTCTGCTATAACCGCCCGCTTGAACAGTATTTTAAGCAAGAATTCGCAGGCAGCAGGAATGTCGAGGTCTGCTCGTTCGGGGTCTGGGCATCGCGGCAGGGCGCGCCCGCGCACGACGATAACGAAGCCTTCGGCCAGGGGCTGCTCGCTCGCCTTGAGCACGGCGATGGACGCGCCGGGTATTACGACACCATCCTGATCGACGAGGGCCAGGATTTCGCCCCCTCCTGGTTCAAATGCGCCGTTGCCGCGCTGAAAGACCCTACGCTTAGCGATTTGGTGATCGCTTATGACGTCAGCCAGAACCTTTACAAGCGCCCGCCGGTGAAATGGTCGCCTTTGGGCGTGCGCATCCGAGGCGGCTCGCGTACAACGCGACTGGCCATCAACTACCGGAATACATACGAGATGATCGCGGCGGCGTGCAGTTTTGCCCCGATGCCTGACATCAGGGACGAAGACAGCACGCCATCGGTACCGGTTGACCTCGGCGCATGCAAACGGCATGGGGCTTGGCCGGTCGTGCGCAAGGTCTTCCCCCGCGATAAGCTGATCGCGGAATGCACAGGCATCGCGGTGCAACTTGCCTCACCTGACGGCTATGCGATTGAAAATGGCCGGGTGCATGCCAAGCCGGAAGAAATCCGCATCATCTACCGCTGGGATGAAAAAGGCTTGCGAGACAACCTCAAACATGCGCTGGAGGCGTGCGCCCTCAAAAATGCGCAAATCGGCACAATCCATAGCGCCAAGGGGCTGCAATCAAAAGTGGTGATTTTGGCGTGCGCCGATCAACTCCCCTCGCATTTTGCCGACAGCAACGACGACGCGGAACGCGCGCTGCTTTATGTCGCGCTCACGCGGGCCGAAGAGCTGCTCATCGTTCTCTATGCGCACGACACGCCTTACATGAAGGAGCTGCTGCACAACACCGCCACGGCGCGCGGAGAGCCGCTTGAATAAGAACGCTGGTAGCGCGCCATTACGCAGCAAGTCGCCCTCCGCCAGCTTTAGCGTTACGTCCGGTTGTTGGTTCGCAGCCAGCTTGAGAGGTTTTTGATATAAGTGTAGAATACCCGCTCTTCGGGAGCTTTGGGAGCTTTGGGATCTTCGGGCGACAGGTTGGGTACGTCGATGGTGTAGAATGTGGAGGGCCCCCCGGGAATCACGTTGCCATGCCTATCGTACAACGGTACGGACACCACTTCGGACTGGGGCTGGCTGCTACCCGTTGAGCCAAGAGCTGCTCTGTCAAGCTTCGCCAATTCTTTGCCGGTGGACGCATCCTTCAGTCTGGTGACGGCTGCGAGCATAGGAGTAGTGCCAAAAAATCCACGATAGACGGTGTTGGGCATGAGGAATAACTTTACGGTAATCTCCAGCACAACGGGGCGCGTGCCTTGGAATTTAGGAACGATAGCGGCGCCAACACGCTTTTTAAGTTCAGCGGACAGCACGCTTTGCATATATCGTTTGCCCTCAGGCGAATTGATGAACGTTTGATATTCGTTCTTGGCTACTTTTTTGTTTTTCACACGCTCCACATAGGGAGCTCCAACTTTCTGCCACTTAATGCGTGCATCCGGTTTATATACGACATCGACACGCTCAATCTGGATAGTTCGCAACTCTTGTGACGATAGCGACATTGTGGCCGTCGCGCATCCGGACAGTGTTACAACAAGTGCCAATATGGGCAACACCGCCCAGCGCTTAACGATATGCATGGAACTCCCCCCAAATGCCAACTGGCCCTTAGCCTTATGTCCGGTTGTTGGTGTGCAGCCATTGAGACAAGTTTCTGATATACGCATCGAATACCCGGTCTTCGAGATCATCGAACGCCTGATCGATCAGCACGCCAAGCAAGCCATTACCCGCAGCGCCAGCGGCCGCTTTATCAAGCTTTGCCAGTTCCTCGCCAGTGGATGCATCCTTCAGCCTGGTAACGGCTCCAAGCATAGGAGAACCGCCCCAAATCACACGCTGGGCGGGACCAGGTATGGATAAGCCGAAAACGTTAATCTCCAGCACAACGGGACGTGTGCCCTGGAATTTCGGAACGATAGCCGCGCCAACACGCCTTTTAAGTTCAGCGGTTAGTACGCTTTGCATATATCGTTTGCCCTCAGGCGAATTAATGATCGTTTGATATTCGTTTTTGGCGGCTTCCTCGTCTTCCAACATCACCTGTTTCCAGGGCTTCTTCGATCTGAGAGAGTGTTTCTCGACATAAGGAAGTGCAACTTTCTCCCACTGAATGAACGCATCGGGTTTATAAATGACTTCGACGCGCTCGATCCGGATGGTCTGCAACTCTTGCGGTGATAGCTGCATAGTGGACGTCGCGCACCCGGACAGTGTTACAACGAGTGCCAAGATGGGCAACACTGCCCACCGTTTAACTGCATACATGGTATTCCCCCCTCCCGATAGCCAACAGCCTAAATACACCGTGGCGAGAATATATAAGCACTGAAAAAACGTATTGCGATCAATTTTTCTTCGGCCGTGATGACGGAATGTCGCAATATGAGAGAAACGGAATGTCCAAAACAGTTTTTCAAAGGTTCATAGTAGCCAACTTCAGCAGGCTGAGAGTATCTTAAGCGCGTTATTTTCGCCCGATCTGCCTCAATTAGGTTGATCCTCAGCCGCACCTTGCGTAGGGTGTGACCTCATCACACAACAGAGACAAAAAATGCGTCCGTCAAAACGTGAAAACGATAGTTTGCGGCAAGTTTCCATTGAACGCGCCGTATCGCTCCATGCCGAGGGCTCCTGCCTTATCAAATTTGGTCACACTCAGGTCTTATGCATGGCCTCTGTGGAAGATCGTTTGCCACCTTGGCTGAAAGGCCAGGGGCGCGGCTGGGTTACTGCCGAATACGGTATGTTGCCGCGCGCCACGAACGACCGTACACGCCGCGAAGTCACGACAGGCCATCCAAGCGGCAGAACACAGGAAATTCAGCGCCTCATCGGCCGTAGTCTGCGCGCCGTAACAGATCTGCACGCGCTGGGCGAGCATCAGATCGTGATTGACTGCGATGTCATCCAGGCTGATGGCGGAACTCGCACAGCGTCTATTACCGGTGCTTGGGTGGCTCTGCATGATTGTGTGCAATGGATGAAGTCACGCGACATGTTGCGTGGCAACGTGCTCAAAGATCAGATCGCGGCAATTTCTTGCGGGGTCTATCGCGGCAAGTCGGTGCTCGATCTGGACTATGCTGAAGACTCCGAAGCCGAGACTGACGCCAATTTCGTCATGACCGGCAAGGGCGGTATCGTTGAAATTCAGGGCACTGCCGAGCGTGAACCATTTTCTGAAGAAACCTTTGCGGAATTGATGACCTTGGCGAAGAAAGGCATCAGTGAGTTGATCAGTTTGCAAAAGCTGACGGTCGGATAGGTAGGATAAATCGCGTTGAAAACAGCATGCTTTCACCCTGGTGATAGGCTGGTACTGGGTAGCCATAACAAGGGAAAGATTTTGGAGTTTCGCGGACTGCTGGCGCCATATGGCGTTGCGCTCGTGCCTTCAGAAGAACTGTGCATTATCGAACCCGACGAAACGGGCGATAGCTTCGCCGCTAACGCCCGTCTCAAAGCAGAAGCCACCTCCGCTGCCGCAGGAATGCCTGCACTGTCCGACGATTCCGGTCTGGTGGTGGAAGCGCTGGACGGCGCGCCGGGCATCTATTCCGCCCGTTGGGCAGGTCCAGGGCGTGATTTTTCGGTCGCCATGCAGCGCGTGTATGACGAACTCGAGGCCAAAGGCGCCCTCGCCACGCCGCCGCGCGCCAACTTCACATGCGTGCTCTGTCTGGCGACGCCCGATGGAAACCCCAGGTTGTTTGAGGGGAAAGTGTCTGGGCATCTGTCATTTCCGCCGCGCGGAGAGAACGGCTTTGGCTACGATCCGATATTCGTCCCAGATGGCCACGATCAGACCTTCGGTGAGATGAACCCGGAGAGCAAGCAGCTTATCTCACACCGCTATGCAGCGTTTCAGGCATTCGCTAAGGCGTGTCTTCAAGCGTGATTGGGCGCGTGTTGTTTCATTTGGTTGGCGATTGCGTCTAGCTGTCGCTTAGCAGAGATGGAAAAATCCCCGCTATATATTCAAAAGGCGGGGATTTCGCTTTATCCATGTTACCGGCAACCCTTGCGGTATTCCCAGCGTTCAATTCGCTGGACGCGGCGTTTTTCGTAGCCTGTCAGACGGCCATAGGGCGGGTAGCATCGGCGGCCGAAAACGCGCCTTGCACGCCGGGTTTTGAAGCAATATCCGGCATCGGCGTAAATCGCGTTGCGTGCATACCACAATTCTCCGCAACTCATCCAACGTGGAGAACGCGCCTGCGCACTCTCGACGCTGGACAGAACGAAAACCGTTGTAAGCGCCAAGGCAAACAACGATAACTTCAGAAGAGCTTTACGCACCTTATTATCTCCTTATGGGGCAAAAGGGTGCGTTTATATTAGGAGCATATTTTGCTTCTGCAATAATCATGTGGAGATATATCAACTAGAATTTATTTAGCAGGTTGCAGAAATGACCTGGATTTTCGTTGAGCAGCTTTTCTGCTAAATCACAGTGAAGCTGTGCGTAATACGCGCGGCAACGACGCAATCACGCGTTTGCGAAAACGCCACTTTCGTGCACCGGCGGCAAATTTTGCGCGTATTCACAAGAGGGCAAGGACATTTTTCCCAACCCCAAAAAACCCGTATGCGTAGGGATTTCAGCTGCCTGTAGCGGCAATTACTTTTTCAGCGAGCCGTGGCAGTGCTTGAACTTCTTGCCCGATCCGCATGGGCAGGACGCATTGCGTGCAACCTTCCCCCACGTGTTCGGATCATTGGGATCAACCGCAACACCGGCATTCCGGTTACGGGTGGGCAAGGGTCTGCCGCGTCCATTGAGTTTGCCTGCCGCAGAACCGCCATTCAGGCCGCTTGCTGCATCACCACCAGGAGCGCCGAATTCGTCTTCCCCGGTAAGCGGATCAACGTGATGCACGAACATTTCGGGTAGTTCATCAGGCTCCATGTAGTATTCATCACCCGGCATCATGTCGAGATTCATGAGATGCTTGGTCGTTGCTATGCGAAGCCTGGAAAGCATGGTTTCGAACAGCGTAAATGATTCGCTCTTATATTCGTTGAGCGGGTCGCGCTGACCATAACCGCGCAAGCCTACCGCCTGACGCAGTTGTTCCAGCACAATCAAATGCTCGCGCCAGAGAGCATCGAGTGTTTCCAGAAGCACGCCCTTTTCAACCTGGCGCATAAATTCCGGCCCGATTTCGACGGTCTTACGCGCGGCGGCTTCATCGGCGGCCTTGATGGTGCGGTCAATAATCTCCTGCTCGGCGATCCCCTCTTCCTTCGCCCATTTCGCAACAGCAAGCTCAAGCCCTAGCGTTTCGCGCAGCTCTTCTTGCAGACCTTCTGCATCCCATTGCTCGGCATAGGCATGTGGGGGGATATGGGCGTGGACGAGGTTTTCTACAACTTCTCGGCGCATTTCAGTGATGGTTTCGCTGACATCTTCCTTGTGCATCAGCTCAATGCGCTGTTCGAAGATGACCTTGCGCTGGTCGTTCATCACGTCGTCGAACTTCAGCACGTTTTTGCGAGCATCAAAGTTGCGCGCTTCAACTTTCTGCTGCGCTTTTTCAAGCGCGCGATTGATCCACGGATGGATGATGGCCTCGCCCTCTTCCAGGCCAAGGCGGCGCAGCATGCCGTCCATACGGTCGGAGCCGAAAATCCGCATCAGGTCGTCTTCGAGCGAGAGGAAGAATTTAGAATCGCCCGGGTCGCCCTGACGGCCGGAACGTCCGCGGAGCTGATTGTCGATACGTCGGGATTCGTGGCGTTCTGTGCCGACGATGTAGAGCCCGCCAGCCGCCAGAGCTTCTTCCTTGTGTTTAGCGGTTTCTGCCTCAATTGTTGACTTTTGCGCGGCAATCTCGCTCTCGGTTGGCGTCTTGCCTTTCGCTTCCATCTCTAAAAGCCAGGTTTTCAGGCGCATTTCGGGGTTACCGCCAAGCTGAATATCGGTACCGCGTCCGGCCATGTTGGTGGCGATGGTCACTGCGCCTGGTACACCAGCCTGGGCAATGATGGTCGCTTCCAGTTCGTGATAGCGCGCGTTCAGCACTTGGTGGGGAATTTTGAGGTCCGCCAGTTCAGCAGCTAAGCTTTCTGACTTCTCGATGGAGGTCGTGCCAACCAGGATCGGTTGCCCGCGTTTCTGACAATCCTTGATCTGCTCGATAATGGCGATGGTCTTCTCGCGTGCGGTCCGGTAAACTTCGTCGTCGTGATCGATGCGGAGCATGGCGCGGTTCGTGGGAACCTCAAGCACTTCCAGCTTGTAGATGTCGAAGAATTCGCCGGCTTCGGTGAGCGCGGTGCCAGTCATACCTGCGAGCTTATTATACAGGCGGAAGTAGTTCTGGAATGTGATGGACGCCAGCGTTTGGTTTTCCGGCTGGATTGCGACATGTTCCTTGGCTTCCAGCGCCTGGTGCAGGCCTTCGGAATAGCGGCGGCCTTCCATCATGCGGCCGGTGAATTCGTCGATGATGACGACCTGGCCCTTGCGGACAATATAATCGCGGTCGCGCGTGAACAGCTTATGCGCCTTGAGCGCGCTGTTGACATGGTGGACCAGCGCCAGGTTCTCCAGGTCGTAAAGCGTGGCGTTTTCATCCAACACGCCTTGGGTGCGGAGCAGCTCTTCGACATGTTCGTTGCCGGCTTCCGTCAAGTTGACGGTGCGTTGTTTCTCGTCCAGTTCGAAGTCTTCGGCGACCAGCTTCGGGATGATGCCGTCAATGGCGTTGTAAAGTTCGGTGCGGTCTTCCACTGGACCGGAAATAATCAGCGGTGTGCGCGCCTCGTCGATAAGGATGGAGTCCACTTCGTCAACAATAGCGAAGAAATGCCCGGAGCGTTCTTCAGGGCGACCGCCGAATTGCACCATCTCGGCGGTGGAATACTTCATGTTGTCGCGGAGATAATCGAAGCCGTATTCGTTGTTGGTACCGTAGGTGATATCGCATGCATAAGCGGCGCGGCGTTCTTCGTCTTCCTGATCGTGCAGGATGATGCCAACAGACATTCCGAGGAAGTTGTAGATTTGCCCCATCCATTCGGCGTCGCGTTTGGCGAGATAGTCGTTGACTGTGACGACGTGCACGCCGCTTCCAGCTAGCGCGTTGAGGTAGACTGGCAAAGTTGCGACCAGCGTTTTACCTTCACCGGTCTTCATCTCGGCGATTCTGCCTTCGTGCAGCACCATACCGCCGACGAGCTGCACATCGAAATGCCGCTGACCGAGCGTGCGTTTCGCTGCCTCGCGCACTGTCGCGAAAGCTGGCACCAGGAGGTCGTTGAGCGTTTTTCCGTCAGCCAGTTGCTTGCGGAATTGATCTGTGCGTGCGCGCAACTCTTCGTCCGACAGTTTTTCGACTTCAGGTTCCAGCGCGTTGATGGCCTCCACGCGAGCGTCGTAAACTTTGAGTTTGCGATCATTCGATGTGCCGAAAATCTTGCTTGCCAGCGTGGCTATGGATAGCATCTTTGCGCCTCTATTATCCCTCAGACCTATTATCCGTCACATGACGGCAAGTCTGGCATCTATAAAACAAACACAGCGCCTTGTCCGGCGGCGCGATCTTCTTCGTTAATGGGACAGATCAAGCGCCGTGCGCAGGCAGACCATCCCCAAACAGATACACACAAGGCGCGGCATAATACCGTCGCCGATGATCGTTGTGCTGTATGAAGGAACAAAGATCAGCGGCAACCAATCGTACCTAACCGCGTCCGCAAGCGTTATCAGCGTATTTGTGAAGTCACAGATAAGAGCGACGTCTTGCCTTGTCAACGAGGGTGTTTTGCTGGATGCGGTATTGACGCCGTTTTTCTCCGCCGCGCCCATGATTTCTTTTCGTGCGTGGCGATAAGTCCGCAAAGTGTTTGGCTTTGCGGGGGCAGGGTAGGGCAGAGGAGCGAGGCGCTTTGAGGCGGGATGACTTTGCGGTATGCGCCTGTCACATTTGCATGGTTACAACGGTTCTGTCGCAAAATTTGTGTTCATTTTCA
>JARRLC010000108.1:0-8876 GCA_037387425.1 Alphaproteobacteria bacterium
GGGCAACAAGCCGGAAGGGCGCTTCCGCTTCATCCAGGAGCGAGCCGAATTCGCCGAGGATGTGGATATTTAGGGCCGTTTTCCTTTCCCAAGTGAGAAGACGGAATTACGCGGTCCGGCAAAGCCGGGGCGCTGGGATTCCTGTTCCTGGTGAGAGGGGCGGCCTAAGTGGCCCCTCATCTCCCTCTTTCCCATTTTAACACTCCATAGCCCCCCTCTCCCTCAGCATCCCTACCGTTTTGCTAGGAGATATTGACATCGCCTGCTTCATCAATGTATAATGCAAATAATTCGCATTTGCGATTAAGGGCGATATACCCGCGATCCAACGACGCAAGTCCAGTTCCTCAGTGTGGCGGCAGCCCAGCAGATAGGGCAAAACCTAGGGAAAAGTCGGATGAGATTAAATTCTATATATAGCCGTCTCATATTGACCGCGCTGGTGATGGCGTGCACTGGCGCCCTGTTGCACGCTCCTGAGCAGGCGCAAGCACAGGCGCGCAAGCCGTTTCATGTCGTGACGACTTTCACGGTGATCCAGGATATTGCGCAGAATGTCGCCGGCGAAAAAGCGGTTGTGGTGTCTATCACAAAGCCAGGGGCTGAAATCCATGACTATCAGCCGACGCCACACGACATCGTCCGCGCACAAAAGGCCGATCTCATCTTGTGGAACGGTTTCAATCTGGAACGCTGGTTCAAACGCTTCTTCCAGAACTTCAAAGATGTGCCGAGCGCGGTCCTCACCGATGGCATAGAACCGATCAGCATCACGGATGGCCCATATGCCGGAAAACCAAACCCGCATGCCTGGATGTCGCCGTCCAATGCGTTGATATATGTGGAGAATATCCGTAAGGCGCTGGTCAAATACGACCCAGCCAACACCGAGGCTTATAACCGCAATGCCGCCGCGTATTCCACCAAAATCAAAGCGCTCGACGAACCGTTGCGCAAGCGCCTTTCCGCAATACCGGAAGCGAGGCGCTGGCTGGTAACCAGCGAAGGAGCGTTCAGCTATCTAGCGCGCGACTACAATATGAAGGAAGCCTATCTCTGGCCAATTAACGCCGACCAGCAGGGAACACCGCAACAAGTGCGCAAGGTGATCGATAACGTGCGCAAGAATAAAATTCCGGTGGTCTTCAGCGAGAGCACCATTTCTGACCGCGCCGCGAAACAGGTCTCACGCGAGACGGGCGCACGTTATGGCGGAATGCTCTATGTCGACTCGATCAGCGCCGCAAGCGGCCCAGTGCCAACTTATCTCGACCTTTTGAAGGTCACGGTTGATACAATTGCGAAGGGATTTGGCAAGTGAACGCACCCGTCTCGATAGCTTACAAGCCCACAATGGCGACAGGATCTGAATCCGGCATCTCTGTGCGTGATTTGACGGTGGCCTATGCAAATGGATTCACAGCCGTACGAAATGCTTCGTTCGAGCTTGCCCCTGGAACAATTTGCGCTTTGGTGGGCGTCAATGGCAGCGGAAAGTCCACCCTCTTCAAGGCAATCATGGGCTTCGTGCAGCCCGCAGCCGGAGAGGTAAAACTGTGTGGCATGCATGTCAAAGAGGCGCTGAAAAAGAACATTGTCGCCTATGTGCCGCAAAGCGAGGACGTCGATTGGAATTTTCCCGTGCTCGTTGAAACCGTAGTGATGATGGGACGCTACGGCCATATGAATTTCCTGCGCAGGCCCTCGCGAACTGACCGCTACAAGGTCGATGAGGCGCTGGAACGGGTCGGCATGAGCGCCTACCGTCATCGCCAAATCGGAGAATTGAGCGGTGGGCAGAAGAAGCGCGTGTTTCTTGCACGCTCTCTGGCGCAGGAAGGCCGCATCATTTTACTCGACGAACCCTTTACCGGTGTCGATGTAAATACCGAGACAGCCATTATCAATCTCTTGCGAGAGTTGAGCGCCTCTGGCCACTTGATGCTGGTTTCGACACACGATCTGGGCAGCGTACCTGAGTATTGCAACCAGGTGGTTCTGCTCAACCGCACCGTGCTTGCCGCCGGACCGACTGCGGACGTCTTCACGCAAGCTAATCTGGAACACACCTTTGGCGGTGCGTTGCGCAACTTCCAGCTAGGCGGATCAGCGCTTCACCAGGATGACGACGCCAGGCGGCTCACGGTGTTGACCGACGATGAGCGGCCACTCGTTTTTTATGGCGATGAACACGGCCAACGCGCGAAAAGAAGCGAGACATGAGATGAACGAAGGCACGCTGCTTGGCGAACTGATGGTCCCTTTCAGCTACGATTACATGGTGAAAGCCATGTGGGTGAGCGCGCTCGTCGGCGGCGTTTGTGCGTTCCTGTCAGCCTATCTCACACTTAAAGGCTGGTCGCTAATGGGCGACGCCTTGTCGCATTCCATCGTACCGGGTGTCGCTGCGGCCTATATCATCGGCGTGCCGTTCGCAGCCGGAGCCTTCTTCTCAGGACTTTTGGCCGCGGGAGGCATGCAGTTCGTTAAGCTGAAGTCGCGGCTACGCGAGGATGCCGTCATTGGCCTTGTTTTCACGACGTTCTTCGCGGTCGGCCTGTTGATGGCGTCAATCTGGCCTGCCTCGGTAAGCCTTCAGACCATTGTGCTGGGTAACATCCTGGCGATCTCCGATAAGGACATCATACAAGTGGTCATCATTTCAGTCGTGTCGCTCGCTGTGCTTGTCTTTTTCTGGAAAGACTTGATGGTGACGTTCTTCGATGAAAGCCACGCCCGCACTATCGGTATAAATACGTATAGGCTTAAGATTGTATTTTTTACGCTCCTGAGCGCCTGCACGGTGGCGGCTCTCCAGACAGTTGGCGCCTGCCTGGTCGTCGCGATGGTGGTTACCCCTGGCGCCACCGCCTATCTTTTGACCGACCGGTTCGACCGCCTCATTCTCATAAGTGTTGCGCTTGGAGCCATCACCAGCTTTGCCGGCGCTTATATCAGTTATTTCCTTGATGGCGCGACGGGCGGCGTGATCGTCACACTGCAAACCCTTCTGTTTCTTGCCGCCTTTTATTTTGCCCCGAAACATGGCGTGCTGGCTTCGCGCCGGCGGCAGCTAACCACACCCGAGGCGACGACATGAGCATCTTTCTTAACTGGATCATTGAGCCGTTTACCTATCCGTTTATGCAGCGTGCCCTGCTCGTAGCTTTGATGGTGGCGGTGGTCTGCGCGGTTCTCTCCTGCTATCTGGTGCTCAAAGGGTGGTCGCTGATGGGCGACGCCATTTCACATGCGGTGCTGCCAGGCATTGTTCTCGCCTATGTGCTGAGCCTTCCGCTGGCGATTGGTGCGTTTGCCGCCGGTCTCTTCAGTGCTGTGTTCACCGGCTATTTGAAAGAGAACAGCCGCGTGAAAGAAGATACGGTTATGGGGATTGTATTCTCCGGCATGTTCGGTTTTGGTCTTGTGCTCTTCACCAAAGTTGAGACAAATCAGCACCTTAACCACATATTGTTCGGCAATGTGCTTGGCGTAACGACTCGGGATTTGATCGAAACCGCGATTATTGCGGGCGGAACGCTGTTGTTTGTCCTCATCAAGCGGCGTGATCTGTTGCTCTATTGCTTCGATCCCAATCATGCGCGCTCGGTTGGCTTGCCAGTACGGTGGTTACATTATGGTCTTCTTGTGGTGCTTTCGCTGACCATTGTCGCCGCGCTTAAGGCGGTTGGTATTATCCTTGTCATTGCAATGCTGATTGCGCCTGGAGCCACGGCCTATCTTCTGACTGATAGCTTCGAACGGATGCTTGTCATCGCCACGGTAACCGCAACAACGTCGGCTGCGCTCGGTACGCTTATCAGCTTCCACATCGATGGCGCGACGGGCGCTAGCATTGTGCTCACTCAGGCGCTGTTTTTCCTCCTGGCGTTTTTGTTGGCGCCGCAGCGTGGGCTTTTGCGAAGGAACAGCACCCGCGAAGCAACACTTACAGACCAAAACACCATCGGGTAAATGCGATTATTTCTGCTATAGCTTATTCGTATAGTGGACTAGTCAAGTTTGCACTCAGCACGCCGTAAACGCAAAATACAAATTGCTACGGAAATGCTGCATTATAATCAACAACTTGTAATCATCCTCAGTTGGCTATTTCAGCAGTGAAGCCTCGTGTGCTAATACTCAACACGCTTTAGAGCAACCATATGAATGGCCTCTGCAAAAACCATACTAAGGGTATACGCAACATCATCAGGGGAGTATCTTTCAGCTTTGAGACATACCGTCGCACATGAGGGGAGTGCGTTAAAACGTGATGTTCGGAAAGCTTTAGTTCGGTGGGTGATAGGCTTTCCGGGCTAAGAATATTTGGCAGTGGAAAAAGGACATGTTGTCAACAGTGCTGCAAAAATTGTTACGGAGAATAGATGATCCGCAGCTGGAAGAGCATGATGCGGAGGATTTGACTGTTGATGAACAGAAGGATTTGGAGGATTCATACATCGCATTGAATGACTTACTCAATAAAAGCAAAAACGTAGAAGAAGAAAACCAAAAGCTAAGGGAAGAAATGAATGCCCAGAGTCTGCGAAATGACCGGGACAAACAAGAATTTATGAAATATGCGATATCCGAGTTTGCAACCGATATGGTCGTCGTAGCCGATAATATTCGGCGCGCCATTGAAACCGTCTCGAAAGAACAACTCGACGCATCTCCGGTTTTAAATAACCTCGTAGAAGGATTTGAGGTTACTGAGCGATCTCTTCTAAGCGCATTGAAACGTCATCAGGTGACCCGTTTTGACCCTCTTGGTGAGCCATTTAATCCTTATCTGCACGAAGCAAAGTTTACGGAGAACACCACGGATTACCCTGCCGATACCGTTGTTCGGGTGATCCATGCCGGTTTTATGATAGGGGAACGCCTGCTCCGGCCCGCAGGGGTTGTCGTGTCGCAAAACAGCTCTGATGCACAACCAGCAGCGCTGCGCTCGACTGATAACGCTAAACATGCAAACGGCGCAAATTCGGGACGATATCCCCAACAGGCAAACGCATATGATCGCAGCGCCTCAGTCTTGCACAAGCCGATTATAACGGGAGCACAGGAGACGTCTGCGCCGCCCTATCCAACATCGTCTGGGCAAAAAGCAACTTACGGGGCGGCTGACATTTCACACGTTTCTGATCTCGCAAAGACTATCGAAAATATGCAAAGTCAAATCCAGGCCGCAAACGATGCGTTCGAGGACAAAAATTATAAGGAAGCAGCGCGTCTTCAAGAAAATATTGCCAAGGCGGTGAGTATCGCTGAAGCCGCCTCTGAGGGAGGTTTTGGCGACAGCACGCTTGATGCGCTCCTAAGTCTTACGTGGTATCAGCTTTTCGCGGGCCAGTATGAAGCAGTCGTCGCGACCGCAGATCAAGCCGCCGCAATAAGAAAAAATTATATTTCAATCGAGCTGAATCGCGCCCACGCTCTTATGCTCAAGGGCTCCACGAAGGAAGCAAGATCCATTTACAACAAGTACAAAGGCGCAGAAACCCGGAACAAAAAGCCCTGGGAAAAAGAAGTTTTGGATGATTTTGCCGAATTGGCGCAGGCAAATATTGAACATCCGTTAATGGACGAAATTCGAAGCGATTGGGATGCAGAGAATTAACTGTATAGCCCTATGGTGATATCTGCAGCTACATTTTTACGGCACTGTGTTGCAGTGTCTAAGTGATAGTTATTCTTTCATAATCGTATGCTGCTAGGGTGTTAACCATGCAAGAATTAGCTACGGCTGAGCATCAAAAGCCTAGTTTGTATCCAATCGAGAAATGCTGGCCTTTACCTGCCCATTTTGCTACGTATAGTCACTTATCGATACCTTGGGTGATAGAGAAATTGGGAGAAAGCGATGTCCAGGCTATTAGAAATGCCGAATGCGCGGCAGGGAGGGGGAATGAACCGTCTCGATGAGCTGAACAGGATCCTCCGCAAGCTGCAAACCGATTCACCAGGAATCGAAACATGCGCGCTGATTTCCGAAGACGGGTTGATGATCGCCCGCGCTGAAACTGTGAACATGGAAGAAACGCGCGTCGCCGGTATGACTGCCACGCTGCTCAATCTGGGCACACGTGCGTCAGCAGAACTTTCGCGCGGCACCGTGCAGGAAGTGATCGTACGCGGCGAACAGGGCTATGCGGTGGTGATCAGCGCCGGTCGCGGCACTCTGCTGCTCGCTGTAACAAACGAAAATAGCAAACTCGGCCTTATCTTCTTCGATATGCGCGAAGCAATCCGGGCGTTACAGAAAGTCCTTTAAACGGCTTTACGATAACCGCGCCTTTCGCCACATTCTGCGAGGAGTTGTTTATGGCGGATATAGTGCTATTTGACAACGGTAGCCACCGTAACGTACTGCTTGAGGATTCCAGCAGTATTGGCAGCGCGGTGCAAGCGAACCAGCACCTCATCATGCACAATGGTGAGGCCATGCTGCTCGATCCCGGTGGTCATAAGGTTTATTCTCAAGTACTAACAAAAACCTTCTCGGCCATCGGCCAAGGCAAGCTGCGTTACCTGTTCCTTTCGCATCAGGACCCGGATATCGTGGCTGCCGTCAATGGCTGGCTGATGACCACCGACGCCACAGCGTACATCTCTGCGCTGTGGGAACGTTTCGTGCCGCATTTCGGCTTGGACCACCTGCTTGAACACCGGCTGCTGCCAATCCCCGATGAGGGCATGACGTTCGAAATGGGCGGCGAGAAGCTATACGCCTTGCCCGGACATTTCCTGCACAGTGTGGGGAACTTCCAACTTTACGATCCGGTTGCGAAGATCCTGTACACCGGCGACCTGGGCGCCGCGCTCGGCATGGAATATTTCGAAGTCACCGACTTCGACGGTCACCTTCAATATATGGAAGGTTTCCACCGTCGCTACATGACCTGTAAACAGGCCATGAGCGTATGGGCCGACATGGTGCGCAAGCTGGATATCGACATCATTGCCCCGCAGCATGGCGCGATGTTCAAGGGCAAACCGATGGTCAACAGGTTCATTGATTGGTGCGCTAATCTCGATTGCGGCATTGATCTGATGACGCCTTTGTTCAAGACACCAGCAGAAATTATGTCCGCCACCTCAGAAGTTGCCCAGCCCGCTGAGGACACCCAATTTGCTGAGGACACCCAGCCTGCTGAGCAAGCAGACGAAATGTTAGTCCCGCCAGCAATCGCCCACCCTGCAGCTCCGATTGAGACACAGTCTGCTCCTCCAGCAGAAGCTCAACCAGCCGAGCAGTCAGACACACAACCCGCCGCACCGGCAGATACTCAACCCGTCACGCCAGCGAAATGGTCACGGCGGCGAGATAGTAAACTATGGCCATGAATGCCGAACTACCTGACAACTTTGCCCCAGCCCTGCCAATAGCAGGCGAAGGCACGCCAGTCTTGCTTGTTGCTGCACTCGCCGTCATGGGAACCGCGTTGTCGGTCATTTCTGCTTCGATCTGGCTGACCCCGCCCATGGCGCCATCAAAACCTGTGACGATTGTTGTGCGTCAAAAGGCACCGCCGCCAAGAATCATTAAGGTGCCTGTACCTGCGCCTGCGCCACCGCCAAAAATCATCAAAGTGCCCGCGAAAAACATCCCGCCACTCTGTTTCAACCGAGTGACGCTCATGTTCGCGACGGGGCAATCTATCCCCCAGATGGAGACAGAGGCAGAGCGCAGACAGATCCTGGCAGGCATCAACCGGATAAGCGCCTGGCTCAAAAAGCATGATGACGCAAAGCTGCTCATAGAAGGCCATGCTGACGCTCTTGGTACCGAGGCAATTAACCTTGTGCTCAGTTTTGCCCGCGCCAAGTCCGTCTCCAAACTCCTCCTTAGCAACGGCATCCCTGCCAACCGTATGGTTGTACGCGCCGCTGGCGCTGCGGAAGCTGGCACGAATATCAACCCGCGGGATCGCCGCGTTGATATCAGCATTGAGGGTATTAACGTCTGCAAAAGCGCCTCTGGCGACACGGAGCAACCATGAACATACCTGCTCTCCTTATTGGCATTGGCGCCGCGTCTCTTCTCCTGCTGGCGGGATATCTCGCTGGCCTTTGGCGCGGTTCAAAGGAACGTACCCGGCTGCGGGGCGTCGCCGAACAACAGGCCGCGATTCTGCAACACTGGAAACAGCTTAACGCAGGCGCGCTGGAACACGATGACACCCTGAAATCGACCATCGAACAGGTGCTGGCGCCGCTGGTGGAACGTGAACGCCTGTCGGTTGACTTAGCGCGGGTCGGCAGCGGCGGACAACGCCGCGATCTGTCCCCGTTGCTTGATCTCGTCACGAAAGTGGGCGGCTTTAGCTCGGTTCTTTTGAGCAACGAGGACGGCCTCGTGGTCGCTTCTGCCGGCTCAGCGCCAGACTTTGACGACATGGCCGCAGCTACCGTCCGCCTGACCAGCGCCGCTGACCAATTTGCCGCCAACCGCGGAGGCGCGTTGGCTGTCGTGATCCGCGATGCCTCCGATTCGACCACGCTATGCCGCCTGTTTACGACAAGCGATCAGACACTGGCGCTAACTGCAACGTCGAACGACACACGGCTGTCCACCGTAGCGCTTGATCCAGCACTGGCGAAGATTGAGACGGCGCTGGCAGCGCAGACTCCGATTGAGGGGTAGGAAAAGCATAGGCAGCGATTTCATTTGTCCTGCCTGGCAACCTCATGTCATTCCCGCAAAGCTACTTTGCGTCCGACGACCTTCCTTCGCTCGGCAAGCGAAGAAAGGTTCTCTAGGACAAGCTCCCTCACGCGCTGTATCAGGTTCGTACACTGAGGGAAATGCGACCCTCACGTCCCCCCCACGCCAATCATCCTGTATGGGGCGTCACAGATCTGCCTCG
>JARRLC010000109.1:0-23507 GCA_037387425.1 Alphaproteobacteria bacterium
CCGGCGGGAGGGCCACACCATGAGTTTTGCAGCAATCGGATTCATTCAGCCTCTGATATTGGCTGCGTTGGCGCTGTTACCGCTCATCTGGTGGCTGCTGCGGTTCACACCGCCAAGCCCGGCAGAAGTGGCGTTTCCAGCCGTGCGCCTGCTGTTAGGGCTGCAAGCCAACGAGGAAACGCCCGCACGCAGTCCGTGGTGGCTTACGGCGCTGCGCATGCTGATTGCCGCGCTGATCATCGTGGCGCTGGCATCTCCCGTGTTCAATCCGCAGAGCGGCGCAACGGCGGCAAGCCCTAACCTTCTTATCGTGGTGGATAATGGCTGGGCTTCCGCAAGCCGTTGGCCACAACGCCAGGAAATGCTCGACGCAGTTTTGCAACAAGCCGATAGTCACGGCCAGACGGTAAGCATCTTGGCGACCGCCAGTCTTCCCGCAGAAGAAACGCTGCAAGCTCTTTCGCCCGCCACGGCCCGGCAAAAGGCCGCCGGATTTGAACCGCAACCCTTTAGTCCTAACCGGCTGAACGCAGCCCGGTTGCTTTCCACCGTTAAACCCGGCTCCGGCAATGGCTATGATGTCGTATGGCTGGCCGATGGCGTGGACAGTAGCGGCGCGGCCGATCTGGCGGCGGAATTGAAGCGGCTATCAGCCGGACACAGATTTTCTGTCATGACAGACGCCCGTAAAACTGGCGCGCTTGGTCTGGGCGGACAATCCAACGCCGGGAAAGAACTTCAGGCGCGCATCGTTTCGGCGGAAGGCGGCCCCCGCAAAGGCCGTGTCAGCGCATTGAGCGGGCGCGGCGCGCGTCTGGCCGATGCACCATTTTCGCTAGCGAAAGGCAAGCACGAGACGCAAGTCACCATCAACTTGCCGCTGGAATTGCGCAATCAGGTGACGCGCCTGGAAATCAGTGGCGAACCATCGGCGGGTGCAACGCATCTGCTGGATGCGAGCACGTTCTGGCAGCGCTTCGGCATCACCTCTGGCGAGGCGCGGGAAGCTGCTCAGCCGCTGCTGTCGCCCACACACTATATAGAACGCGCACTCAGCCCGCATGGCGAGGTGACGGTTTCCTCCACCGGCAACATCAAACGCGACACAAGCGCGCTCCTGGAGCGCCATCCCACGATTCTCATCTATGCGAATATCGGGCGGATTATCTCAAGCACCGCCGATCGCTTGAAAAAATGGGTGCGAAAAGGCGGCGTCTTGGTCCGATTCGCCGGACCGCGTCTGGAAAAAGGCGGCGATACGCTGCTGCCAGTGCCGTTGCGTCGCGGCGGACGAGCAATGGGCGGCGCACTTTCGTGGCAGACGCCTCAAGCGCTCGCGCCGTTTGAAGAGCAAAGCCCGTTCTACGGTCTCACCATTCCTGAAGACGTGAAAATCACCCGGCAGGTGCTCGCCGATCCGGCTGCGACGCAACATTCCAAGGCGCAAGTCTGGGCGCGGCTGGAAGATGGCACGCCGCTTGTCACCGCCGCGCGTCAAGGGGCTGGCTGGCTGGTGCTGTTCCATATCAGCGCGAATTCGGATTGGTCGAACCTGCCGATGTCCGGGCTGTTCGTTCAAATGCTGCGCCGGACCGCCAAATTCGCGCACGGCACAAGCGGCGTGACGCAAGACGCAAGCTCGAACGGCGAACAGCAGACGAATGACGCAGCAAACGCCACGAAAACCGCGGAATCGGCGGCTGCCACACCTGCCGCAAGCTCACGCGCGGGACTGCTGGCTCCCTGGCGCGCGCTCGACGGTTATGGCCGTATCGGACAGCCGCCTGTCACCGCGAATGCGCTTCCTGCTGACGAAGCGAGCGATTTCTCGCCAGACGCAACCCATCCGCCGGGATATTACGGCAAGCAAGGACAAACGCGGGCGCTTAATCTTATCGGCGCTGAGACCTCGCTTAAAGCGCTGGACGTAACCGCCTCTGGCGCGCAAATTATTGCTTATGACGCTCGTAAACCGGTTATGCTAATGCCCTGGCTGTTACTTGCCGCCCTCGGATTGTTCGCCGTCGATGCATTGTTGACATTAACGCTTCTATCGGGTGCTCCGCTGTTCCGCTGGTCGCGCCTATCGAAAGCGCAGGCAGGCGTTGCGCTGATGGCGCTGGGCCTTGCGGGGCTTGTGGGAGCCGCCTGCTTAAACGTTGGCCCAGCTCACGCGCAAGACACAACGGGCTCCATCAGCGATTTCGCGCTGAGATCGTCGCTAAAAACCAGCCTTGCCTATGTGCTCACCGGCGATCCGGCGACCGACGAACTTAGCCGCAAGGGCCTCTCCGGTCTTTCGAAGAAGCTTACCGAGCGCACCGCCGCCGAACCGGCCGCACCGACCGGCGTTAATATTGAGCGCGACGAACTGGTGTTCTTTCCCCTGCTGTACTGGCCTGTGCGTCCGGAAGCGCAGCCTCTATCTGACGCGACGCTCGCCAAGATCGACGCGTATATGAAGCAAGGCGGCATGATCATCTTTGACACGCAAGACTATCAATCGCCAATGGGAGGCGGGCTTGGCGGACAATCAACCGCGCTTACCAAGCTTATCGGTAAGCTGGATACGCCGCGTTTAGAGCCAGTACCAGCTAAGCATGTGCTCACGAAGTCGTTCTATCTGCTGCGTACTTTTCCCGGCCGATGGGATGGCGGCGCGTTATGGGTGGAAGCGCAAGGCTCCGCCGAGGATGACGGTTCGCGCCGCGCGCTAAAGTCTGATGGCGTTAGCTCCATTCTCATCACGTCGAACGATCTCGCTGGAGCCTGGGCCATCAGCGACGATGGCAGGCCGCTTTACGCTTGCGTGCCCGGCGGAGAAACCCAGCGCGAAATGGCGTACCGCACCGGCATCAACATTGTGATGTACGCGCTAACCGGCAATTACAAAGCTGACCAGGTGCACGTTCCGGCGCTGCTCCAGCGGCTGGGCCAGTGAGGGCGGAGGCGAAGACGGCACATGCACTGGACACTTGAATTTCAGCCTATTTTGCCCATCCCCGTGCTGGCGGCTGCTACACTCATAGCCTTGGTGATCGTGGCTGTGCTCTTCTGGCGCGGACGGCGCGGCGCTTTCTTAAGGGCCGCCAGTATGGCCTTGCTGCTGGCCGCGCTCGTTAACCCCAACTTCAAGGAGGAAGAGCGCGAACCGCTGACCAGCATCGCTGTGGTGGTGCTTGATGACAGCGCCAGCCAGCACTTGGCTGGGCGTGACAAACGCATGGCCGACATCCGCGGGCAACTGGCGAAAACATTCGAGATGATTCCCAATCTGGAAATCCGTTGGGTGACGAGCACGCACGATTCCAGTGGCGCGAGCGACGAAACGGCGCTATTCGCCAGCCTCAACCAGGCGCTGGCCGATGTTCCGGCCGAACGGCTCGCGGGCGTCGTAATGATCACGGACGGGCAAATCCATGATGTGCCCGCCGATGTGAAGCGCCTGAATATTGCCGCGCCGGTGCACGCGCTCATCACGGGCTCGCGGGGCGAGTTCGACAACTGGCTGGAGGTGATTTCCGCGCCGCGCTTCGGGCTTGTCGATAGCACGCAAATGGTGGAGCTGCGCGCCATCACTAGCCTCAAAGGGCGCGATGCGCCTCAGACAGCGGTGCTAAAAATCCGACGGGAAGCAGAGCCCGAGGAACGCATCACCGTGCCGTTCGGCAAGACGGTGCGTCTGCCGTTTCCGTTTCCGCACGCAGGCAGCACGCTGATGGAAGTGGAACTTGTAGCGAAAGATGGCGAGCTAACGAAAGCCAACAACCGCGCGGTGCTGCAAGCCGAGGGCGTCCGCGAGAACTTGCGTGTGCTGCTGGTTTCGGGTGAACCGCATGTCGGCGAACGCACCTGGCGCAATTTGTTGCGCTCCGATGCCTCGGTGGATCTGGTGCACTTCACCATTTTGCGTCCCCCTGAGAAAAGCTTCGGCACGCGGACGGATATTAATCAGCTTTCGCTGATTGCATTTCCAACGCGCGAGCTGTTTTCCGAAAAGCTTTCACAGTTCGATCTTATCATTTTCGACCGGTATCAAAGACATGCGATAGAAGTTCTGCCGCTCATCTATCTCGATAACGTGGCGCGCTATGTGAAAAAGGGCGGCGCGGTGCTGGTTGCGGCTGGCTCCGGCTTCGCTTCCCCCATGAGCCTCTATTACACGCCGCTGGGAGATGCGCTGCCTTCGCAGCCTTCGGGCCGGGTGATCGAAAAGCCTTTCCGTGCAGCCCTTACCGAGCAAGGGGTGAGGCATCCGGTAACAGCGGGGCTTTCCGGCAGCAACGGCAGTCCGGCCGAAGCACCCACCTGGGGGCCGTGGTTCCGGCTGATTGTGACAAAACCTATGCATAAGAGCGAAGTGCTGATGAGCGGGCCTGACAACCTCCCAGTACTGACTTTAGCTCAATACGGCAAAGGACGCGTAGCGACGCTGCTTTCAGACCACGTATGGCTGTGGGCGCGTGGATATGAAGGGGGCGGCCCGCATTCCGATTTGCTCAGGAAACTATCGCACTGGCTGATGAAAGAACCTGACCTTGAAGAAGAATATCTGAAAGCCTCAGCGGATGGACAGCGCATCACTATTGAGCGCCGCAGCATGAAAGACAATGTGGGCGCTGCCAAGATCGCCAGTCCAACTGGCAAAACGCATGCCGTGCCCATGACGAAAGCCAAGGCGGGACTGTGGCGCGGCCGCTTGGTCGTGGACGAACCGGGCGTGCACAAAATCACCATGGACGGGCTTTCGGCTGTGGTGCTGGTGGGCGACGCCAACAGCCGCGAATTCGCTAAAGTCACCGCCACGGATGCGCCATTGCGACCTGTTTCCACCGCCACCAGAGGCGGGCAATTCTGGATGGGCGGCACCAACGGAGCACCCGCCGCCAAGCTACCGCGCATCACGATGCAGCATACCGCCTCGAAATATTACGGGCAGAACTGGTTAGGCTTGAAAAACCAGAACGCCTATATCGTGCGCGGCGTGCGCTATACGCCTCTATTCGCCGGATTTATCGGCTTGGCTTTGTTTCTTGGGCTGCTTGGCGTTACGTGGTTCCGGGAGAGTAGGTAGAGGGTTGTGAAATATCTAAAGCGCGCTCAGAATATGGTGTTGCTGAACGCGCTTTCGTGTTTGGGACAGCACGACACTACGCCATGATGTTGGTGCCACCGTCCACGTAGATCGTGCTGCCAGTCAGGCGACGCGCATAGGGCGTGGCCAGGAACGCGCAAGTGAAGCCCACATCCATGATGTCGACCTGCTCGCCGAGCGGGGCTTTTTCAATCGCCGAGTTGAGCAGCATGTTGAAGTCCTTGATGCCGGAGGCGGCGCGGCTTCTCAGCGGACCGGGCGAAATAGCGTGTACACGAATGTGCTGGTGTCCAAGTTCATACGCCAGATAGCGGCAGGACGATTCCAGCGCGGCTTTCACCGGCCCCATGACGTTGTAGTTCGGTACGACCTTGTCAGAGCCGAAATAGCTCATAGCAAACATGGAACCGCCGTCTTCCATCAGTGGAGCGGCGAGCCGGGCCATGCGCAGGAACGAATGGCAGGAAATATCCATGGCCTTTGAAAAGCCTTCCGCCGAGCAGCTCAGCAGACCGCCGTGCAGGTCTTCCTTCGGGGCGAAGGCGATAGAGTGCACCAGAATATCCAGCTTACCCCAACGGCGGGAGATTTCCTCAAACACCCCTTCGAGCTGGCCTGGCTGGGTGACATCGAGCGGCAAAAAGATCGGCGCTTCCAGCCCTTGCGCGAGCGGCTCGACATATTGCTTTGACTTCTCGTTGAGGTAGGTAATGGCGACCTCGGTGCCAAGCTCGTGAAACGCCCTGGCGCATCCATACGCGATAGAGTTTTCGTTCGCGACGCCGACGATAAGAGCTTTCTTGCCCTTCAAGGCAGGAAAAGGAATTTGCACGGCCATACCGAAGATCTCCCAATTAATTTCCGGGAAGTGTTGCAGTGGGATGTGCAATCATTATTAACGAGAAAACTTATTTGCGATTATGGATATATTTTACTTTACAAAACTAATGCGTTTTTACACTTAAATATTGCCGCATATTAATCGTTTGAACGCTCATATACCCCCCATTTCTTTCCGTGGGTAAGCCTATGCTATCCGCTCCCCCTCCCCTCTCGCGCAAGTTTCGCCTGCCATCATCCCGCGTTAAAACTTGGAGCTAGAGGCATGCACAATATCGGCAGCGAAGTCGTACTGCATACGTTTCTGCTGTTCTGCCGCATTGGCGGATGCCTGATGTTCATGCCTGGTTTTTCCAGCTCGCACGTTCCCAGACAGGCGCGGATATTCATAGCGATTGCTGTAACTCTGGCGATGGCGCCTTTGCTATTACCTAGCGTCAAAGCGGCGATTTCGTCCTTCACCCCGCTAACCGGCCTGCAATTAATGATCACAGAGATTGTTAAGGGAACTCTCATTGGCCTGATGGCGCGCATTTTCTTCCTCGCATTGGAGTTCGTGGCGACAATGGCGGCTACATCGGTTGGATTTGCCAACTTGCCGGGCGTTCCGATTGACGAAGCGCAACCGATGTCCTCATTAGCAACGATGATTACGATGACGGCCACGGTGCTGTTTTTCATGATGGATCTGCATGCAGAGGTAATGCGCGCGCTAATCGCATCGTATAAGGCGCTGCCGATAAACGGAGAGCTATCAACTCAGTTCAATTTGGTACAACTGACTGATGTTTTAGTAAGATCGTTTGTTTTGGCGTTACAAATTGGCAGCCCTTTTATCCTTTACGCAATATCTATTAACGTACTATTCGGCGTTGCAAATAAACTTATCCCGCAGATAGGAATTTATTTCGTATCATTGCCATTTGTTGTTATGGGCGGCCTCTTTATCATGTATTTTGTGTTAGGTGACTTCTTGAAGCTGTTTATGGCTGATTTCACCAAATGGCTTTTGACAGGATAGCGCAGAATGAAAAAGCGGGCCAAAAAGGTGGAGCACATGCTTGATGTGCTCAAGCATATTCACCGCATTGAAGAACTCAAAAAAGTAGAATTGCAGCGAAAACTGGCCGAGTTGGAGCAATCGCAGCACGAAGTCATTCACGCGCTCAATACTGACGATGCGCTTCACGGGCTTTTTGTCGATACGACCGCGAAATTCCTCAGCTCGCTTGCCAAGGAGGCGCAGCACGTCGCCGAAGCGAAAGATATCCAGTCGCAACGCATTCTTGAGAACGCCAGCAAGCTGAAGCACGCTGAACGTTTGAGCGAACATTTGGAGCGTGAAAACCGCAGAATAGAAACGGAGACGCAGCTTCATGAGACGATTGAGCGTGTCGCACGCCCAGGCAACACAAGCCCCCCGTAAGACTTGAACGGCAATATGGCTGCATTCCTGATACTTGGAGCGTAGTGGAGGCGAGGCGTGTCTATCAACCCACCGTCGGATATCGTGCTGGATGTTGCCCGCGCTAGCGATCCGCAACAATATCGTGCGGCTGTGGAACGCCTTCAGCAAATGGGGGGCGCGAAGGCCGCCAGTGGTTCTACTGTGCCAGAGGCGTTTTCCGTGCCTGCGCCACCGCCTGCGCCTTCCCCTGCCCTTCCGCCGTCGCAAGCTGCTGCAAAGCCTCCCCAAACGCTGACAGCGCCTTCTTCGCCTTCTGCCTCCGCCGCCGTATCGAAATCCCCAGGCGATGCCAAAAGTGCGGCTGCGTATCAGAAATTCGAGGCGTTTCTTCTGCAAACTTTCGTGGAAGCCATGCTGCCCAAGGACGCTACAAACGTTTATGGCAGCGGCACTGCAGGCGACATTTGGCGCTCAATGTTTGCAGAGCATATCGCCGATGAGCTGGCAACAAGCGCGAAACTAGGTATTGCTGAGCGCATCAGCGAGCACCGGAACCGGAGTTGAACGGGATGTATGACCGGAACGCTTTTACAGCAAACCGCCCCCGCTCCGATATGGCGCGGGGTACGACATCACCCGCACATGACCAAACCAAGGGCAGACCTGGGGGCCGCACACAGGACAATCAAGCAATTGATGCATCTATTCAACGGGCTGTCGTGCGCCTTGTTGAAGTTATTGACCAGGAGACAGCGGCGCTGCGTAGCCGTCAACCTATCGAGCATAAAGAATATAACACCCGAAAAGCCCACGGTTTACTTGAACTGGACCGAGCGCTCCGAATGTTGGACGGCCAGAAGCCAAGCGATACAACGCTCCAAATGCTTTCTACATTGCGTGAAAAACTTGAGGTAAATCAGCAAGTGCTTTCCATCCATGTGCAGGCCGTAAGAGAAATCGCTGGCGTGATTGCCGATACCATCCGCGAGGCTGATTCGGACGGTACATATACGCGCCCCTATTACGGTAAGGATTAACGCCAGTGATCAAGCATCTCTTCCTCGGAATATGGGTGTGTGTGGTGAGCCTGGGATCAGCTTATGGCGTCATGCAATGGCAAATGCAGGCGCAGGCTGCCCATGAAGACGGTGAAGGCGCGGAGAAAAAAGTAGAACTTGAGCAACTTAAAACAAAAATGATCAATGTACCTCTGGTAAGCAGAGGCGTTGTAACTGGATATGTATTAACGCAATTCACGTTTACAGCAGATAAGAAAATGACTGCAAGCGCGAATATCAAGCCAGAGTTATTTGTTGTTGATGAAGCATTTAAAGTTATTTACAGCGAGAAAGTAATAAATTTTAATGGCCTAAGCAAAGCTAACGTTTCAAAACTCGGGAGTGTTATAAAAAGTGGTTTTGAGATTATGCCCACAGAGCTTCCCCGTCCTGATACAAAGAAGGACAAAAAAGCAGCAACAGAAGTAGCTGAAGTAACTAAGGCTCCATTTCGTAAAATGAGCGGCCGCGATAAAGTTGCTGCGTTGCTTCTTGCTATGGGAAAGCCGCTTGCATCACGCATTCTTAAACATTTTGATGAGACCGAGATAAAAGTCCTCGTAAAATCCGCCTCTGAACTCGGTATGGTGCCACGAGCCGTGCTCGATGACGTGATTGACGAGTTTACCGGCAAAATCGGCGAAGGCAGTGATTTGGAAGGCACCGCAGGACAAGCAGAGCAGCTTCTTCAAGGCATCTTGCCTCCGGATCAACTCGCCGAACTCATGGCGGATATTCGTGGCGAAGATAAGCGTTCCGTATGGCCGCGGCTTTCGCAAATGCCGGAAACGCCAATCGCCCAATATTTAATGAAAGAGCATCCGCAAGTTGCGGCTTATGTACTTTCAAAAGCCAACCCGGCCTGTACTGCCGCGGTAATAGAATTGATGCCAAACGAAATGCGCAAAGATTTGATGCGCCGCATGCTCACGATTAAACATGTTCTAGACTTACCACAGGAAGTAATCGAAAAAAGCCTAAACGACGATTTGCTTCATGGCGCTTCTCGCAATAGCGAACAAGATGTACATGCAAGAATTGCAAACATCATCAACAGGATGAAACGCGAGCATAGTGACGAAGTATTCGAAGACCTCAACGAATTCAGGCCCAAAGAAGCCGAGAAAGTCAAAGGTCTCCTGTTTACATTCGAAGACATTTCCAAACTTCGCCCAGAAGATGTCGCTACACTGTTCGACCAAGTGCCACCAGAGCGCGTTATTCTGGCTTTGAAGGGCGCCGAAAAGCAAGTAAGCGAATTGATTCTTTCTTCTCTCGGCGCACGCAGCAGGCGCATGATCGAGCAGGAAGTGAACAGCGGCGGCCATGTCCCGGCTCGCGATGTCAACAAAGCGCGGCGGGCGATTGCCGATCTCGCGTTGGAATTATCAGAAAAAGGCAAGATCGAATTGCATTCCGATGAAGAATAACGGTGTTCGTATCAGTTATTCGGTAGTTTGTTCAGCTTCACGCAAGCCCCTTTCGGCACGCATGACAAATGCTTAAATGCAACGATTCACAACACGGTAGGCCATGACGGCAAAATCAACACAGTCAGCCGCCGCAAAGCGTATGCTAGAGGCGCTTACGGAAACGCCGAAGCTGTCTATCGACAAATTGCCAGTTTTGCACGCGATTTTTGAACGCGTAGCGACGACATGTTCAGAAAGTTTGCGGGCAGTCTGCTCGGTTCCAACCACATTCTTCATCAACCAGGTAAAAGGCGATAACGCCTGGGATATTCTTGATGATTATGAAGATTCCATTGCTGCGCTGTTTTATGTGCCAGAATGGGACACGTCTATTCTCATCGGAATTGACAGAAAATTCGTATTTTCTCTCATCGAGGTGGCATACGGCGCTGATGGCAATGAAACGCCTTTCGATTCAGATCGTCCCTTCTCGATGTTTGAAAGCCGCTTCGGTAAAGAAATTCTGATGATGGCTGCCGAAGCGCTGCAAAACTGCTTCGAGTCCGTTAGCAGCGTTACTTTCAGGTTCGACCGGATTGAAACGAGCGTCGAATTCACTGTCATGGGGCCGAACGATATGCCCGTGGTCGCGGCGCAAGTTCTGTTTCAGGTGCTGGATAATGGCGGACGGATGTACATGCTTATTCCGCAGTCAGCCCTATATCCCATCCGGAAAAAGCTGGAGCGCGAACATCAGCCCATCAGCCTGCCGAACGATCCGCGGTGGACGAAGCGTATGCAACGTGGCATCGCGCAAACCGATGTCAAACTTGATGCGGTGTTGGAAAAACGTTTGATGACGCTTGCCGAAGTTACAAACCTGCAAGTAGGGCAGCTTGTGCCGCTGAATACACACTCTTATGACTTGATAACATTGGACAGCGGCGGAGAAGTTTTGTTCCGGGCGAAACTAGGACAGGCAAACGACAAGTTTATCGTTATTATTGAATCAACCCATACTCATAAAGCAGGCAGTGTAATTGAAGAAATTGCTAAAAACGCAACGAAAGACACCCAGCCAAAGAAATAATATTCTGTTTTTTACAATCCGAACGCAGATCGGATGCGCAAACCGATTTGCTCAATAGGCAGCACTTCATTTGCAGCCCCGGCATCGACGATAGCTCGCGGCATTCCGTAAACCACGCAAGTGTTCTGGTCTTGCGCGACGGTGTAAGCCCCGTGTTTGTGGAGCTTAACGAATTCTATCATGCCGTCGTTGCCCATCCCCGTGAGCATAACGCCAAGCACGTTTTTCCCGAATGCCGCCAGCACACTCTCTGCCAATACATCCACACTGGGCTTATAGAGACTTTCGCCTTTGCTTTCGTTAACCCTTATTTCGTCTCGTGAAACGCGCAAATGCATACCTCCAGGGCCGATATAAACCGTGCCCCTCACAAGCGGTTCGCCGTCGCGCGCCTCCACCACTTTCGGCTGACATGTTTCGTCAAGCCGTTTGGCTAGCGCTGTTGTAAATTGCGGAGGCATATGCTGCGCCACAACCACGGGAACAGGCAAATTGGCTGGCAACTGACCAATCACTTCTTGAAGCGCCTGCGGACCGCCTGTGCTGCTGCCAATAACAACAATTTTCGCTGGAACGCGAATGTAAGAGATATCTTGCTTGGAGGATACGCGAGGAGCAACAGGTGCGCGAGCTATTCCAGGCGCAGGAGGACGTAGCGCAGCGGGCGCTTTGGCCTCTATCTGCGGCTGCGGCTGTGGCAAACCGCCCGGCCTGCTGGGGCGTAAGGCATGTTCTGGACGTTCCGGTGCTGGCTTGCCTTTCTGTTTGGGATCAAGATCGGTTTTGCCGCGCAGTTGGGTCAGCCCTTTACCCTGCGCTTGTATCCGTTCCTGAAGCCCACGTGCAAAGCCGCGTCGAGCCGGATTAGCGCTTAGAGCTGCCAACAATTTTTCGTGGATAAGCTCAGCGCCTTTGGACTTGGGAATAAAATCGACAGCGCCCATTTCGAGCGCATCCATAGTGACTTTCGCGCCTGAATCAGTGACGGCGCTTACCATGATAACGGGAATTGTGCTGCGCGAAACGATGGTCTTCAGGGCTTCAATGCCGTTCATGATCGGCATTTCAACATCCAAGGTCACCACATCAGGTTTCAGCCGCATAGCTTTTTCAATGGCCTGTTTACCATCTGCGGCAGTATCGATCACTTTGAAACGCGGATCAGCCTCAATGCTCCGCGTCAAAGCACCACGCATAAACGCCGAATCGTCCACGACTAGTACGCGGATGGGATTAGGCATTTTTCAATCTCCTCATAAAACATGAAAAGGCGCAGACCAAATGGCATTCGTGACCTTTCACGAAGCTGTTGAGTTTTGTACTGCGCAATACCGCTCCCCCCTGCGCATAGCTCGACGGAGTGCCGATTACCACAAAAATTTCGGCGGGCGCTAGCATTCAAATGATTTCCTACTGACGTTTTGCATTATTTGAATTTCTGTTTTCTTGGAATTTTACTCCGCATAGGGTCTGACAGCCTGACGCAAGCAAGTGCGCCTTTAATCCAGGGCGTTATTGCAGTTGCGAAGGCCGTAAAGATAAAGCCAAGCAAAAAGGTCGTTGTCCGCGATACAAATGCTAGCGTGAGAATTTCTTAAGGTTGCGCAGGTATATATGCTGCTACCGCGGAAGTTTCACGAGCGTGGACGGCATGCCAACTCGAAGGAGAAATGAATGAGCAGTGATCCGAATTTGGCGATCCTCGTCGTGGATGACTACAACACGATGGTTCGCATTATCAGAAAGCTACTTAAGCAAATTGGTTATGAGAACGTCGATGAAGCCTCGAACGGGGAAGAAGCCTTAGAGAAAATCAAAGGCAAGTCTTACGGGCTGATCATTTCCGACTGGAACATGGAGCCGATGACCGGTTTCGATCTCTTGAAACACGTTCGCGCTAACGACGCCACGGCCACCACACCGTTCATCCTGGTGACGGCAGAATCCAAGCCAGAAAACGTTCTCGCCGCACAAAAAGCAGGCGTGAGCAATTATCTGGTCAAACCGTTTAGCGCACCGGTGTTGAAAGAAAAAATCGATTCGGTGTTGACCGCAGCATGACGAAGCGCACAGCCGTTGCGCTTCCTAGCCTTCTTGTTGGTTTCGTCTTATACGGTGTGAATAGTTAGCGTATCTGACTATTTGCACCGTTTTGTATGGGCGTACCAATGCGGTTGACGGATAGGTGAACAGAGATTGACCCATGTTTCGCGTCAAGCGAATGCATTTAAGCAATTTCCGGACTGTCCTCGACATGCTGGGGGACGACGCCGATGAAGGAGCCTTCCAGCAACCGACGTCTCAAGCGTTCTATGGCGTGTGGCGAAGCTCCGATCAGATGCAATACGCTTTCGATAGTATCTCTTCTGAGAATATCACGGCGCCGATGGAACGCGTAACGCGCGTTTACGACGAAAGTCCGCCTGCCGCCCAAGATACGGCAACAGGCCCTGCCCCCGCCAAAATGGGCGGCAAGCCCGTGCATGAAGAACTGGGGTTGCGTGACGATCTGTCCGATGCGGAATTACGCCGCCTTCGACGCGATTTCGCCACGCGCAACCATCCGGACAGGGTGCCGCTCTGGCAGCGCGACGAAGCCACAGAGCGCATGACGCTTGCAAATGTGCTCATCGACCGCGCTTTGAAACGGAAGGCCGCACAGAGGGACGGTAAGTGATTGCCACGGGCGTCAACCTGGCGCATGAGCAAAGGCTGCCCTCAATAACGCCGTTTGATCAGCCAACCGATGAACGGCACCAGAACAACATGCGGTATATACCGCACAGCAAAGGCCGCCAACGACGCAAAAAATCCCGGCACGATCACCCGGCGACGGCAGATATATCCCGCATAGATAAGCCGCGCGGCCCTCTCGGCTGACATCCCCCCTGACATTTCCAAATAATGCGCGGCGTTAACGCCCATGCGCTTGTGGAACTCTGTATGCACCGGCCCAGGCGCGGCAGCGGCAATACGCACGCCCAACCCAGCATATTCATGGGCAAGCGCTTCCGTCAGCGACATGACATAAGCTTTGCTGGCGTAATACGCTGCCTGATATGGGCCAGGAAGCAAACCGCCAATCGACGCGACGTTCAGCACGCCGCCGCGTTGCCGTTTCAGCATACCCGGAAGGAAATGCCGCGTAAGAGCGGTGAGCGCGCCTATGTTCAGCGCAACAAGACGCATGAGGCGGTCGGCATCCTGCTCCACAAACGGCCCACCAATGCCAAAAGCTGCATTGTTCACGAAATGCTCGGCATAAAGCCCGTGGCTATCGAGCGCGGCCTGCACCTGTTCCACGGCGTCCGAGGCCGCCAGATCGAGCGGAGCGATATGCACATCCACGCCATGCAAGCGGCGCAGTTCGCTGGCAGCTTGTTGCAAATTATCTTCGCTACGCGCGATGAGCAGGAGCGCGTGACCATCGCCCGCGAATTCTTCGGCCAGATACCGCCCGATGCCTTCGCTTCCGCCAGTGACAACGCAAACAGGCGTGCGCGCGTCGTCATGGGAAGGCTGCATAGCTTTCGGATCAACGTACCGGCTGGCCCAGGCAGCTTCCAAACGTTGCATGAAGTTGGTCATAGACACCTCGATCCGATCCGCTTCGCGCCATTCATTTCGCAACATCATGCGATTGCACTGATGCAGCCATAGTGTGGCGTTGACGGCATTTTGGACGAATGTCGAGGCGAATTCTTAAAAATCAATTCCGCAAATGGGAAGGCTACACCGTTTCAAGTTGAGCTTGTACTCCCGGCACCGGCGTTGCGGCAGTCTCTGAAGCGACAGCGGCGGTTTTCAACACGCTGGCGGTCATTTTAAGAAGTTCGCGCTGATCGATCGGTTTGGATAAATAGCCGTTCATCCCCATGGCGAGGTACTTTTCGCGATCGCCGGAAAGCGCGTCCGCTGTCAACGTGATCACAGGGATATTCGCCCACGGCTTTGTACTTTTCCGTACTTGATTAAGCGTTTCCGCGCCGTCCAAAACCGGCATGTGCACATCGAGGAACAACAGGTCATGGGGTTCTTTTGCGAGCAGGTCCAGCGCCTGTTGACCGTCGGAGGCATCTGCTACGGTAACGCCGAACGGCTCCAGGAACGCATGAACCACCCGCCGATTGACCGCATTGTCATCAGCGACAAGCACCCGCACGCCTTGTAAGGCACTGGCATCAATGGAGCTGGTTTGCGTGTCCAGAATAACCGCATCTGGGTTGGCTGGCGCCGCCTGGAACGTGAATGTAAACGTCGTGCCTTGTCCTTGCGTGCTTTCGACAGTTACATCGCCACCCATCATCCGTGCAAGCTTGCGGGAGATTGCCAGCCCCAGCCCTGTTCCACCGTAACGCCTGGTTGTTGAACCATCGGCCTGAGTAAATGCCGAGAACAGTTTCGTTACAACATCTTCTGGAATGCCGATGCCAGTATCTTTTACCTGGATCGTGACAAAATAATTGTCGTCTTCCCTCTCAGCAGTCATTGAGACTGATACGCTGCCGTTTTCGGTGAACTTAATCGCGTTCGAAACGAGGTTACTAATACATTGGCGCACACGTATCGGATCGAACTGCATAAATTTTGGAATATCGTCGTTTGCTTCCAGCACGAAATCGAGCCGCTTTTCCGCCGCGCGTGGCTGGAAAAGTTTGTGAGTCATCTGTACGCAGTGTCTTAGATCGGCATTAACGGGAGAAATTTCGAACTTCCCAGCCTCGATTTTCGACAGGTCCAGAATATCGTTGATGATGGTGAGCAACGTCTGACCGGAGTCGGCGATGATGTTCACCATCTCCATTTCTTCTTCACCAAGCTGGCGTGTCGTCAACACCTGCGTCATACCCAAGACGCCGTTCAGCGGCGTTCGGATTTCATGGCTCATATTCGCAAGGACTGACGATTTGGCCTTTTCTCGTTCTTTAGTAAGTTCAGAGCTTGTTTCTATAAGTTCGACATGTTGTATCGCGAGGCTATCGTACACGTCTTTTAGCTTTTCGCTTTCTTCAGCCAGAGCTATTTCCTGGTCAATACGCAGAGCCACCTCTCGTCTTACCATAAAGAACATAACAATTGGCAAGATAAGCGCGCATCCGCCAATGATAATTATCAACTTAGCATATAGATTTGCTGCGGCGAGCGCTTCTTCTCTTCCCAAGCCGATGATAACCACCAGTGGGTAACCGCTCACTTTGCGCCAATTGATAATCTGCTGCACATTGTCGACGGTACTTAGCGCTTCATAGCTGCCACCCGTTGCAGAACCAACATCCCTAAGCGCCTGAGATCCCACAAGCTTTTTCCCGACAATACTCGGATCCACCTCATGCATGGCGGTATAGTGAGCGCGAATAATCCCATCAAGCCCCACAAGCGTGATTGATCCCGTCTTACCGAGATCGATACGGCGATGCAGCGTCGTCAGCCTTTCCTGACTGAGCGAGAACACGAGCACACCGTTGAAAGCTCCATCCGGCTTGCTGAGCCGTTTAGTGGCCTGGATCGTGACCTTTTTGGAAACACGTCCGCGAACCGGTGGACCGACGAACATCCCAATATTGGGGTTATCGACATGCACGCGGAAATGCTCGCGGAAGGAAAGGTCTATCGGCTTGGGATGCCGGTCTAATGTGGTACCGGTGAGCCTGCCATCGGCGGCGATCGTCGCAACCTGGATTGTCGAGGCAGCCAGTTCAGGTACTTGTTTTGACCACTGTGTCAAATCGAAATTATCGCCTTCGACTTCAATGCGGTCTTTAATAAGTTCCATCGCGCCATCGACGTTGTTCATCACGAGGCGCACTTGTTCTTCGAACGCAGCGGAAAGATTGGCGGCAGTGTTTCGAGCTCGGACGAGCGCAGAATTATGTTGCGCAATAATGACAACAACAGCGAAGATGATAATCGCAACGCTAATCAAAATATTAAAGACAGCAACACGCACCTTCAACACGTGGCCGGCCTGTCGAATTTGGGCGCCACGTTGTTCTTTCAACGAATGCTGTGGAGAAGTATCTCCAGTGTTGTCTTTTGTCATTATAGGGTCTTATGCACGCTAGCGCTAATATCCATCCGCAAAACGCATAGAAGCTATGCGATTCGCTTTGGGGCAGATTGCACAAAAATAGTAAAAATGATGCATGCATAGTTGTTATAGTTTATCTCATCGCAGTAATATCTAATTAGAAGTTTTGATGAAGCGTGCGTATTTGTGCTGCAAGTGGCCTGTGTCACTTATCGCATCGAAAGGAAATCCTCTTGCGTGTGCTGTTGGTCGAAGATGACGCGGAATTGGCGCGGCAAATAACGGCAGCCCTTACATTTGCAGGCTATGCCGTCGATTCGGCTGCCGATGGCGAAAACGCATGGTTCCTCGGCGATACCGAGCCTTACGACGCCGTGATCCTCGATTTGGGCCTCCCTGGCATAGACGGGCTGACGATCTTGCGCCGCTGGCGCCGGGAAAACAGAGGCATGCCGGTTCTGGTGCTGACTGCGCGCGGTTCGTGGCGCGAAAAAGTAACGGGGCTTCGCGAAGGCGCGGACGATTATCTGGGCAAACCGTTTGAAATCGAAGAGCTTCTGGCGCGTATTGAGGCGTTGATACGGCGTGCTTCCGGACACGCCACCGCTGTGATCGAACGAGCCGGGTTACGGCTTGACCCGGCTGCGCAACGCATCTCGCACGACGGCGCCGCCCTTGATCTGACCGTGCTTGAATACCGGGCGCTGGCCTATCTTATGATGCATTCCGGCTCTGTCGTCTCGAAAACGGAACTGGCCGAGCATATTTATGGCCATGACGATGGCCGCGATTCCAATGTCATCGAAGTGCTTATCAACCGGTTAAGAAAGAAAGCAGGCGCCGATATTATCCGAACGCGCCGAGGGCATGGTTATGAACTCAGTGATTAGTGAGACAACGCCGCCGCGCTCTGACCGCAAAGGCAGTAGATCTGTCACGGTTCGTCTGGTTGGGGCATCGCTTTTATTGATTGCGGTGGCGCTTCTTCTTACAGGCGTGTTGCTGATCGTGCTGTTTCGTGCGCAAATGCAGCGCAATTTCGATCAAACTTTGCGGGATCATCTTGAAGAACTTGTTTCCGCTGTCAAGGTTGGTCCTGGCGGCAATCTCGCGTTAACCTGGGAACCCGCTGACCGGCGTTTCAAGAGGCCACTTTCCGGCTGGTATTGGGAACTGCGAACTGACGGCAAATCGCTGAAGCGTTCGCCTTCCTTGAAAGGGCACAGCATCGCTGTAAACACGCCAGAAAAGGCGGATGGCGCTGTGCATAAATTTCTGCGTGTCAAGGCTCCAGACGGAGAGCAGATACGTGTCGTTGTACGACGCACCACGCTTTCTGGCCACCCGCGGCCGTTTGCAATATTGGTTGCAGCGCCGTGCATTACCATTCGGCAGGATGTGCATATGTTTGCGCGTCAACTGACCATTTCACTGATGGTGCTGGGCGTTTTGCTGGGCGCGCTGACTATTCTGCAGGTGGGGTATGGCTTGCGTCCTCTGCGACAGATGCAGGCGACGCTGAGCCATGTGCGTTCCGGGCGGCAACCACGGCTTGATGGTGGCAGTGCCGCCGCCGAGGTGGCTCCGCTGGTCGATGAACTCAACGCACTTTTAAGCGAACGTGAAGCCACCGTTGAACGCGCCCACGCTGAGGCAGGCGATTTGGCGCATGCCTTGAAAACGCCCATCGCCGTTATTCACAACGAAGCACGCGGCGTAACGGGGCAAAGCGGCGAAGTGCTGAAAGCTGAAACCGAAAAGATGCGCCGCGTGGTTGAGCGGCATCTGGTTAACGCGCGGGTGAAAGCCGGACGCCGTTTGCCGGGAACGCGCGCTTCGCTTGATGCGGTGCTAGACGACGTGCGCTTCAGCATGTCGCGGTTATATCCGGAACACACGCTGACTTTCGAGGCACCGCAAGGGCTGACTTTCGCGGGAGCGAATGACGATCTTGGCGAGATGGTAGGAAATCTGGCCGACAACGCTTGTAAATGGGCCCGGCAGGCCGTTGTCATCCGCGCGGCGCAGCGAGACGGCAGGCTGGAAATCAGGGTCGAGGACGATGGTCCCGGGTTGCCTGAAGAAGCCCATGGGCAGGTACTGCTGCGTGGCGGTCGGCTGAGCGATGCTGTTCCCGGACACGGCCTGGGGCTGGCGATTGCTGTGGAGCTGGTCGAGCTTTATAGCGGCAGTTTATGGCTGGGACGTTCGTCATTGGGGGGGCTTTCCGCCGTGCTGGACTTGCCTGCGGCTGAATGAAGGCAGGAGGTGTCTGGGCCGGAAAGGGGCGAGGCGAGACAATGCGTAGGGATGCCCGCCAGCAAAAGGTTACTCCGCTTCCAGCATCTTGGCGATTCGTGTGGTGCGCGAGAACGCATGGCACATCGAGAAGTAAAACCCCTTCCACCCACCGGTGAAATGCCGCCGAAATATGTAAAACTTAATAAAACTCAGCGGGAACTCGAATAACAACCGCACTTTCAGAAAACCACGCGAACGTTTATCCGAATGAGCCGAGCGGAAATTAGAAAACTGGTTCCCCTTGTCTATCACATGCGCGATGGACAGGAACGAATAGTGGTGAATCGAGTGCTGAAGCTGATGCGGAGTTACACCGCGTAAGATCACGCGATCAAACACCGGATGGTTGGAGTAAGCGCCTGCTTTTTTGTGGTAAAATCGCACCACATTGTAATCGTTCGCAAACGGACGCGGCGCCTTGTCGCCAGGATATACGGTAAGGATCTTAACGCGATAGGCGGCTGGCTGCGGCTCGCCATTGGCGAAAAGCGCCATGATCTCGCCGGCTAACTCAGGTGTGACAACCTCGTCGGCGTCCACATTCAGCACCCAATCGAACTTGCATTGACGCTCGGCGAAGCTTTTCTGCTGGCCGTAGCCCTGCCATTCGTGCTGGTGGACCGTAGCGCCTAGCTGTTCAGCAATTGCAACCGTGCCATCGGTGCTGCCGGAATCGACGACGATGATCTCTCCCGCCCAGGGCTTTAGCGCCTTGAGGACGCGGGCGAGCCGGGCTTCCTCATTCTTTGCGATGATAAAGACGGACAAAGGGAGAGACACAGGGCAAGGTTCCGTTGTTGTTTTGGATGCATGGCTAGTACAGCCTCCTAGCGTGGTACGGCCCACGAAGGAATATGTCAATTGCGTGGGATGCTGTGCGCGCTGCTGTTTTCTTCATCTGGGCACAAGTTTCAATGGTTTTGGCGTCTATTGAAAGAACGGCATAATCGCCATCGTCATAGAGCTTTGTGAAAGCGGCGCAATCCTTGCCGATTGCAGGTTCGTTAACACGTGGAAACTCTTTCGCTTTCCGGTCAAGCACAATATAGCGAAGCCCGGTCTTCGCCGCCCATTGATACGCTTTCTGACTGGGAAACTTTTGAAAAGCCCCCGTCGCCTCACGATAAGGCTTTGGGAAAAATCCAGTTGTTCCATTGACCATCCACAGACGATGCACATTTGCATAGCGCATATATTGGAACTGGCGATGGAAAGCATCGCCTGTACCCAGCGCTCTCGGGAAGGGCAGGAAAATCACGCCTTCGCGCGGAGGCAAGGTCGCCAGGAAGTTATAGACCTTTGGCATTGGCGGATCTGGAACCCGCCGCGTTCTTGAGACTTCGTAATCCGGTCTGGTTTCGATCAGGATGCCGATGCACATCGCCACCACGCCCACCGTGCGCCATGTGCTGTTTGGCCAGCGCCGCGACAACACAAAGGCGGCAACGAAACCGCCACAGATTAGAGCCGGATAGACAAAGTGCGCAATATATCGCGTGGCCGCCAGAAGAGGCGTTTTGGTAACAATCCGGAAAATCGGATTGGGAAACACATAGAGCCCGTTCCAGGTGATGGTCTTGCCCAGAGCAATTGCCACGAAGAAAATCGCAAGGGCGGCAAAAGCTATAATGAAGTTGCGGTTTTGAACATCTATGTCTGTATGTTCTCTAAGAGTGCGGCGCAGATAAATAGCCGCAAACAACAACAAACCGAGAATAACAAATCCGGAAAAGAATACTGACGACGATACGGTCAACTTTCCAACCGTCATGTAGAAAGAGAACGTCTTGTGATAAATTGCGCTGGTTGAGCTTGGGACGAAAAGATGCGCAAGATCAACCTTATAGATATCGTTATGTGAAGAACTCCGCATATATCCGTCGAAGTAAAGGCGCGCATAAACATACCAGATCGGGCTGGTGATAATGAACGCCCCGCCATAGGTCATGCATAGCTTCACGATCCGCTCGCGAAGTGCAGAATTTTGCATCGCTATGGAGATTTGAGAGCCCAAAACAGCGATGGTAAGCACCCCGAGAATAACGAGATTATAGGAAGGGCCAGCGCAAACAGGCAGCAACGATATCCCAAGCAGGACAAGATATTTTCTGGCTCCGCCTTGCAGATAGCGGATCATGCAGTACAAGGGGATCAGCGCCCAGAACAAGGTCAAGATCTGGGCGTGTTCGGCATGTCCGAACCGGTAAGGAATAAACGCCGCAATCATTCCGGCCAGGGCCGCAACAATCGCATCGGCCCCGACCGCGCGCGCGACCTTGAAAGCAAAATATCCCGTGAGCGCAAACGATAGATAGAAAATTACTGCGTATCCGGCAGCATCGTATCCCGTAATAGCATAGACGATAGAATATATCGCGGTATCGCCAACTCCAATTTCTGCATAAGCCGAACTATTGGCGTCCGGAAACATGATATTCGGAAGGAATGGCGACTGAAAGTGCAAGAGGTTTGCAAGATTTCTACCCCACGTCCAGGTATTGTGGAGCGCATCGCCGCCACGCACCGCGAAATAATGCGCCAACAAGTTAACCGGCCCAAGCGGGATCATCGGCAGCAGGCCAAACACAAACAGCGCAATGCCGTTTTCAGTTAAAACGATTGACGATAACCATTTCAGAAAACTAAGACGCTTCGTCTTGTCGTTATAATCATCATGAGAAATTTGTGTCGCAGAATATGTCGTCGTGCTCACTGTTGTTTTCCTATATTCGTTTGAAATTCACATATTTTATGCAGGGATTTATCTGAAGAGCCGCGCGCATTGATTTGCGTTTTATAAGAGGGCAGCAGAACCACGCCGGGCAGCCCTGCAACAATCAGCATCATTCCGAATAGCATAGACATCGCGGTGGCCTGTTCCGGCGCTACGCCCACAAGGCCGAACAACATCACAGATCCGACTTCCCGGATGCCCCACCCGGCATATGACACGGGGATCAACGCCACGAGAAACACCAGCGGCGTGATCAATAAGTAATCAGCGAAAGACAGCTCAAGCCCCAACGCCATCCCCGCAAGCGCATAAGCCAGAATGCCATTCACATGCACGATGGCCGACGTCCACACCTGCTGGAACAGTGGCTTCCTGCGGCAAAAGGCGGACAAACTTGTGAACACCTGAAGAATTTCGACAGCGGCAGCGCTACGCTCAGCGAAAGGCATGAGAAATTTAGCCAAACGGTTGAGAATCGCCGCCCCAGCCAGCGCCGCAGCAGCAAACGCGCCCAACGCCCAGGCTTGCGCAGCTTGAGGGAACACTGAAAAATAGAATGGCAGCAATACGACCACCGAAGCCAGCAAGAAAATCATCCCCGAGGCCCGGTCAAGCACGGTGGTGCGAAACGCCTTTCCAGCGCCGATAAGCGGCTTCAACATCAAGACTTTCACAACATCGCCGCCTAGCCCGGTGGGAAAGACCTGGTTAAACCACAAGCCGATGAAATGCAGCCGGATGGACAATCGATAAGGCACAGGACAATTCAGCGTGCGCGTAATATAGACATAACGAAGCGCGGAAACACCTTGCGCCATCCAGAAAATGCCGAGCGCAAGAAGCAGCCACCTCCAGTCTGCATTGACGATAATCTTGGCGAGTTGTTCCACCGATACTGCGCACACAACCCAATAGAGCGTCCCCAGAGTTACAACGCACTTCAGCGCGAACACAAAATAGCGTCGCGCGGGATTGACGGCATCCGCCGCATGAGGTTGGGGGTGAGGCTGAGACGCCAAGGGCTCAGAAGAAGCAACCGTCATGCCGCCACCTGCCGCTTCCGCCGCACCTCGTCCAGCTCCAGGTGCAACAACCCCACCTCTTGCACAAGCGCGCAATTTTGCCGCTCAATCTTGTGTAGACGCGCCGTCATCCGATGCATGAAGACAAACAGCACCAGGAACAACCCGCCAAACATGACAACAAACGGAAACACAACGCCTGTGAAACTGCTTACCGACATCGCAATTGCTGGAAATGTCACGAATACCAGCGGCACGATCGCCACCATCGATAACATGATGAGATCGTAGAGATCGAGCTTCATGGCGATGGTCTTGCGGAATACCCAGTACAAATAAAGAGCGGCGAATAATGATATAAGCGCTATAGTTTGCAAACTTGGGGCGATGTTCGGCATTGGCAGTATTCCTTGGGGGCATTTTGCCTTGGGGGCTTCTCGGGCGAATGGCAAACTTCTGGCTACCGCTTGCGCGCGATACGGGCGAGCGCGATATAACCCAGCACGCGCAGCATGTAAG
>JARRLC010000110.1:0-8409 GCA_037387425.1 Alphaproteobacteria bacterium
CCGGTGCTTTTGATAGTGGCGCGTCCTGAAATGGCGTGAACCGCCTGGAATGTTGACGCGATAATTTGCCGGTGCGATTGCGATTTCCCTTTCAATAGAACTTTTTTCACACGCACTTTCTTGTTGTGCTCGTCGAAATAGCTGCGTTTTTCGAGAACCCACGCGCCGTTGTTCACACTCTGGCTAACGCTGCTTGAAACCCCATTGGCGGGCGCTCCCGGAAAATCCACGCTCAGCATGGCCATATCGGGCGCGGCTGTGGCGGTGCCGGGCTTGGTGGTGGAAAGCGAGAGTGCGACACCTTCCCAGTCTTCGCCGCTGGATTGCGAAATGCTGGCGAAACGTGTGAGCGAGAGTTTCCGCGCCGCGCCATCTGTCTGGTCGCCGGTGGTCAGATGCGCATCATAAAACGCGTTCCACGACGCTGAAGGCACCTGATATTGGAGCGTAAGCGTGGTTTCCATCGGCGAAGCAGCCTTCACATAGACGCGCATTTCGGTGCGGTTTTGCGATTTGCCGCCAATGGCTTTCAGCTTTTTCTTCAGCTCTTTGATCTGGCGGTTGATGCCGCGCTGCTTCAACTTGGCTTCGCGAACGGTTGTGGAAAGCTCGGTCATTCGTGTGCCAATGAGCGTGTAGATGGCGTTCCAATCCTCACGCGGTCCGGTAGTATTACCGCCTGTTCTCGTTCGAGGAAGCTTCTCAAGGTGCCTCAAGTATTTGCGTTGCTCTTTCGCGACCTTGACGACGCCTTTCCATACGTTGCGTTCATCGGCGAGTTTCTCGATCTGATCTTCAAGCTGCTTGCGCTCAGATTTGGTGACGGCCGGGTCAGTGCTGGGGAGGTCTAAGCGCCGTGTATCCACCGACATGATTTGCAATGCCTCGTCGTTTGCCGCCTTGAAGCGGATTGACGCCGGGGTGGCCTGTCCGGTGACATCGTTCAGGAGGATGCTGTGCTCGCCCGCCTCCAGCTTGATATTCATGGTGCGGGTAACTTGCGCGCCCGAAGGGAACACAGTCACGGCGGTTATTTTCGAGGTAGCGGCAATCTCGGTGGCGTAAGCCGGGGAGGCAGCGAAGAGCATGAAAATTGCCAGAGTACTTAAGCGGCGCATAGAAACCTCTTTGAAAAGATTGGCACTTCTGAAAGCAAAAGACTTTCAGTGAATATCATGTCGCAATTGAGGAATATGAGAGGAGTGCGCATTAACCGCCCATGAATAGTAAGTATTTTGTATTGCTCTCTCCGCCTCGCAGATCACGATTTAAACTGCGTCAGCAAGATCAGCGTCTCAGTGGAAACCACGCCCTCAATGCGGCGGATCAGTGTTAGCGCGGTATCCAGCGCGGTCAGATCGTCCGCCGCCATCTCTACCATGATATCCCAACGACCGTTTGTGGTGTGAATGGCCTTTGCTTCCGGGATTTGCCGCAAAGCTTTCAATACTGCGCTGGTGTTCTTGGTCTGCTCGCTGATTAGCGTGATGGCGCGTACGCCCGCTATCGTTTCCTCTGAGCGCATCCGCACTGTAAAGCCGAGGATTTCGCCTTGGCTAAGCAGTTTATCCAGCCGGTTCTGCACCGTGCCGCGCGATACGCCGAGATGTTGTGCCAGCGAGGCCATCGGCAGGCGGGCATTGTCGCGCAAGAGGCCGATAAGGCGGCGGTCGAGATCATCCATAAAGAGAGCCCGTGCTGTACAAATCGCTATTAACCAAGAGCATAATGCTAGAAATAACGCATATTGCTACCACTTCGTATGCTTTTCATTAAATTGACTTAGGCTCATGCTGATAAAGGATCATAGTTGTTTGAAGTCGGAGAATTCACATGGCCAAGAGCGGCTCCCCTCGTATCGCGATGACCGCTCCTGACCACTACGAAGTGACGTATACCATCAATCCGTGGATGCAGCCTGACACGTGGGCGCGCGATCCCAAAAGCGCCAACCAGACTGCCCGTGCCCAATGGTTGGCGCTGAAATCAACTCTGGAGCGTATCGGTTTTACCGTCGATGTGATCCCTGGCGTGGCTGGCCTGCCGGATATGCTGTTTCCCGCCAACGCAGCCATCATTTTCGAGCGCCGGGCAATGCTGGCGCGGTTCCGTTACCCGCAGCGCACCGGTGAGGAAGCCCATTTCCGGCGCTATCTCCTGGATCTGCACGAGCGTGGGCTTCTGGATGAAATCGCGGAACTCTCGCCCGGCCTCAACCAGGAAGGCGCAGGCGACTGCATTTGGGATACAAAGCGCGAGGTGTTCTGGGCGGGGTTCGGGCCGCGTTCGGATGCGTGGGCGCTTTCTGAGGTTACGAACTTTTTCCAGCGCGGTGTGGTGGCGCTTCTGTTGGCGACAGAGCATTATTATCACCTCGATACCTGCTTCAAGGCGTTGCCGGGGGGCGAAATACTTTATTTCCCCGGCGCGTTCGCTGAGCGCTCGGCTAAGCTTATTGTAGACATGGTCGCCTCTGAATTGCTCATCGCTGTTACGGCTGAGGAAGCCGCTAGTTTTTGCCTCAACATCGTGGAACTCGGTCGTGATCTGGTGATGGCGCCGCCTCCGTCCCGCATCCGCACGATTTTGGAAGAGCGTGGCTACCGCTGCCACGAGGTAGATTTATCCAGTTTCATTCTTTCGGGAGGCGCGGCCTATTGCATGACGCTGCGTCTCGATCTTCTCAGCTCCCCTCATGTGGATATCGCAAAGGAAGGAGAAACATCATGCTCGCCGAGGATCTCACCCACTCCGCTATGACATCCGATAGTTTCCGCGCCCTGGAAGACCAGCTGGGCGCGCACAACTATAACCCCATAGACGTGATGCTCACGCGCGGGCAAGGCGTGTGGGTGTGGGATACCGAAGGCAAGCGCTATCTCGACTGTCTGGCCGGATATTCCGCCGTGAACCAAGGGCATTGCCATCCGCGCATTCTGGCGGCGATGGTGGAGCAGGCCGGACGGTTGACGCTAACCTCGCGCGCGTTCCGCAACGATCAGCTCGCGTTGTTCTACGAGGAACTCTGCGCGCTGACCCACTCGCACAAGGCGCTGCCGATGAATTCCGGCGCGGAAGCGGTAGAAAGCGCCATCAAGACCGTGCGCAAATGGGGTTATGAGATGAAAGGCGTGCCTGAAGGCAAGGCTGAAATCATCGTGTGTGCGCGTAACTTCCATGGACGGACGATATCCATCGTCGGCTTTAGCACCGATCCGACGGCACGCTCTGGATTTGGGCCGTTTACGCCTGGCTTCAAGGTCATCCCGTATGGCGACGACACCGCACTGGAAGCCGCCATTACGTCGAACACAGTTGCTTTCCTGGTGGAGCCGATCCAGGGCGAGGGCGGCGTGATCGTGCCGCCGGAGGGGTATTTCACCAAGGTGCGCGAGATTTGCACGCGGCGAAACGTGGTGCTTATTCTCGACGAAATCCAGACCGGACTGGGCCGCACAGGCAAGGTGCTCGCAGAAGAGCACGAAGGTATTGAGGCCGATTTGACGCTTATCGGCAAGGCGTTGTCGGGCGGGTTCTATCCAGTTTCGGCGGTGCTTTCCAACACGGAAGTGATGGGCGTATTGCGTCCTGGCGAGCATGGCAGCACATTCGGCGGCAATCCGTTAGCCTGTGCTGTGGCACGCATGGCGATGAAAGTGCTGGTGGAAGAAGGCATGATCGAGAACGCCGCCGCGCAAGGCGCTTACATGCTTGAGAAGCTTCGCGGCATGCATTGGCCTTCGTTGCGTGAAGTGCGCGGGCGTGGTCTGATGATCGGCGTAGAGTTGCTCCCAGAAGTGGGCGGTGCGCGGCGTGTGTGCGATGCGCTGAAAGATCGCGGCGTGCTGTGCAAGGACACGCATAACCACACCATCCGCGTTTCGCCGCCGCTGATGATTAAGCGCGAGGAAGCGGATTGGGCGCTGGAGCAGCTCGACGCGGTGCTGAGCGCGTATTGAATTCGCAATGCAAATGTGGAGCCGAGACATTCCGCACTGTTTGAGCGCTTCCCCTAATGCGTAGCGGTGGTGAATGAATTCGGCGCAGGCGCGATGACCTGATTGCCGAAACGCTGCACTTCAAGCACGGCAAATCCGCGTTCCGATGTGCCATCGGAGCGCAGGCGGAACAGGCCGTCGATGCCGTTGAAACCGCTGGGGCGCGTCAGCTTGGATGACGTAAACCGGCTGCCTTTCGGGTTGCTCGATAGCGCCACAGCGAGGCTGACCGCGTCGTAAGCAAGGCTGGATAGGCGAGGCGGCACGGAGTCGTAAGTCTCTACGTAGCGTTTCGTGAAATCCGTCCACCCTTTTGGATCAGCGGCGGAGAACCACCCGCCGACCAGGGCTTTTTCCTTGCCAATGCCTGGATAATCCCATCCGTTGGTACCCAGAACCTTGACTTTTTTCGTATCCACCGACGAGTACGGCAGTAGCGGTGCGAGCGCGGGCAATGCGTCCTGCCCAGCGGGAACGAACAGCGCATCGATTTGCGGCTCTTCGCCCCTCTTGGCGAGGCTGGCGATTTCGCGAACGGGCGCCATCATGCCGTTGGCGTCGCGCGGATAGCTTTTCACCAGCACCACCTGTCCGCCATATTTGTTGACGGCGGATAGGAAGCTCTGTTCGACAAGGCGTCCGTAATCGGTTTGCGGAATGAGCGCGGCGAAACACATTTTCCCTTGAGACACGGCATAGGAAATTATGCGCGGCACGTCGCTTCCGGCCAGGAAGCTCAATAGATAGACGCCGTTGCCTGCCACTTTGCGGTCGCTGGAAAAGGCGATCATGGGGATGCCAGCGCTTTGCGCCTCGGGAGCGGCAGCGGCGACTTCGTTGGCGAATAGCGGTCCGATAATAAGTTCGGCGCCTTCCTTGACGGCTTCCTTGGCGGCCTGTTTGGCGCCGTCGGGTGTGCCGCGCGTATCTTTGGGGATAAGCTGAACGTTGGGATTGTCGAAGTCGAACAGCGCCAGTTCGCCGGCTTGCTTCAACGCCTTAGCGACAGATGCCGTATTGCCCCGCGCGCTTATCGGCAGCAGGAAGGCGACCTTTACGGCTGGCTTTGTCGATGCGCCATCGCCATCGGCGTTTTTGGCATTGGTCTCGGAGCCTGGCATCAAGCCTAGCAGTCCGCCTTCTCCGCCGCCATTAATGGAGCACCCGCCAAGCGTAAGCGCGAAGAGGGCAAGGCAAAACACCGCAAAAAATGCGGACAAATTGGATAACACCCGTCGGGGACGTTGAACTGACATTTCGTTGTGTTCCGTTTTCCTCGTCAAGTGACGGGCATATGATAGCTCTATTCCAAACGCGCAGCGCTAACAATGTCAGACGCCGCGAACTGATGAATTCGTTAACATATGGTATTCAGAGTCGCATATTTTATCGAATCCATCATCCCATGTTTTGATAAAAGACAATCTCAAGCCTAAAGGCGTGCATTTTTATGGCTGCCTAGAGACTTAATAATACAGTTTGAAGAAAATGGGTAATTCATGCCGGAACAATTGCTGGACGCCATCGGACACGTTATCCACAAGGAAAACGCACAAAAACTACCGTCGGGGCTCTATGTTGTTGCGACGCCGATCGGGAATCTGGCGGATATCACGCTGCGCGCGCTCTCAGTGTTGATGCGTGCGGATCGTGTGATTTGCGAAGATACGCGGCACAGCCTGAAGCTTTTTAACCATTTTGGCGTGGCGCGGCGATTGGCGGCTTATCACGAACATAACGCGCATCGCGAACGACCGAAGATTTTGCGCTGGCTTGCGGAAGGGGCGAGTGTTGCGCTGATTTCCGACGCTGGAACGCCGCTTATCTCCGACCCAGGATATAAACTCGTGCGGGAGGCGGCGGAGGCCGGGCATCAGGTGTTCGCCATACCGGGGCCGTCCTCGCTGATCGCGGCGCTTAGCGTTTCCGGGCTGCCGACTGACAGTTTTTTCTTTGCGGGCTTTCTGCCGCCGCGTGACGTCGCCATGCGCCGGAGACTCGCCGAGTTGTATAACATTGCTGGAACGTTGGTGTTTTTCGAAACGGCGCCTCGCTTGGCTGCAACGCTCAATGCGCTGGGGGAGGTGTTTCCCGGCCGGGAGGCGGTTATCGCGCGTGAGTTGACCAAATGTTTCGAAGAGGTTGTGCGCGGGAGTTTGCCGCTGACGGAAGCTGTGCGTGATGTCGAGTGGCGGGGCGAATTCGTGGTGCTGGTGTCGCCGCCGGTGGAAAATGATGTGGAAGAAGGCGAGATCGAACAGGCGCTAGAAGAGGCGTTGAAGAGTATGAGCGTAAGGGACGCTGTTGAAAAGGTGGCTAGAACATTTGGAGTACGCAAGAAGATGGTATATAACTTGGCGTTGTGTGTTGGTGGGCGGCAACCGAAGGGCGAAGAAGGCTAATTTGCCGGTGGACACAATGGTTAATATGTGGTGATCGGCTTTGCTGTGGGGGCGCCGCAATACATTGTAAGGAGTTACACTTATGCAGCCGCAACCAATAACCGTTCCTTCACATACCGCAGCAAAACAGGCGCGGATCAACGCATATAACAAAGGTGTTGCTGCTGAAGGTCAGGCTGCATCCATGCTCGCAGGGCAAGGGTATGAAATTTTAAGCCGCCGTTACCGCTCTCCTGCGGGTGAAATCGATCTTGTCGCCGCTAAGGGTGGGCATCTCGCTTTCGTTGAAGTCAAGGCGCGCCGAACTCGCAATGATGCCGCATGGGCAATTACGCCGCGTCAGCAACGTCGCATCGCCGATGCCGCGGGATATTGGCTACAGAATTATCCTGAATACGAAAATTGTGACATGTCGTTTGACGCCATACTGGTGTCGCCCCGCAATCCAACCGAACATATTCAGGATGCTTTTCGTATTTAAGTTTCCATGCTTTTGGGGTGGCAGTCCACGTTTGTGGCTGAGATTATTTCGCGACAAACCCTAAATGGGCATGATCAATAAGATTGATATTATGGGCTTGAGCCGACAGAGCGCTCGGCGAGCGTGTCGTCGATGTTCAGAATGACCGAGGCGGGCGGTTTCGTGTAGCTTCGGTACCAGATATCGATCAGCGCATAGGTGAGGCGGATGATTGCCAGCAATGTGGGCGCGTTCTCTGTAGCTGCGAGATGGTGGGCTGCGAACATAAATCGGCGCCTGTATCCGGCAGCGGCCCGCAGGCAAGCTTGAATGCGGGATCAGAATGCAGCGAATTCAGGTTATTGCCATCGGAAAGCCGCAGGCAATCGCGCAGCATGCGGGCTCGCAGCACATCCTCAACCGTGTGCGTGATGTGTGTGGGATTGCGCGGATCGGCGATCAGCGCGGCGAGCGCCTTGGCAATGTCGCGTCGCCTCTCAGCCAGAGAAAGCAGCATGACGCCGCTATCGGATGAAGGCCGCCCGCCGTCAAACGCGGCTGGGACTTTCTCGCTGGCGACCGATGGATACGGGACAGCAAGCGCGGTATCGTGAGACATTGCGGGTGTGGCTCCGGCGAGCGACGCGCAACAAATGGTTTCGACACCAATTTCATGCGCGATCTCAACGCCTTACGCCACACCCGTTTGCCCAATCCATGCGCCGCACGAATTAAGAGCGGCTAGCAGCCATGGCGCCGCATGCACCGACGATAGCGCCAGCCCCAACCCCAACGGTCATGGCAGCGAAAACGCCAGCGACGACAACGCCTATAACCCCAGCGGCGCCAATATCCCCGGTGACTGTAATGTCCATAGTAACGCCAACTGCGATGGCCGTGATGGCCCCATCCACCATGGTGTCCACCGTGATGCTTCCACCCACCATGGTGTTTACCGTGATGGCCAACTTGGACGACAGCGCTATTTGTGGTTGCCGGCAACGTATTCAGTCCTGCGCCGTTCATGGCACTTGCAGGCGTTGCATTGGCTGCGAAAAATGAACCGGCTACTAAGGTGGCGAGAGCAAAAAGTGTTTTTCTCATGTTCTTTCTCCTTCTAACGACTTGTACGTCGTTGAAGGTTGGTCGCATGAGACCGGAGAAAGGTTCATGGTTTTAACATTTTTACCAAAAATTTTATTGCCCGTGCCCAGTTTCTAAGGCGAAACGAGGTGCTTCCTCTGCGGCACGAAACAGCGCCGAGGCATTTATCTCTCATTAGCGTTGTTCGTTTGCAGGCACGGATTGGGCCACGATCCCGCGCCAGCCTACACATACATCTTGCCATCTTTCACGAGGGCCGTGCGCAGAACGATGCAATTGTCCATCTCGCCGGTGTCGGAGAAATAGCCCACGCATCCGGCATAAAGCCTGCGTTTTTCTTTTTCCAGTTAGATCGGAAAACGTTCTAACAGATCGCAGTACGGAATATTGCGGCACACCGGAGATGCGCGAATATGAGCTCTACCTTGCCGTCGAAAATATCGAC
>JARRLC010000111.1:0-8356 GCA_037387425.1 Alphaproteobacteria bacterium
TGTCACGAATACCAGCGGCACGATCGCCACCATCGATAACATGATGAGATCATAGAGATCGAGCTTCATGGCGATGGTCTTGCGGAAGACCCAGTACAAATAAAGAGCAGCGAATAATGATATAAGCGCTATAGTTTGCAAGCTTGGGGCGATGTTCGGCATTGGCAGTATTCCTTGGGGCATTTATGCCTTGGGGGCTTCTCGGGCGAATGGCACACGGCGGGCTACCGCATGCGCGCGATACGGGCGAGCGCGATATAACCCAGCACGCGCAGCATGTAAGCAATCGGCTTCAGGCCGTAGATGGAACTGCGTCCGGTATATCGCGGACGCATCTCAACGGGCGTTTCACTTACTGTCAGCCCCTTGCGCAACGCCCAGGCCAGCGAAATCGGCTCGGGGAAATCTTGCGGGTAGCGCCGCGCGAAAAACGCGATAGCTTTGCGGTTCATCAGTCGCATGCCGCTGGTCGGATCAGTGACCGGCTCGGTGTGAAACAACCAGCCCAGCGTTGCTGCGATTAACTGGCTGCCCAGCCGCCGCGACCAGGTCGAGCGGAACGTATCATTCAGCAGATAGCGACTGCCGATGATGATATCGCTCGGCGCTTCACGGTAGGCTTTGAGCAAAGCCGCCACGCCTTCGGGCGGGTGCTGACCGTCGCCATCGATCTGCACGCAGAAGTCATATCCGGCGCGCTCGGCATATTTGATTCCGGTTTGCACCGCCCCGCCGATACCGAGATTATGCGGCAAACGCACGGTTTTCGTGATAGGGCGCGCGATATCGTAGGTTGCGTCGGACGAGCCGTCGTCTACCACCACGGTATCGTAATCCAGGGCGAGGTTGTCGATTTCGTCCAGAACATCGCCTACCATCTCTTCTTCGTTAAAACACGGGAGGATGAGCAGCACGCGTGGTTCCGCAGCGATTGCCGTTGCCATGGCGACTGAGGAGCGGTATCCGGGGAGAACGCTTTTGCCAATTTCCGGCTGATCGTTTGCGATTTGCCCGATCGTCATGATGCAAACCTCGTTTTAAGCGCTTGCCAAAGAACATAAATCACCCGGCGAGGCAGGTTTTCCATTTTGGTCTTTGGGGTGCCGAACACGGCGCGCAAACCTTGCAGCCAGAGGTCCGGTCCGCGTTTCAACTTTTCCCAGAAAAAGATGCGGATGAGCGCCGAGCGCCGCCGTCCCAGCTCTTCTGCCCCCGCGCGGCCCTTGGGCGAGAAGCTGGGCAGCGCCTCGCGGTTGTCGATGGCGATAGCGTTCTGGTTATAGAGCTTGCTGCCCGCGAAAGACGAGACGATGAAAACCGCCACTTCATCCAGCCCAGCGCGCACCATTTTGCGAAGATAATCGCGAGAGGCAAGGTGGGCGGTTTGCGTTTCGCACGGATGCCCCACCAGGAAACACGCCTGCGTGCGGATGCCATAGTGGCGGCAGGCCGCCACCAGCGCCAGCGCATGATCGTAGTCAAACGGCTTTCCGATAGTTTTCATCAGATCGGGGCTACCTGTCTCCGGACTGATGGAGATATAGCGGCAGCCAGCTTCGGCATAGAGCGACACTTTATCGACGTGCACGGTTTCGGCCTTGGTGCCGCTGACAAGGTAAAAACGAATGTTTACCTGGCGCGCAATCAACAGCCAGCAGATTTCTTCGAAGCGCTCACGGTTGACGGTGGGATTCAGATCTTCAATCTGGAAATCGCGAACACCGAAACGGTTGCTTAACGTGATGATTTCTTCCACCACATCAACCGGATCATTCCCGCGCCATCGCCGGGCGTTGGTCTCAGGCGCCACGCAGAAATCGCACGAAAACGGACAGCCTCGCGACGTGAGGATAGGCAGAAACTTGCGCGTTTTCGGTCCATGCGAATAGGGAAGCGACCAGTAGCCTCGCAGCGGAAAAAGATCCCACGCCGGAACGGGATAGCGCCGTCTTTTTTTGATGCTGCGGGTCGGGGGCTTGTTGGCTTCGCGCCCTTCAGCCGTTAGCACATTCGCTGGCGGCGCCCCGTGCGGATCTTGCAAAAAGTTGCGCAACTCTGGCCAGTTGAAATGCGGCTCGCCACAAATGAGCATATCCGCTCCAGCGGCGAAAAGCGGTTCCGCTAGCCTTTGCAGCGAATAGGCGGTGACAGCCTGAGAATTTTCCAGCACCACAACAGGCGTATCTGGACGCTTCGCTTTGAGAAAACGCAAGATATCCTGCACCTCGCCATGCGACATATAGGAGATGGCGTAAACCACAAAAACTTGCGCTTTCGTGATGGCGGGCGACGCATCATACTCCGCAATCGGCACGCCTTGAAGGTAATGGTCGCCAGCGTCAGTGAGGCGGCGAGGCGCGCTGCCGAATAGGTCCAGCACACTGACAGTTTCCTTGGTGTCTCGCAAAACGGCTGCGAACGTCGCCAGTTCGATAGGCCAATAAGGCACGCCAGAGCCAAGGAAGTCGTTCTTCTGTAAAGCCAGCCGTGGGGAGATGAGGGTTAACCGCATGACGTCAATCCAACACTGGGTAATGGTTGGTTCGCGCCCGCTCAGCTTCCCATGAGGCTTGATGGCGCTCAGGAAGCCAGCGCGCGAAGCCATAGCCGATGTCCATAGCGTCAAGCGTGCCGATATAGTTAAACGAGCCTTGCCGTCCGATACTGCGGAAGTTTTTGAAGCCGTCGAGCGCTTTGGTCACGCGCTTTAGCCCCGCTTCGTAGCCGGTGCGGTAGACGGGGTAACTGCGCGGCAGACGGATGACTTTCGCGGCACGCACCTTAAAGCCGTCATAGCCCATTTTGTGCAAATCTGCGGTGGCGGTGTCGATCAGCTCGTCATCTGATTTCGCGGCCATCGGACGCACATCGCTGCTCATGATCTCGCAACACACGATGCTGCCGCCCGGCGTCATGCCTGGGTCGAAAGATTCCTGCTCGCTTAGCCGGTGGAAGATGATGTCAGGATCGGGCACGAACACCCAGGAGTCTTTCATCAAGTTAGGCGTATCGACGTGCAGGAACACGAGCAACAAATCGTTGAGGGTGACGGTTTCTTTTACGGTGGCGGCGGTATCGGCTGGCAGCGCGGAACTTAGCATTTCCACCGTTTGCGCCATCGGCAAGGTTGACGCCACAAAGTCGTCTTTCCTCACGGGTGTTTCATGCGTTTGACCGGTGGCTTCTTCGCGGGTCTGAATGGCGCGAATGACGCCGTTTTCGCAAGTTACCCCCGTTACCGTATGGCGAAGGTGAAATTCGCCGTGCTTCGACGCCTTGGTTTGTATCGCGTCCCAAATACGGCCCAATCCGCCTTTCGGGTAGCGGAAATTGAGCGCTTCAAACTCGCTGGAGGATTTGAGCTTCAGCAGGCGGGCGAGGACTTCTGTCAGCGATGGCGTCTGCACGCGGCCTTTCGACAGTTTCACGTCCAGACGCGCCGGATCGCCCCAGAGCTTTAGGGCGATGGGTTTGAACAGCACATCGTAAAGCGGGCTGCCGAGACGGCCGGTCAAGTCTTCCTCAAACGTGGCGGGCGTGCGCGAACCCGCGAGCGAGGACAAGCGAGCGCCTCCATACCCGGCCACCATCCGCGTGAAGGCGGGCAGTCCGAAAACGCCCGCCAGAGAAAATGGCGACGGCGGATAGGGCAGATAATGCCCTTTCATATAGATGCTGGATATTTTGTCGCGCGTCAGCCAGTCCGCAGACGGTAGCAGAGCGTTTACACGGTTCATCAACGTTTCATCGAGCGTGAAGATTTTGTGCGGCCCCAGATCATGCGTGCCCGCACCGTTCCACGGCAGCGATTGCGCCAGCCCGCCGAGACGCTGGCCCTGCTCGAACAGCGTGAAACGGTCTGCGCCGCTGTCCGCCAGTCCATCGGCTATGGCCAAGCCGGACGGCCCTCCCCCCAGGATGAAAACCGTCATGCGAGCCTCGCCAAAGCTGTGGTTTGGCTGGCGTAATAAGGAATGGGGATACGCTGAATGAACCCCGGCGTTAGCCTCTCAATGACCCCGGCGAGCGGCACCTTGAGATGCGCGGCCATTCGTTCCAGATAGCCGAATTCCAGCGTTTGCCAGTATGGCGCGAGATGAAACACCTCAAAGCCTGAGTGCTGGCAGATATTCCGCACAGTAGCTGGTGAAAAATGCTGCAAATGCACCGAAAGCAGCCACCAGAACCGCTTGCCAGCAAGCCGCGCCTGCCAAGTATCGATGTCGGGGTAATTGATAAGCAGAATTCCATCTGGCTTTAGAAGCTTGCGAATATGCGCCAGCGCCTCGCGCGGCTCGGGGATATGCTCCAGCACATCCCAAAGGCAGACCATATCGAAGCTGCCCAACTCGAACGAATGCTTCTCAATGACGCCCTGCTTTATCTTCACGCCCCGCTCTTTGCCTTTATTCACAAGGTATTGCGAAGGCTCCATGCCCCAAGCGTCATAACCGTAAGCCTCTGCGGCATCAAGAAAAGCGCCGCCAGCCGTGCCGATATCGAGAACCTTCGAGCCAGGAAGCGGTATGCGCCGACGCAGCTTGTGTAAGGCCGAATAGAAGCTTCTCACGCGCATGCCGTGCTGACTGTCGTGCCCAGCTTCGTTCGAGGCCATATATCCGCGAACAATGATCTCAGCCGGAAAACGCGGATTTTCGTAAAGCAAGCTGCATTTCGCGCATGTGACAAGTCGCTGCGTCCCCGTAACGCCAGAAGCCGCGCCGTAGAGCTTGGCGGGATCGTTTTCCTCAACCCAGGGTTCATAAGTTACGGTGTAGTCATTAGCGCCGCACACCGGGCAGGGAATGTCTGTTTTTTGCGCGTGGGCGATGCGCTCTATGACGGTCATGGCCTTAACCTTTTTCTTGATACGCAACCGATAAAAAAATGCGGCGTGTGTATTTGATATCCATATACACGCAAAGGTAGTATCATGCACAACCACACGCCTCAATAGTGACAACCATTTGCGTGCAACTTATAGTAGCGACCTGTGGAAAATAACGAGCGGAACAGCATAACTACGTAAGGTATTGCCCGTATTCGGATTTTCACAATTTGTTCTACAATGCCCGCAACCCCCTTCTCGTTCAGCGCAGATGAGTTCTCGTAAATGGCGTTCTCTTCTCCCATGAACCGGCCTGGCTTTTCCTGGATCTGGTTTTTGCTGATATCCGGCCTCAGCGTGCTGTCGTGGGCGTCCACCTATACCGGCATCATGGAGCTGATCACGGCGTCTTCCGGGGACGTTGGGGTAAGCACGCACCTCGCGGTGGCTTTCGCCGTGTGCATGCTGCAATTGATGATTCTCTATATATTGGACTCGCTGTTCTCAGAGCACTTGCGCTGGTGGCTACGCCCCATCTACCTCGCGGGATATGGGGTGCTGTTCCTAATCTCGATCGGCTTCGCATTCGGCTTTTACTGGAAGTATCTGGAGGCGGGCAGCGCCACGGCCTCAGCGGCGGAAAACTCGCTGATGCGCGTGCAAAAAGCGATGCAAACCGGCGCAAGCCGCCTGGAGCAATTGCAAGCGACATTTGCCACACTTGAGACCATCTCAGCGAAAAAGGCCGAGCAGGAACGCGCAACAGGCGGCACTTGCGGGGGGCGCGGCGGAGGCGGCGGCGATGGCCCCAGGCGGCGCCTGCGCGATGCCGACGCAGAGCGGTTTCACTTCGCAAACGCCTTTATAACCGGACGTGCGAGCGCCGTTAAAGCTGACATCGCCGCCATTGGCGCGAATATGCAGAGGATCGCCACCAAAACGTCCGCGACTGTCGGCGTAGACGGATCGCGGGCCGCCTTCATGGCCGAGATGAACCGCAAGCTGAGCCTTACCGCCACGCGCTTCAACGCCCTGCGCAGCGATCCGCAATTGGCGCAACTTAGCGACGAGTTCAAGGCGCGCGCGGTGCAAACCCAGTTCCCGGATAGCAAAGGCGGTGCGTTTTCCTGCCCCGATCCGCAGTTGCAGACCGCACTGAACGGCGTAGTGCGCGCCATCGGCGAGTTGCCCGAGCTGACCTTCAAGCCGCTTAAAAATTACGAAGGCTCGGAGGCTGTGATCGAAGCTTTCCGGCGACTGACGGTAAGCGCCCGTAGCGCATGGCAACAACTAGCGGCGGCTGTGTGGAATATTGTTGTCTTGGCGGTAAACACTCATGAACCAGCGGACAATTCAGCGAATACATTAACCGCGCCTGCTTTCACCGCCGTCGATGGCTTAAGCGAACGCGACACCATACCGCTGATCATCGCAGTGTTCGTAGATCTGTGCATCTTGCTGGTCTCGATCAACCGGCCATTCAGCCGCGTTTTCCGCACGCTCTCCAGCATGGAAGCCGCGCGCAACAGCAACCTCATCGCATTTCTTACCCCAGTATACCGCGTGTTTTCAGACAATTTCGATCCGCACACACCACCGCTTCCCGGCGATATCATCGCGCCGTTGGTGGATGCGGTTTTTGACCATGAGGGCAAATATTACGCCGCCGCGCCCAACAACTCGCGCTATGTGTCGAGTGCGTTCGATCTGCTCCAGGGGCAGAATTTCGTGAAGCTTCTGCGCAATCGCAAAAACCTGAACGACGACGCCATCCGCAAAAAGCTGAAAGAGCGGAACAGCACGTTAGCTAACGCAAACTGCTTCCGTGTGTTCGAGTTCGTCCCAGATGCGTGGTCCGAATTTCTGCATGCCGCGCTGGGCAGCGCCGCCGCCGTGGAGATGCGCGCCGCCAAGCATCGAAAAAGCCCGGATGCAGAAAGTTCAGGCTTGGAGGGGACGCACGCAAAAAAACCGTGGCAGGAAGGTGCGGACACAGAAAAACGCGCTTCAAAAGGCGAGCAGCATGAAGATTCGCCTCGGAAATTCGCTGTCGCTGCCGCCAACGATATGGAGGAGGAGCCGCAGAAACCTCTCAAACGTCAGCAAACAGAAAAACCGGCCGCCAAATCAGGAGTTGTGCTCAACCCCACCAATATTTACACGCCTGAGCCTCACGTCGCTTCTGGAACCGCACACCGCGTTTCAACCTCGCTTGCGCCGCGCTCCCAAATACAAACGTTCGCCGTGCTCACTCATATAAAATCCGGCGACACGACCGAAACTACAGCGGAAACATTAGCCATTTCAGCATCTGAGCCCCATGCCTCAGTTTCTGTTGCCGCCGCTACACTTACCCCTGTCCCCGCAGCAACCACCGTAACCGCCGAGCCGCTTTCTTCCGCAAACGCCGTCCCAACAACCGCCCTGCCGAGGAACGCCCAGTTAAGAGCCCTGCCGCCTTCATCGCATCCGCGGCCACCGCAGCATGACTTTGCCGTCTTTGAAGATGGCATCGACTTCGACCCAAGCGAAGATGATTGCAGCGATGTCAAGTTCCCAGCCAAAGACGGCGCCTGATATCGGCAGATCACGTTCCGGTCATTGTGGATTTCGATTTGGGGCGATGATTGGAATGCCCGCGCAAATTTAGCGTCCGAGCCATATAACGAGAAGCTTACATCTGGCCACACGAATTAGCTGACCAAGGCCCACCCCCTTGCCAAGTAAACATGGTAAACTCTATTCGCAACATTTTGTAATTCGCAATGTTGCAAACAAAAGGAAGAAAGCCTTACACCTCAGTTGTTAAGGTAGGCTCTGCTAGTAATATAGCTTTTGGGGTAAGCGTTGCTTCGAAGATTCTTTTTCCCATATCTGTGAAACGACACCCAGTGTCCAAATTGCTATTATGTATCTCGCCTTGTATTATTCCCAGCTTCAATAAAGAATTCATCATAAAAGTTGCGAAATTTTCGTGAATTTCACTAAGCGCACCCTTATCATATCTATAAATTATGTGAACATAATCATTAATATAGAAAGATTCACTAACGTTTATATATAAATGCAATGCTAAATCAAACACAGAAACCTTTTTGCATTTGATAGAACTGGAACGAGAGTCTGTATCCATTCCATGTGCTCTGGCGTAACTGAGAATATCCACTTCCTTCAAAGCAGATACAATATCTTTTTCGTCCTGACTTAATTGATGTTTATTTTGAATGTTTCGGAAGTTTTGCAACTCCTCTTCAAGCTTATTATTCTCCTCGGAAAGACGCGTTATAGTTGCGAGCGTTTCCGAAGAATCAACCTTATCTGCGCGCACCAACCCTGGTCGAGGATGCCTGCGTATCAGATGCAGGATAGAATTCGTTACATCCAGCGCCAAACCTTTCTTATCTTCCCAGTATTTCACCAGTTTATTTTCACACAACGCCCTGAATGCATTAATCTTTTCGATCTGATCGTGTTCAACGTGACTGGCGGGCCAAGTTTTTCTCGCTTCATCTGAAAGCAGAAACGCAG
>JARRLC010000112.1:0-8319 GCA_037387425.1 Alphaproteobacteria bacterium
AAGAAATACGAAGAAATGCTGCCCGTGCTTGACGAGTATCGGAAGGCGGCGAAAGCACGTTTCGGCGATAAGAGCGAGGAATATCTGACTGCCATCAGTTTCAAGGCTACCATCCTCAAATACCTGAACCGTCAGGCCGAAGCCGAACCGTTCTACCGCCAGGGGCTCGCTCTTGCGGAGGAGCTTTACGGCGCCAGCGACAAGCGTGTTCTGGAGGCAATCGATAGCTTAGCGCTAATGCTCGAAGTGAAGCTCGCCAAATATGAAGAGGCGGAGGCTCTCATGCGGCGTAGCCTGGCGATTCGGAAGACGGCCTTTGGAAAGAACAGCCTTGAAGTGGCGGAAAACCTTGAGCTTCTGGGCGTGCTCTTTACCAACACCAATCGCAGGACAGAGGCGGAACCTCTACTCCGCCAAGCCCTCGCCATCCGGGAAAAGGCAGGTTCGCCCGAGGCTGCCTCCTCAATGGGGACGCTCGCGAACCTTCTGAGCCAAACCGGCCGCCGGGAGGAGGCAAAGGTTCTGTTCCGTCGTGCGCTGAAAATGCTGGAAAAAGCTCACGGGCCTAACAGTACTGAACTGAACACGGCACTGAACGGGCTGGCGAATTGCCTCAGCGATGAGCGGAAATTCGCCGAGGCCGAGGTCCTGTATCGGCGCGCGATTACTATCGCCGACGCTGGTCCCAATCCGAACCACGCTCTTGGCATGAAAGTCAGGCACAATCTCGCGGGTCTGTTTTTGAGAGCCAACCGCTTGAGCGAGGCCGAAGAACTGTACAAATCGGTTGCGGCTTTTAAGGAGAAAACCTTTGGCCCAGATTATCCGGACTTGGCCACCACATTGAGTGATCTCGGTGTCCTGGCGCATATTCAGGGCCGCTTCACGCAGGCAGAGCAATATTTGCAGCGCGCTATGGCCATTCTGGATAAGAAGGGGCCTGGACGTGAACAATTTTACGTGACGGCGTTGAGTTCACTGGGCAAGCTTCTTGCCGATATGGGCAAGTTCGAGGAGGCTGAACCCATCTTGCGGCGGGCCGTGAAATTGGCGGAAGAATTTCACGGTCCAGAGCAAAAGGAAACGGCCGATGCGCTCAATGCTCTGGCTATGCTCCTAACTTATACGAACCGCCTGGCCGATGCCGAGACACTACAGCGCCGGGCGCTGGAGATTGATGAAAAGGTACATGGTCCTGATTCTAACGACGTAGCCGAAACGCTTATCAATCTTTCCGCTACCTTGAAAGATGCGCATAAAGCGGACGAGGCCGAGAAGCTGGGGAGGCGCGCACTGGCGATATTTGAAAAATCGTTGCCTCCCGGCCATCCGTCGATCGCGAATGGGCTGAGCAGTCTCAGCTTAACGCTGATGCAACAGCAGAAGTATGCCGAGGCCGAGAAGTCGCAGCGACGTGCGCTCTCCATAGCGGAAGCGTCTTTAGGATCGCAGCATCCGCAAGTAGCGGTCTACCTCAGCAATCTGGCGGCGATACTCTCCGAAGTTGGCCGTTATGAAGAGGCTGAACCGATGATGCGCCGGGTGATTACGATTTGGGAAGCCGCTTATGGCAAGGATCATCCTGAAGTTGCAGGAGTGTGGGGTAATCTAGCAATCCTGCACGGGGAGCAGAATGACTGGAAAAGGGCGTTGCAGGAGATAAGGCAAGCATCTGCATACAACGTCTACAGCGTCAGACGGGCGGCACGGACATCGAAGCGTGCGGCGCGCTATGCCTTCGTAGGCAGGATGAATTACCTCCTCCTGAATGCGCAAATGGCCTATCGCGCCGACCGCAACGATCCACATTTGCGCGAGGAAGCTTTCGGCATGGCGCAGCGGGCAACAACATCCCAGGCCGCCGCAGCGCTCGCGTGGTCTGCGCGGCGGTTTGGCCTGCGTAAGGACCGTCTGGGCGCTCTCATCCGTGAGCAGCATGAATTGGTGACCAGGCAGGAGAGCGTGCGGCGGTGGCTGGTTAAGGCGTGGAGTACCGGGAAAAAAGGCGCGTCAGAAATCGCTCAGAAAGAATTGGCGCGGATCGAACCCCGCCTCAAGGAGATCGAGGCCCAGCTCAACAGCGAATTCCCGGATTACGTGGCCTTCGCCAACCCCGAACCGCTCTTCATCGCGCGGGCTCAGGCTCTGTTGCACCCGAACGAAGCTCTGGTGCAGTTCCTTGCTATGGGTAAGACGAACACGCTTGGCGATGCGGTCTATGCCTGGGCAATAACGCGCGAGCAGGTCAAATGGGTGGAACTGCCGATCTCCGACCAGAAGCTGCGTGATCATGTCGCTGCTCTGCGCTGCGGGCTCGATATGTCGGGATGGATCGACCCGTCATCCTGGCCGGAGCGAACGGAGGCGGAGCGTAAACGTAAGCGCGCGCAAGCGGAAAAACGCAAGCAATGCCTGGCGCTGACGGATAAGGCGCCATCCCCGACCCGTATGCCGCGCTTCGATCTGGTGCGCTCGCACGAGCTTTATCAGGCGCTCTTTGGCAGCATCAAGGATTTGACCAGCGGCAAGGAACTCCTGATCGTGCCTTCGGGCGCGCTGACCCAGCTTCCGTTCGAAGTCATGGTGACGAAGGCGCCGGAAAAAGCTCGCAGCCGGACAGATGCCTATCGCATGGCATCCTGGCTGGGCGTTCAGCAGGCGATTACCATTCTGCCGTCCGTTCCCAGTCTTGAGACGCTGCGCAAGCGGGGCGGGAAGTCCAAAGCCGCCCGTCCGTTCGCTGGCTTTGGCAACCCTCTGCTTGATGGCAATGGCGACGACGATCCGCGTGCAAAAGCAGCACGGGAGCGCCAGCAGTGCCGCCCGCCTTCAAAGGAGCAGGGCGGCATTCGTTCCGCTGCGCCTAGCTCCCTTGAGGTCCCCACGGGGGCGTTCTTCAACGGTTCGGTCGCTGATACCGGCGCGCTGCGCAGGCAGACACCGCTGCCCGAAACGGCCGATGAACTTTGCACCGTTGCCCACAATCTCGGAGCGGGGAGCGACCTCTGGCTCGGCAGCCGCATGACCGAGCAGGCTATCAAGAAACTGAGCGCATCCCGGCAATTAAAGGACTACCGCATCTTGCATTTCGCCACCCATGGACTCGTGGCGGGTGATCTGAACGGGGCGGAACCTTCGCTGATGTTTACCCCGCCCGAAAACCCCACCGAGGAAGACGATGGTCTGCTCACGGCGTCGGAAGCCGCTCAGCTCGAACTCGACGCTGACTGGGTGGTGATGTCGGCCTGCAATACGGCAGCCGGCGATTCCGAGGACGCTGAGGCGCTCGCGGGGCTCACCCGCGCGTTCTTCTATGCGGGTGCGCGTTCGCTTCTGGTTTCGCACTGGGCTGTGAATTCGGACGCCGCCGTTGAGATTACGACGGGCGCATTCTCTGCGATGAAGACGGACGCGAATATTGGCCGCGCGGAAGCGTTGCGGCGGTCTCTCAAGTCGCTGATTGCGAAGGGCGGCGTGGCGGCCCATCCGGCGATCTGGGCGCCGTTTATCCTAGTTGGAGAAGGCGGACGATAGGTTTTTCATCTGTTGCAGACTATGAGTATTAGGAGGTACGCAATGTTTTTCAGCAGATATATTTTGCGCTTGATGCTGGCGTTTTATTGCCTTTGTTTCATAAGCTTGCCGTCTTTTGCGGAAGAAAACACACCCGATTTTGTTCCTGGTGAGCTTATCATCGGCTTCAAGTCGGAGAAGGCGCGGCAAGATGCGCTCCAAGAACTGCAAACCAAGGAAGAAAGCGGTGGTTTTACAACGAGAGGCGGCGGATCAAAAAGCATTACCGCTAAGCCAATCGGCAACAAAGAGATCAAACTTAAACTGAATATCCTGACGACAAGGGGCATTAAGCCTCAAAAGCAGGAGGAACTGACAATTCTTAAAGAGATGTCCGAGGATATCCGGAAATCGGATAGTACTGTCGAATATGCTCACCCCAACTGGATATTTAAATCTTATCGAAGCGTCATTCGCGAACCCGTTTTGCTGAAAAATCAACTTGGACCGGCGAATGCAACGCAAAGGAACCTGACCTCTGGTCCCAACGATCCCATATTTCAACGGGGTCTCCACTGGGACTATCTCGCTCCCCCAAAGGGCATGAATGCGATTGGCGCCTGGTCGATTTCCAAAGGTGGCAAGCAAATCGTTGTTGCTGTTCTCGACACGGGCATGCTGTTCAAGCATCCCGACATTGAAAAATCCGGAAACGTTCTCGAAGGCTATGACTTTATCAGCAATGAGACAACCGCTGGAGACGGAGACGGGCGGGACGCCGACGCAACGGATGCTGGCAACGCTTGTTCGCCGTACCCGTCTTCCTGGCACGGAACCCATGTTGCAGCCACGATAGGCGGCGCAGCCACAAACAATGGATTAGGCATTGCCGGTGTGAACTGGGAGGTTTCAGTTGTGCCGGTTCGCGTGCTGGGGCGCTGTGGGGGAAGCATTGCGGATATCAGTGATGCCATCCGATGGGCTGCCGGTTTGACAGTCGCAGACGTACCCGACAACAAGAATCCCGCTGATATCATTAACATGAGCCTCGGCGGAGTCTTGGATTGCCGTCCGGAAAACGTTGGCAATCTCATCAACGCGATTAATGATGCGCGTCAGGCGGGGGTAACAGTCGTTGTCGCCGCAGGTAACGATGCCCTGGACGTTAAGAAAGTGACCCCAGGGGGATGTGCGGGCGTCATTTCCGTCGCGGCAAGCGATCAACGGGGGTATCTGGCGCCTTACTCGAACTTTGGCGCCGTTACAATCATGGCGCCAGGAGGAAACCTTAAACGCGACGACGACAAAGATGGCGAGGCCGATGGGATCTGGAGCTTGGTTGCGCCTACGGAGAAAAATCCGATGGGCGTTGCCGCTTACGAAGGCACATCCATGGCGGCGCCGCATGTCTCCGCCGCAATCGCTCTGGCTATTTCACACGACGAAAAGCTCCGGAAAAATCCGAACGTGATCGAAGAGATGATGGTTAAAGCAGCCGTAAAACCGGTTGCAGGAGCATGTCCGGAGCAAAAAAACTGTGGCAAAGGTTCACTCGATGCGGTGAAGCTGTTGAGTCGGTGAACCGGCCAAAAATGAACTTAAGGGGAACAGTCGTAACCCTCATCTCAGCAAGCGGCCAATTTTAGTCTTCCAAAGGAGGATAAGTTCTGGCTCCATGAGCGCGCAATTTGTTTGATTGAGACTTAAATGTCTGCATGTGAAGAGTCTGCCGACGCCTATTAGGCGTACAGCGAACTGCCGCTCTCGACCCGCTGTGAAGCTGGCGCCATAGGTTATTGATATCTTGCACACTATTTCGCGTTCATCGCACGAAAACGGTAGCGAACTATTACGCTGGAGGAAAATGCGCCCCTTGCTGAGGGACTTGCAGAAGTACAAGTCATCGTCACGCTTCAGATTTCTGAGAAACGGATGCTCACCCAGAGTAACTGTAAGCGTTCGATGAGCCACTAATATTTCCATTTGTCACCTGGACGGATTTGCCCGCCATAAGTGGCTTGGCTTACTCTTCGTGGTTACCGTCGCTCTCCAATTTTTCCCGCAGCGCCACCATTACGCGATGCGCGGTTTTAATGTCCGCAACCGAAAGTCCGTCCGCGAGGTTGTTGGCCCACGGAGCCTCTAAGCGCATAGCTGCGTCGAATGTCTCTCGCCCTTTGTCAGTCAAAACGACGAGTTGCGCCCGGCGATGGTGAGGATTGGGCTGAAATTCGACAAGTCCTTCCTTTTCCAGGTCGTTAACGATCCGCTGCACGTTTTGGCGGCTGCCCCCCATATCACGAGCAAGCCACGCAACAGGTTCAGGGCGTTCAGCCTCAACGATGGCGCCGAGGATTTGCCAGCGGGCGCTTGTGAGGCCAAGCTGTGCCACCAATCGGTCTCCTGCGGTTAAAACCTTGTTGTTAAGCCTGAACAGGTCAAGAACGAGGTCGGTTACGGCATCACCAGCAAGCGTTCGTGTTGTCGTATTCATGTGTCATCATGGATTAGTATTGACATCATAATGTCAATATGATTGTCTCTATATTACCGAATTGGCATTATATAACCATATTGAGTGGTGTTTGTCATGCTGCCATTGCGGCCAATGGACCCTGCTTTTCCTATTGAACAACAGCTTCTTGTCGAAGCTTCACCCGTTGTGCTGGTGAACCTCTTCACGCTCGATAAAGCGGACGAGTGGAACTTCTTGAAGGTCTGGCACGACGATGCGGCGTTCATGAAGCGGCAGCCAGGTTTCATCTCAACACAACTTCATCGTGCAATCGGCGAAAGCCCGGCTTATCTGAACTATGCCGTGTGGGAAACAACCGCTGCCTTTAGAATGGCGTTTAAACATCCAGAATTTATGGCAAAACTTTCTGCCTATCCGTCCTCCGCCGTTGCCGCCCCGCATCTCTTCCAGAAAGTTGCGATTCCAAACATCTGTGTTGCCTAACCAGCGCTAGCGCGTAGGAAGGAAAGAAAGTCATGCTCAAAATAATCCATCCAGTAGCCGGTGCACTTGCAATCCTTACAATCGCAATCTTCTGGCTCTCGACAGCTCTCAGCGAGCTGTTTGCCTCCCAGGCTACAGTTGCCGTTGTCAAGACGGCCATACCATGGGGCTTCATTTTGCTAATTCCAGCGCTTGCAGCAGCGGGAGGCTCGGGAATTACGTTAGCGAAAGGGAAGCGGGGTAAAATTATCGGCGCGAAGCTGAAGCGCATGCCGATCATTGCCACCAACGGCCTCTTAATTCTCATTCCCGCAGCGCTGTTCCTTGCTTCCAAGGCGAGTGCCGGCGAGTTTGATACTATCTTCTATGCCGTGCAGGTTCTTGAACTCATGGCGGGGCTTGTGAACATCATACTCCTCAGCCTTAATATGTACGATGGTCTCACGATGACTGGCCGCACTGTTGGGAGACAACCGGCCAATGGAGCCTAACGGCCGACACATTAATCAAAAAAGTCTGTCTTCGGTGGCTGAAATTGGGCAGCTACCCTGCGCTTCGTGTCGGCCACTTAACGTTGGATCGTAGTGGGGTTCGTAAACTTTCGCGCACCTAAACGCTTTCGAGCGCGTTCGTCTTTTACAAGCCCAACATCTATATTTTTGTCTCCAAAATTAGCCGATGTTTCAATATCAAAGTGTTTGACGAGGTTTGATGACAAAATTAAGAGATTTGTCCCACACACGCCGTTTAGGCGAGATTCCCGTTGAAGCCTCGCGCGCAAGCGCCGTTATATTTTCCTCCCATACGGATTTCTCTATTTCAACTCTTACATTTCCCGGTTCAACATCAATAATAAAGAATCCATCAGGTTGAGATTTCCCGACTGCTTTCCCATTTACATAGATTACAGGTTGCATCCCAACTGCAGAAGGCCATGCTGTTCTATAGAAATAAATACGCCTCTTGTTAGGTACAACGGGATGAATATTTGCCTGAATATCTGTATATTGCGGTCCAGTCGCACAACCCGCCAATAGAAGCGATAACAATAAAATAAAACGCATCATTACCTCTGAAATGCGCGAAATGGCCCACGACAACAAGGTAGGCACCGTTCATCGTGGTGGGGGAAGGGGAAAGATGGCCGCCAGTGTCGAGCTGCCACGAGCGGCGGCTGCCAAGGGCATTTCTGCCAGAAGTCTTGCAAGCCATGAACCGCCGGTCCCGCCCCACCTCGAAGCTGGCGTCAAGGGTTTGGATGAACAATTGAAGTCCACTCCCCTTCGTGAATAATAGCGGCAGCACCGCGACGACGATACCGGCGCCTCGGGCTCAACGCGCATCTCCGAATCCATCGAACGCGTCGCGAACGATTGCTTCGAGTTCAAGCGGCGGCGAAGCTTAGAAGATACTCGTCATCCCAGGCAGCGGCTTTGCGCCTTGAGCGGATGGACATCTTGCCTGGCGCCCTTCGCGCGAGATTATGCGCCATATGCCTGAGCGTCACGAAGCTTGTCCCCGCGAAGGCGGGGATTGGCGGCGGCATTTCCCTCCCGCACCCGGCAGTCATCGTCACGGAAAACCATATCCATCACCCAGTGCAGACTGTTCTCGATGGCCCAATGGCTCCGGACAGCAGGGGCGATTTGCTCCGCCGCACCTTTGAACGAGGTGATGTAAACCTGCGTTTCCATTTCGATTTTCTCACCTATTTCGCGACTGCTCTCCACCATCACGATGGCGTTCAGCCCCGGCCAGTTGTGCCGCTCCGTGAGCCAGGAAATATCGTGGAACACGGTGTATTTGCGTGTTTCGATCCGGCCATGATCGCCGTCCACCGTTTCGTG
>JARRLC010000113.1:0-8276 GCA_037387425.1 Alphaproteobacteria bacterium
CCTTGTTTTTGGTGAGCGTTTTCAGGCTGCCGACCATCGTATCTCGCGATGCATCGAACGACATGCCGATAGCGAGGCTTTCAAGCTTTTCCTGGAATTCTTGGCTTTTGATATCGCCCGCGCCTTCGTTCATCATACCTGAGACGAAATATGCAAGCCCAGCCTTTCCAGTTATGTCTTGCGCACAACCGCCGCGAAAACCGAATTGCATCGCGATAAGAGGCAATGTGTGGTCTTCCACCAGCCAAGCTTCGATACCTTTTGGGCTTACGACTTTTTGAATTTTCATAGCTTGTGCTGGTCCGGTAGAAAATGCTGCAATGAAAAGCCACGCGATGGCGACACTAACGATACTCCGCGCACTGCGGACGTAACGCCATGGATTGTTATGAGTAACCATTGATACGTCCTCAATGCATGATGTCCGACGAAGCTGGAACCGCGGCTTTACCGTTAGCCGCAACAGTTTTCCCCACCGGGATCATCTCGCCTGTTACTGAACGCTTAATATCGAGATATTTGCGTGCTGCTTTTTGGATGTCTTCGGCGGTCACGGCGGCGATGCGATCAGCACGCTGCTTGATATCCTCAATGGTGCGGCCTGTCGCCAATCCCCAGCCATACATCCGCGCGAGATTGAACTGGCTATCTGCGTCGTAGATGACCTGAGCGACTGCGGCGTTGCGCACGCGAGTTAGTTCTTCTTCTGTCACGCCATCTTTGACAACTTCATCAATCACAGCATCCATGGATTTCTCAACTTTATCCAAAGATACGTCTTTCGAGGCGACTGCGTAAAACGCGATTTTCCCTGAATCCATACCGCTGCCCGAGTACCAGCTTCCCGCCGAATTCGCAATTTTCTCTTCCACGACGAGTTTTTTATAAAGCCGTCCGGTGCCACTTGATCCGATGATCGTTGACAAAAGTTCCAGCGCCTCGGCTTCGCGCGGTTCAGCGGTGCGATAGCTGGGCGTAAGATATTGCCGCGAAAGGCTTTTCTTGGCTATGCGCTCATCTTTCAAAACGACACGGCGAGCAGCTTTGGGTTCCGGCTCCTTGATGCGGTTGCGTGTCAGCGATTGCTTGGTCGCAGGAAGAGGACCGTAAATTTCCTTAGCGAGCTTGATAACGTCGTCAGGTTCAACATCGCCCGCCACAACCAGGATAGCATTATTCGGCGCGTAATAACGTTTGTAGAACTTCAGCGCGTCTTCGCGCGCTAACCCTTCCATTTCGTGTTCCCAACCAATAAGCGGAGTGCCATAAGGATGCGCAAGATAAAGCGCTGCTCCCATCTGCTCCGACATAATACCGCTGGGGTCGTTATCGACACGGCTGCGGCGTTCTTCCAGGATCACCTTGCGCTCGTTATTCACGTCATCTTTGTTAAGCCGCAGATTTACCATGCGGTCGGCTTCCATTTCCATCACAAGCTTTAAACGGTCTGCCGCTACACGTTGGAAATAAGCCGTTACATCCTGCGAGGTGAAGGCGTTGTCCTGCCCGCCATTGCGCGCGATAATTTTGGAAAACTCACCCGGCGCGATTTTCTCCGTGCCTTTGAACATGAGGTGTTCAAGAAAATGAGCGATGCCAGATTTCCCCATCGGCTCATCGGCGGCGCCGATACGATACCACACAACGTGGGTTACCACAGGCGCACGGTGATCGGGGATAACGACCACTTCTAAACCGTTAGCAAGCGTCGTATGAGTGATTTTTGGGCCAACTGCATATCCTGCAGATGGCAGCGTGGAAGAAGCCATGAGCATCCCCAAAAGTACGAAGAAAAACCGCCTGAACATTGAACACACCATGTCAATGATTATTGCGTGGAACTTATGGCCATAACCGAAAGACCACCGCTATTACAAGTTAAAAATCTGTCATTTCAGGCAGCGGACCTTATCTGTATTAACACTTGTAACACATTTATGGACGATGAAACGCGTTGTCACAGGGGGGCTGTTAACACGGGACAAGTCACCTCAGCTGATATATATAAGTGGTGATGAACTTGATTCCTATCGTCTCTACAACCGACGTACTCGCACAAACCTGCAAGAAACTCTCCGAAGCAGATTTCGTCACCGTCGATACAGAATTCATGCGGCAATCAACATATTGGCCGCAACTGTGCTTGGTTCAGCTCGCTGGACCGGAGGTGGAAGCTGTTGTCGATCCACTTAGCGCTGACATAGACCTTGCGCCGTTCTTTGAGCTAATGGCGAACCCAGATGTCACGAAAGTCTTCCACGCCGGGCGGCAGGATATAGAAATTATCTTCAAGCTCGCTGGGATCATTCCGCTGCCGGTGTTCGACACACAAATCGCGGCCATGGTCTGCGGTTTCGGCGAGGCCGCCAGTTACGGATCGCTTGTCAAACAGCTCCTCAAGAAGCACCTCGACAAAAGCTCGCGCTTCACTGACTGGTCGCGCAGGCCGCTCACCGAAAAGCAGCTTCACTACGCGCTGGGCGATGTCACCCACCTGCGAGGCGTCTACCAGAAACTCAGCGAACAGCTGTCAGAGTCCGGGCGCAGCGACTGGGTGGCCGAGGAAATGGCCGACCTTATCGCCCCCTCCAATTACAAAGTTGAACCGGAGGACGCCTGGAAGCGCATGAAAATGCGGGCCCGCACACCTGCGGAACTCGCCATTCTCATCGAAGTGGCGGCATGGCGCGAGCAGGCCGCCCAATCGCAGGACGTACCGCGCGCGCGCGTCATCAAAGATGATATGATTTACGATGTCATCAACCAGAAGCCCACGACATTCGAAGAACTCAGCCAGTTGCGCACCGTGCATAACGGTTTCGCCCGCTCAGCACGCGGACGCGAGCTTGTCGAAGTCGTCAAGACCGCGCTCGCCCGTCCGGTGGATAGCCTGCCCGCGCTGGAAATCAATCAACCGTTGCCGCCTGCCGCTGTCGCCATCGCCGACATGTTCCGGGTACTCCTGAAGGCCGTTGCCGCCCGGCATGATGTCGCCGCGAAGCTCATCGCCACATCCGACCATCTCGACAAAATCGCCGTGGACGATAACGCCAACGTGCCCGCACTGCATGGCTGGCGGCGCAAGCTCTTCGGCGAGGACGCACTGGCGCTGAAAACCGGAAAGCTGGTGCTGGCTGTGGAAAATGGGCAGATTGTGACACTTCCCCGCGCCTAATTTATCGCCCGCTGAAATTCTCCGCATAAGCGATGATCAGGCTACTCCCCCCAGCGCGGCGTGGTGTCAACATCCATGCCGAACAGGTCAAGCACACGTCCCACGGTATGGCCTACCATATCCTCAAGCGTGCTGGGCCGCGAATAAAACGCAGGAACCGGCGGCGCAATTATAGCTCCAATCTCGGAAAGCATTGTCATGGTGCGCAGATGCCCGGTATGCAGTGGCGTTTCACGCACCATCAACACCAGGCGGCGGCGTTCCTTCAGCACAACATCGGCGGCGCGCGTTAGAAGCGTGGTCGTGGCGCCCATCGCGATCTCGGACATGGAGCGCATTGAACATGGCGCAACAATCATGCCTTCCGTGCGAAACGAACCGCTGGAGATAGGCGCGGCCATATCATCTATGGCGTAAACTTTGTCGGCAAGCGCGTGCACTTCGGCGAGCGAAAAGTCGGTCTCGCAGGCAAGCGTCAACCCGGCGGCCTTCGACATCACAAGATGTGTTTCAACGCCAAGGCCGCTATGGCGCAAAATCTGTAACAACCGTATGCCATAGATCACACCTGACGCGCCGGAAATGCCTATAATCAGTCTTTCCAGCGCTTGTTGTCTTGCCATAACACCCGCTCTGCGCAATAAGCAGCATGAGACATCATGCCATCATCAAATACTAGAATGTTCTACCCGTTTACGCACATAATATGCGCCCCAACAAGCGTTTTGAAAAAAACGGCGCTTTTGCAGGAAAGGACTACATAACCGTGGATACACTATCGGCTAACGAAACGGCGGCTTTCACAGCCTCGCTTCTGGAGACGCTCCGGCAGCAGCGCCCGCTCGTGCAAAACATCACCAATTTTGTTTCCATGGATTTGGCCGCGAACGCGCTTCTGGCCATCGGCGCATCGCCAGCCATGGTGCACGCCCGCGAGGAAGTGGAAGAGTTCGTCCGTATTGCCTCTGCGCTGACCATCAACATCGGAACGCTCTCCTCTCAATGGGTGGAAAGCATGGAGGTCGCAGCGACAGCCGCCAGCGTGCAGCAAAAACCATGGATACTCGACCCTGTAGGCGTTGGCGCTACCACATTTCGCAACCACGCGGTGACACGGCTGCTGCGGCATTATCCGACCCTGATTCGCGGCAACGCCTCGGAAATTCTCGCGGTGGCGCGGCTCGCCGGACTTACAGACGTAGACGCCGCTCCAAAGGGCGTCGATGCCGCCAATTCCACCGAGGAGGCCGAAGGGTTCGCAGCAGCGCTCGCCTCGCATTTTCAATGCGTCGTGGCGGCTACCGGCGAGGTGGACATCATAACCGACGGAACACGGCTGGTGCGGCTGGCGAACGGTCACCCGCTGATGACACGCGTCACTGCGATTGGATGTGCGCTATCGGCAACCGCCGGGGCGTTCGTGGCGATTACTGACGACAAATTCCAGGCAGCTGCGGCAGCCATCGCGATCTATGGCGTCGTGGGCGAAATGGCGGCGGAAGGCGGCGCTCTCGTCGGGCCTGGCAGTTTCCGCGTGCGCTTCCTGGACCAACTCGCCGCTGTTGAAGGCGCCGACATCACCGCCCGGCTGAAAGTCGTGGCATGAGTCAAACGCACGTTCTCAACCGTCCCCCGCACATATACCGGCTGTGCGTCGTCACAGACCGCGGCCTTGCGCGCGGGCGTTCGCTTCTGGATGTGACTGCAGCCGCTCTGAAAGGCGGAGCCACCATGGTGCAACTGCGCGAAAAAAACGCAACAACGCGGGCATTTCTTGAAGAAGCGCGTGCGTTGAAAGCGCTGCTTGCGCCTCTTGGCGTACCGCTCATCATCAACGACCGCGTAGACATCGCTCTGGCGGTGGATGCGGACGGCGTGCATGTGGGGCAAACTGATATGCCGGTGGAAGCGGTACGTGCGCTCGTGGGGGCTGAGAAAATCCTCGGACTTTCAATCACTTCGGAAGCCGAAATTACCCGAGCCGATGCGCTGGCGGCCGATTATCTAGGTGTAGGGCCAGCCTATGCGCAGACGACCAAGGCCGACGCCTCAACGCCGCTGGGCGTGGACGGCTTCGCCGCGCTATGCCGCAAAGCTCCGCAGCCGGTAATGGCCATCGGCGGTATCGACGCCACAAACGCCGCCCCTCTTGCGCAAGCAGGCGCTGATGGCGTGGCGGTGGTCTCGGCCATCATGGCGGCGAACGACTGCGAAGCAGCGGCACGGGAGATCATCCGCGCGCTGGACCGCAAATAACCCGATGGCACGACAAAAACGACGTCTATACAATTACTTCCGCCAACCACCGCAAGGCGCTACACCCCTACGATATGCAGCCTGGCGCGGTCAAACACACCCAACACCCGGTTGAGCGAATGCCCGCGTTTCAAAATACCGCCTGACGCCGCAATCACGCAATAAGCGCCCTGGCGGCGAGCCAATCGGGGATTTTTCTCAATTCGGTAAAGCGGTTGGTCGCAAGCATGGCGGAAGACCGAAAATACGGCGCGATCGCCCAGCATATCGATTGCGTAATCCCGCCACTCGCCCTCGGCGACCCGGCGGCCATAAATGGAGAAAATCTGGTTGAGTTCGTAACGGCTAAAACTAACGACCGGAAGGCGCCCGTTCGCGGTGACATGCACGCCCGGCTGGCTGACGGCTTTTCCTGCCGGGCGGAAGGTTATTGGATCGTTATCGCTCATCGCTCCTCCCGTTATTCTTGTCACATTCGCATCATCTTTGCCGTAAAGGCCAAAATACATCATCGCTGTGACACACTGAAAGATCAAGCAAGATGCTTAATGCGAGACCTTAAAGTAAAAAATTATTTTCGCGTCTCCAAAAGCCGCCGCGCGATCACCTGCGCCTGAATTTCCGCCGCGCCTTCGAAAATGCTCAAGATGCGAGCGTCGCACAGCACGCGACTTACCGGATATTCCATCGCAAAGCCATTGCCGCCATGAACCTGCACGGCGTTATCCGCCGCTGCCCACGCGACGCGCGCCGCAAGCAGCTTGGCCATCCCCGCTTCCAGATCGCAACGCTTGCCCTGATCTTTCTGGCGCGCCGCAAAATAGGTGATCTGCCGCGCGATCAGCGTTTCCGCCGCCATCATCACGATTTTATCCGAGACGCGTGGGAAGCTGATAATCGGCTTACCGAATTGCGCGCGCTCAGTGGCATAACGCAAGGCAAGATCAAGTGCGGATTGCGCCACGCCCACCGCCCGCGCCGCTGTCTGGATGCGCGCGGCCTCGAATGTCTGCATGAGCTGTTTGAAACCCTGGCCTTCCACGCCGCCCAACAACCCGGAAACTGGAACCTCGAAATTATCGAACGAAATCTCATATTCCTTCATGCCACGATATCCGATGACGTGGATCTCGCTGCCGCTCATGCCTTCAGCCGGGAACGGATCGTCATCAGTGCCGCGCGGTTTCGCCGCCAGGAACATGGAAAGCCCGCGATACCCCGTTTCGTTCGGATCGGTGCGGGCGAGCACGGTCATCAAATCGGCGCGCACCGGATGCGTGATCCAGGTTTTCTGCCCCGTGATACGGTAGACATCGCCATCACGGACGGCGCGCGTTTTCAGCGAGGCGAGGTCGGAACCGATATTCGGCTCGGTGAACACCGCCGTAGGCAGAACTTCTCCCGACGCAATGCGCGGCAACCACTCGGCTTTTTGCTCGGACGTACCCGCCCCCATGATCAACTCGGCGGCGATTTCCGAGCGCGTGCCAAGCGAGCCCACGCCGATATACCCGCGCGACAGCTCTTCCGACACCAAGCACATAGACTCCTTGCCCAGTTCCAGCCCATCAAATTCCTCCGGGATGGTGAGGCCGAACACGCCCAACTCGCTCATCTTCGCGATGACTTCCAGCGGAATATAGGCGTTCGCCTCATGCCAGCCATGCGCGTAGGGTTCGACCTCGGCCACAGCGAAACGGCGCATTTCCGAGCGCATGCTTTCCAGCGTTTCATCCAGGCCGCCATCGCCGAAAATGTCGTGGCCGTGCTGGCTGGTCATCAACTCGGTGATGCGGGCGCGCGTTGTGGGCGTGTTTCCACCAAGACGCAAGCTCTGTGTGGCCTGGGCAAACGCGGCCTGATCTTCAGACGAGAGCCCCAATTCGTCCAGGCGGATGAATTCCAACTGGCTCATCGGGATGCCGCCAAGCATTTGCGCGGTATATTCACCCAGCGCCACTTGCACCAGAAGCGTTTCGATTTCGCCGAAGCGGCCTTCGCCCTGCATACGCTGTGCGTAGTCGGCAGTCTGCTTAATGGCCTCGGCGTAGGTGGCGAGCCACGCCAACCCGTGAGCGCGGTGCTGTTCGCGGTCAAGCGCTGCCGCTTCGACCTTCCCGGCGCTCACAAAGTCCGCGCGTGCCCCGCTAAGCGCACTGTCCAGAAGCGTCCCGGCAGCGTTGGCGGCGGCGGCTGCAAGCGATACCAGCGTTGTTGCATCAATGGGAGAGGCCGGGGAAGTGTTTGCTGCCATGAACGGTCCCTTTCGGTGTGTTGATGTTTTTTATGTGGGAATGCCGCAATGAGGCAAGCCCGCCGCCAAGCAGACAGGAAACACAAGGTAGCTTGCGCAAGCGTGTTCGCCCTGTTCCAACCTGGAAACGGGTTATGCTGGGATAAAAGATATGAGAAAGAAGTAAGGGGCGCAAAAGCCTCTGCCCTCCCCTATTCAGGAGAGAGCAGGAAGAATAACATATAGCTCGGCGAGCAGGTAAAAGCCCCGCTCGCCCAATATTTGCGTATTTAGTTAGATCCGCCAAACAACCTGGCAAAAAAGCCGCGCTTTGCTGGTTTTTCTGGCTTTTCTTCGGGCTTGATATCTTTTTCCCGAACAAATTCAACCTCCGAATTTTCTTTTGCCTCAGCGGTTTTTTCTGGCTCCGCTTGGGGTTCGGAAGCGGTTTCCGAGGTTTTGGTTTCGGCGGCGGCAGCCGCCTCAGCGGGGGCTTCCTCAGCAGGCGCGGCGGCTTCCGAAACCTCCGCTGGAGCGGCGACCTCGGAGGGTGCTTCCTCAGCAGGCGCAGCAGCTTCGGCGGGAGCTTCCTCAGCAGGCACGGCAGCTTCC